>JAFSGY010000029.1 GCA_017440575.1 Lachnospiraceae bacterium | reverse complement strand
TCCGGAGTCTTGTTTGAGCACTGCGTTAGCAGGGCGAGTTTGCGCAGGACAAGACTAATCAAAGATGCCGAACGCTCCATTTAGAAAATACCAAATAAGCGTCCCGATATGAGCAGCATGGTGGCTGGCTTGGGCGGCACACACTCCACACTAAACTTGAATTTAATGGAAAAGGACACCCTTTCGGATGTCCTGATAAAGTCATATTATTTAATTGTAATATTTCCCTTTGGTGCTGCATATTCTTCACCAATAATTCCATTTAAGGAATTTACGTAAGAGATAAGACCTTCTGCATCTACTACTCCTGTATCAATTATCTGAGAAGCCTTAGTAAATACATAGTATGTATCTCCACCGTCTGCCATAAAGTTATTTACAGCAATGTTATAGGTTGCATTCATATCAAATGCCTTACCGCCTACTGTTTCGATTGTTACACGGCTTCCTGGATTTGCAGGTGAATAATAGGTTGAATCCGGATACTGCGGACCTTCTGCATATGGAACAGTTGTATCAACTGTGAACTTAATACCGGAAACCTGTGGGAATCCACCAAGTGCATCCGGGCAAGCGGAGCAAGAAGCCTCTAACGCCTCTAAGAGCTCTGCACCAGTCAAGGTTACGATAGAAATAGTATTGCCATATGGGAATACTTTATAAAGTGTATCCATAGAAATATCACCAGCTTCGATAGTAGCTCTGATACCTCCACCATTCTGAACTGCACCATCAATTACCATATCAAGTCCATTTTCAGCCACATAGGTTTCTGCTGTATACTTATACGCATCTGCGGAGAAATCACCGAGGTTTGTTTCCTGCGTACGGACACCAGGACTACGTTGTCCATTCAGCTGATTTAAAGTTGTAGCAAAAGTACCTGCATAGGCTTCATCTACTACTTTATCAAAGCTTGCAACGAATTCATCCATAGAAGGGCAACCACCAACATGATATAAGTCATTTACAAGAGTAGCCTCTGTCTTTTTACCATCATATATAGCAACACCGATATTACTTAAATACTCACCTGTGCTTACAATTTTTGTCTTATTGTAATCCATACCTTCTGATAACTTTGTATGACTATGTCCATCTACAAATAAGTCAATACCATTAACAGCATTCAGTACATCGAAAGAACGCTTTCCTTCACTCTCTGCATCCTGTCCTAAATGTCCGATACAGATAATATAATCACAATCCTGCTCCTCTAAGAAGTCGACCTGTGCCTGTGCACATGCATATAACTCAGCACCATCAAGGAAGGTAACATCCTTTACATTCTTAGGGCTTGACTTAGTCTGTGTTTCCGACGTATCAAGTCCGAATACACCAACCTTCATATCACCAAAATTAAAAATCTCATTATCATCAAGATATGGCAATCCCGTTTCTTTACTAATTACGTTAGCATCCAGAATTGGGAAATCTGCTGCCTCTGCCATAGCCTTTAAGGAATCCAGACCAAAGTCGAATTCATGGTTTCCAAGAGAAACCGCATCGTATCCTGCTGCATTCATAAAATAAATAGAATTCAATCCCCTGTAATAATTTACAAGATTAGTACCCTGTGAAAAGTCACCTGCATCTAACAATAATACATTTGCACCAAGCTTCTCATAATATCCCTTTAATGCCGCTACGGAAGACATTCCAAGACATCCACTCTCTGCATCCTTCTCGAAGTGTCCATGCATATCGTTAGTATGGATTACTACGAGTTTTCCTGACATATCTGCTGCTTCTACTGTGCTTGCCGGAGCATATACGGATAAACCAAGTACCATTGCAAGGCTTAATCCACCAGCGACAAACTTGTTCATTAATTTGTTCATATAGTGCCTCCTTAGTATTTTATCGGGACTGGAAGATTTTACATTTCCATCTCCTTTTTCATATTACAAGTCAGATAACGTTGTGTCAACATAAAAAATAGAAATAATTTTCACGAAATTATTTCTATTTTTAGGTCTATTTATATTATTTTAACTCTCTTTTCCTCCTGCTGCCGCTACCTCAAGAAACACACGCAAATGACACCTTCCTCTTATCGGAAGCTGAATGTAAAATCCTAAATACAACACTTTTGCATACAAATAAACAAACGGGCATTCATCACTGAATTGCCCGTTTATTGCTAAACCTTATAATTCACAGTTATTTACTGTTCTTGGGAATGGAATAACGTCACGGATGTTGCCCATACCTGTTAAGTACATTACACAACGCTCAAATCCAAGACCAAAGCCAGCATGTCTTGCACTACCATATCTTCTTAAATCAAGATAGAAATCGTAATCTTCAGGATTTAAGTTGCACTCTGCCATTCTCTTCTCTAAGATGTCAAGCTTATCCTCTCTCTGGCTACCACCGATAATCTCACCGATTCCAGGAACAAGACAATCCATAGCGGCAACAGTCTTACCATCCTCGTTAAGCTTCATATAGAATGCCTTAATCTCCTTTGGATAATCTGTTACGAATACAGGACGTCCAAAGAGCTTCTCTGTTAAATATCTTTCATGCTCTGTCTGCAAATCACAGCCCCATGATACCTTATATTCGAACTCATCATTGTGCTTCTCAAGCTCAGCAATTGCATCGGTATAAGTAATATGACCGAATTCTGAGTTCGCAACGTGCTGTAATCTCTCGATAAGTCCCTTGTCTACAAACTGATTGAAGAATGCCATCTCTTCCGGTGCATTCTCTAACACATAGTTAATCACATATTTTAACATGCTCTCTGCAAGCATCATATCATCCTTAAGATCAGCAAATGCGATTTCCGGCTCAATCATCCAGAACTCAGCTGCATGTCTTGTTGTATTGGAATTCTCAGCTCTAAAGGTTGGTCCAAAGGTATAAATATTCTTGAATGCCATCGCATAGGTCTCACCATTAAGCTGTCCACTAACCGTAAGGTTTGTTGGCTTATTGAAAAAGTCCTTGCTGAAATCTACCTTGCCATCGTCTGTCATAGGAATATTCGCTAAATCCATAGTGGTAACCTGGAACATTTCGCCAGCACCTTCACAGTCACTTCCTGTAATCAATGGAGTGTGTACATATACGAAATCTCTCTCCTGGAAGAACTTATGAATCGCATAAGCGCAAAGAGAACGTACACGGAATACAGCCTGGAAAGTATTGGTACGAGGGCGAAGATGTGAAATCGTTCTCAGATACTCAAAGCTGTGACGTTTCTTCTGCAATGGATAATCCGGTGTAGAATCACCTTCAATCAATACTTCGGTAGCCTGGATCTCAAATGGCTGCTTCGCTTCAGGTGTTAAGGTTACAACACCTGTAACGATGACTGCTGCACCACCATTTAACTTATTGATATCAGCGAAATTATTTAATGCATCACTATATACTACCTGAACCGGCTCAAAAAAAGTACCGTCATTTACTACTAAGAATCCAAATGTCTTAGAATCTCTCTTACTTCTAAGCCATCCACCTATTGTTACTTCTTTATCCGCATAGTCCTTATAGTTGCGGTATAATTCTTTAATATTAATCATAGCCTAAAGCCTCCTACTAAAAAAAGTCCAATCATTGCTTACCATTATACCCATTTTGGGCTATGTACGCAACGAGTTTGGACTTTTTTTATGGCTATTTTTTACAATTTTGTGTTCGTTTTAAACCAAATTACGCCTCTGCCATTCTGGTTTGTGCAATTTGAATAATATCTGCAATCTCCATTCCGGTCTTCTGCATTACCAGACGAAGTTCATTTAGCTCTTCATTTCTCTGCTGCTCCAAGAGTTCATTTAACTCTTCACGCTCCTTTTTAATACGAACAGATAATGATTCAATTAATTCTTCTTTCTGTGTAATCTTCTCCTGCAATGACTTCTTCGCACCTCTTGCCATTCTATATAATCTCCTTATACTTTATAATTCATTGGTATTTAAAACCAATTGCTAATATAGTATATGGACAAGAATGGGGAAATATTCCATGAGTAGAATAATTTTTTCAGCGCACCTACAACATCAGAAAAGCATCAACTGTTAATTAACTTCAATAAATTCAATCATAATACTCAACCTTTGTTCCAATAACTGCGCTGTAACCCTTCCTCCCATATGCTCAACCAGTGTCTTTGCAATGGATAATCCCAATCCATTCGAATTCCTTGCCGCTTCTACAGTAAAGAAACGGTCAAACAATTTTCCAACCTGTACCTCATTTAAGTTCCTTGCCGAATTAGAAAAAATGACAGTACCGTCAGCTTGTAATATAATCTCCAAATCTCCATCACTGTATTTCAATGCATTGTTTAATATATTACTGAAAACTCTGGAAAGTGCCTCCTTGTTCAACTGTCTCTCGATTCGTTTCTCAGTAAGACGTATTACCGGCGTTATTCCCCGCCCTTTTAAAACTCCATAAAAACTTGCAATGCTTTCTTCCAAAACACCATTTACATGAACCATTTCCATGTCCATTTCTTCTTGTGTAGATAAAATAACAGAATAGCGAAACAGTTCTTCTGTCAGCTGCTTCAAAGCTTCCGTACGATTTGAAATCAGTGAAAGATACCTTGTAACCGTTTCTGACTTTTCTTCACTTTCCAGCAAATCCATATAACCACAGATGGCTGTAAGAGGTGTCCGTAAATCATGTGAAATATTCGTAACTGCTTCTTTTAACTCCCTGTCTCCATTCAGATACTTATGCCGCTGCTTCCGAAGCAGACGAAGCTGCTCATTGATTACGTCTGCCAGTTTCAGCATGTACTTATCACGCGTCGAAATATCTATCAGTGTATTGGTATCTGTTGCAAGCCGCTCAACAAAAGCATCGCATATTTCCTGCGCACCTTTTTGCAGCAGATAAATTTTTATCCATAATACAATAATTACCGCTAGCAAAATACCGATAACAGCCACTAGCAAACCTTCCACAAAATCACCTACCTAATATTTTTCCGCTGAAACAATACATTTCCCAAACCTACTGCAACCACAATCCATAAAATATCAAGACCAACCCAGCGCTTCCAATTCAAACACGTCATAGAAGATAACTGCGCAATCTGTCCAAAAGGATTTATATCATGCAAAAACTCATACATGACTCTCTTTGCACCACTGACATAATGCAAATTCAGAATCCCATCTTTGTATTGCTGTTGCACTAAAATCTGATTGGTATGAAGACACAAACACAACATACCAAAAGCCAGACACATACAGACCATTATAGAAGTTGATTTATTACCAATTAGCAGCGAAAGCATACCATAAATACTTCCAAATACCAGACTCGTGAATAGTCCCAATGCAAAAAAAGTACCAAATTCTACAAACGTAACATCCTTTTCAAAATAATTAATGCCCATTGCAACAGTTACCACAGTTGTTAAAACATATACTAGCAAGCATGCTGATAATCCACAAATCAGGTTCGATACATAAATCGAACAGCGACCTCTTCCAGCAACTACTTTATTGCGAATGACTCCATCACCAAAATCTTCTCCAATATAAAAACTAATTAACGCTGCTATCGCAATCCCATAAAAAGTCAAAGGCAAAAAAATCACACGGCTCAAAGGTACACTATAATCCATAGCAGTATATTGCGTGATACTAAAGAAAATGGCAACCCCTATCATAGAAGCTATACATAACCAAATTCTCTTATTATGATACATCCTATAAAAATCTGCCCGGAGTAATTTATACATTCTCGCCACCCCCTACCAAGGAGATGTAATAGCTTTCCAGACTTTCATCTCTTTCTTGTACAGAAATAATTTCACATCCCTCTTGTGCAAGGGCAAGTGTCAGTTGCGTTATATGTAACTTAGCAAACACATCTGCCTTTGTATCAGACAGTACTTTATAATCCACATTCATCCTGTCAAGAACACGAATCAGAGCTTTTGTATCTGAAACCTCTACCCTGATACATTTACGGCAAGCCACCTCCAACTCATCCGCACTTAATTCCTTCATCATATGTCCCTCATCAATAATCCCATAGTGCGTAGCAAGTCGACTCAATTCATCCAGAATATGACTGGAAATCAGGACTGTAATCTGCTGTTCCCGATTTAATTTCAAAATCAATTCCCGAATCTCAATAATCCCTTGTGGATCCAGACCATTGATTGGCTCATCTAACACCAGAAAATCCGGATCCCCTGCCAAAGCAATGGCAATCCCCAGACGTTGTTTCATGCCTAATGAAAAGTTTTTTGCTTTTTTCTTTCCTGTATTTTCCAGTCCAACCAACCTCAATAGCTCTTGAATTCCATCAAAGGAAGGAATGCCAAGAATTCGATACTGCTCCCTCAGATTCTCCTCTGCTGTCATATCCAGATAGATAGCTGGTGTTTCCACAACTGCACCCATACGACGCCGGGATTTTACAATGTTTTTTTCAGAATGTTCCACACCATATAAGGTATAGCTTCCTGATGTTGGTTCCTGTAATCCGCAAATTAAACGAATTAATGTCGTTTTTCCCGCTCCGTTCTTGCCAACAAATCCATAAATTGCTCCTTTCGGAACATGCATAGAAAGACCATTCAGCGCTTTAAACTGTTTATATTGTTTTGTCAAAGCATTTGTAGTCAAAATGTATTCCATATAAAATACCTCCTTTTCCTCAATAACCGTATTTTATCTGAAAAGAGTAAAGATAACGGTCAAGAAAAGAGTAAAGAAATAGTCAAGATTATTCAGCCAGTTTAAAGCCAATGCCCCATACAGCCTCAATATAGTCTTTCCCACCTGCCTCACGCAGCTTCTTACGCAGATTACTAATATGCTGTTTCAGAGAACTTTCCGTACAATCCGGTGTATCCTCACTAATGCGGTCGAGAATGACTGTCTTGGCAACAACCTGTCTTGCATTTTGCATGAGCAATTTTAAAATAGCATATTCTGTCTTCGTCAAATGCACCTGCACAGCATTCACGCTTACTTCATGCGAAACGGTATTTAAACTTAGTTCCTCTACTTCTATTACATCCCATGTACTTTTTGACTCAGCCTTCCTAAGTTGCACCATCACACGTGCCAAAAGTTCATTCATATCAAATGGCTTTGTCACATAATCAGCTGCACCACCAAGCAGAAGCTTCACTTTATCCTGCACATCCACTTTTGCACTCAATACAATCACCGGGATATTCTCAATATGAGACAATACTTCCTCACCGGACAATCCCGGAAGCATAAGGTCAAGAATTACCAAATTCGGAGTATTCTGTGCCAAAAGATAGAGTGCTTCTGTTCCTGAATATGCTCGCAGCACAGCATAGCCATTATTGCAAAGAATCTCTTCTAGCATATTTCCAATATAAACATCATCATCAACAATTGCGATTGTTTTCATTTTACCAATCCTTTTCCTTATTTCTCCCCAAAAACTTCATCCCACTCTGGTATCGACTGTTCCTGCTGTAAGGCTTCTTTTACCATTTTATAATACTTTACCTTATCACTTATATGCTCTAAATAATGATGAAGCGTATCAATCTCCTGTATAATCGATTGTTCATGATTCTCTACCAAATGAATGATATCCTCAATATTCTGCTCCAGATTTTCCTCATAGCTATAGAATTCCAAAATTTTGTTAATGGGTAAATTTGTCCTTTTAAAGCAAAGTATTCCATCAATACGTCGCAAATGTTCATCCGTATAAATACGTTTATTACCCTCATGCTCTACATTCGTAAGCAATCCAATTTCTTCATAATATCTAAGTGCGGAATGTGATAATCCTGTCTTTTTTGATACTTCACTTATAGAATAATTACTCATGTTGATTCTCCTGTCACTCACAAATTTATCTTGACTTAAAGTTTACTTGAAGCACTATAATTTGTAAAGAAGATGTTATTTTGGAGGTGGATTTTATGTACTACGCACTTGTTACAGGTACCGACCATGGTTTAGGACCGGCTCTTGTTAAAAGTCTGCTGCAAAGAGGCTATTATGTTGTTGCATGCAGACTGAACCCGGCTGAGAAACAAATTGATGAACTACTGAATACCTATAGTCAGAATCTTAAGATTATCGAGCTTGATATAGCTAAGGACGAAAGTGTACAGTCCATGAAAGAAAAAGTGTGCACCTGCATTCCTCATCTTGATTTGCTCATTAACAGCGCTGGTACCTTAGGAGATATGGATAAAACATTAGGCGATGATTTAGATTTTGATGAAATGTTACAGGTCATTAATGTAAATGCCCTAGGTGCTCTTCGTGTTACCAACGCACTTGTAAACCATGTATTAAAAAGTGAATTAAAAACGATTATAAATATCTCTTCCGAAGCAGGAAGTATTGCAGATTGTCAGCGTGAGGGCTGGTTTGGCTATTGTATATCAAAGACCGCCAACAACATGCAATCCACTCTTGTTTATAACAACATAAAAAAGCAAGGTGGAAAATTAATCGCCATGCATCCGGGACATGTCGCAACCTACATGAGAGGTCATCTCGATACAACTGCTTCTCTAACTCCCGAAGAATCAGCAAGCGCTATTCTACATACTGTTTTAGACACAGACTTACCAACAGAAGAAAGACCACTATTCATAGATTACCGTGGCGAAAGACTGCCTTGGTAATGAAAGGGGAATAAAGCATGAAAAAAATACTTGTTTTCGGTATGTACGATAATGCAATGTACCATCCACTTACAGGAGTGGATGACTACTTAAAAGGTATTATGCCCGATATCGAGTTTACTTTTACCGATAATATTTTAGACTTATGCAACGCCTCCGCTTATGATGGATTAATTTCTTATTGGGATGATTGGAACAATCCTATACCGGCTTCCTCCACCTGTGCCTTACTCCAATACATAGAACAAGGCGGTGCTTTATTGGTTTTACATAATGGCATCAGCCTACAGCTACAAGACTCATTAGAGAAAATGCTCGGGGGACGGTTCCTTACTCACCCACAGCAGGAAGAAATACTCTTTTCTGTAAAAAAACATGCGCTAACACAAGGATGTTCCGATTTTGCAATCGTTGAAGAACCCTATCAATTTACACTAGTCGACGATGAAAAAGATATTTTTCTAACCTATCATTATCGTGGTCAGGAATATCCGGCCGGATGGCACAAAAACTACAAAAAAGGACAAATTATTTTCCTTACGCCCGGCCATACCCCGGAAAAATTCCAAAATAACTCTTATACGAAATTAATTTGTAATTGCATGCAACACTTATTTCAATTATAAAATGTCAAAAGGAGAATGTCTGAATGCATGACTTAAGAGAATTCATAAAAAATGTACAGAAGATCATAGAAAAACATCACATTGGAAATATTGGCGAATATTCCCGCTGGATTACGCAGGATGAGAAAAACAGCCGTGATTTAGGAGTTACTCCATATGGTTGTGCAAATGCTGTGAACATTCTGTATTCTATCGGCGAATTACCTGATTCTGCAACTGAAAAAGAAGCTTTTATCCAAGTTCTTCAAGGCTTTCAGAATCCTGAAAGCGGACTATTTGTAAGTGCCGGAAACTTTGAAACACATACAACCGCATTCTTAGCAGGAGCTTTGAACCTTTTGGATGCTAAGCCATTATATCAGGCAAATGACTTCAAGCAATATAGAAAAAAAGAAGAATTATTTGCCTTTATGGATGCTATTGATTGGGCAAATAATCCATGGTTAGGCGCACACTTAGGTGCAGGAATCTATGCTTCTATGATTTTAACAGAATCTGCCTCTGATGAATGGGAGGACTACTATTTTGAATGGTTAGAAGAAAATAATGCTTCTGAGACCGGCTTATGGAAAAAAGGAGCTTTAAATGGCGCGCCATTCTTCCACTATTTAGCCAGCACTTTTCACTATGTATTTAACTATGAATATGCCAAACGTGCATTACCTAATCCACAGGCATTATTAGATACCTGCATCAAAGCATATGAAGAAGGCGCATGCATAGACTTTTCCAAAGAGGTAGGATGGGCAGATATTGACTTTTCCTATCTGTTAGCAAGAGTACAGCGACGTGCAGGAACCCGTTTTCAGGAAACACAAACAATTCTCAAAAGCATTGCTGACGGACTTATTAACCAATTACTGAGCATGGATTGGCAAACCTCAGAAACTCTGAATGATTTAAACACACTATTTGCTATTATATGCGCCCTTGCAGTATTACAAGACGCATTGCCCGGATATATCCGAACCTCAAAACCATTAAAACTGGTATTAGATAAGAGACCGTTTTTATAAACAAAAAAGTATCCTACTACCTGATACACTTACTACGTGTATCAAGTTACCCCAGTCATTAACGAGAAACGCCCCTCAAACGGGGCGTAATGCATCTATTCTACCACTCATATGGAGTAGCCTGATAAACGTAGTAATTCAACCAATTCGTATATAAATTATTACTATGTGATCTCCACTGTAAGTCAGGCTTCTTGCTTGGGTCATCGTTCGGATAATAGTTTCTTGGAATATGTATTGGTAGTCCCTTCGCCAAGTCTCTCTGATATTCCTTATCAAGAGTGAATCTGTCATACTCAGGGTGTCCGTTTACAAATATCTTCTTGCCATTCTCTGCATAGGCTAAGAATACGCCTGCTTCATCGGACTCTGCCAAAACTGTAACCGCTTCGCAGTTATGAATATCTTCTGCCGGAGTCTCTGTATGTCTACTGTGCGGAGCAAGGAAATAATCGTCAAAGCCACGTACTAACGGAACCTTTCTATTCTGCACCTTATGGGAATATAAGCCAAACAGCTTCTCAGGAAGCTGGCGCTTCTGGATTCCGTAATAATGGTAGAACGCGGCCTGTGCCCCCCAACAGATATGAAGCGTTGAGGTGACATGCTCCTCTGCCCAATCCATGATAGCACAAATCTCATCCCAGTAATCTACTTCTTCAAAGGTAATATCCTCTACTGGCGCACCCGTGATAATCATTCCGTCAAATCGTTTATTCTTAATATCTTCAAATGTAGTATAGAAACGATTTAAATGATTTGCAGATGTATTCTGAGATACGTGACTGGTTACCATGAGAAAGGTTACATCTACCTGTAATGGCGTATTTGACAATGCTCTTAAAAGCTGCAATTCAGTATCCTGCTTAACAGGCATGATATTCAGAATACATACCTGCAAAGGACGAATGTCCTGATGCATCGCTCTATGTTCATCCATAACAAATATATTTTCAAATTCCAATACTTCCTTAGCCGGTAAATCACTTTGTATTTTAATTGGCATATCAAAACCCCTCCTATATCTCCATTCCAAGATACTGTGTCATAAACTCTTCTTCTGTCACAATAGGTATCTGTAATTCTTTTGCTTTTTTATTTTTTGATGAATTCGATGCAATATCATTATTAATCAGACAGTCTGTTCTTGAAGTAACACTTCCTGTTACCTTACCACCCTTCTTCTCAATGAGGTCTTTGAGTTCATTTCTGCTGCCGAAGTGCTCCAGACTTCCTGTCACTACAAATACCTTGCCCTCCAAGGTCTGCCCTGCTTCATCGATTTCTTCCTGCTCGATTTCCACCTCTGTCAGAAGATGATCGAAACGCACACTGTTTTCTTCCTTTGCAAAATAATCTACAAATGCTTTGGCAATTACTTCACCGATTCCATCAATCTGACTCAGCTCTTCTACGTCCGCATGGCGCATAGCATCCAAATCATTCTTAAAATATCTGCAAATCACTTTAGCATTAGCAAGTCCGATATTCGCAATTCCAAGACTGAATATCAGCTTAGGAAGTGTTACCTTTCTTGCCTGTTCAATACTGGTTATGAGCTTCTGATAAGACTTCTCTCCAAAGCCTTCCATCTCGATAATCTCATCACAATATCGATCCAAATGAAACATATCCTGATATTCATGGATAAAGCCCTTGGCTAAGAACTTTTCCAAGGTTGCCTCAGACATTCCGTCAATATTCATCGCATCTCTGCTGACAAACAATGAAAATGATTTGAGCTTCTTGGCATCACAGTCTGGATTCATACAATATAAGGACTGCACATCGTTAATTGCCTGAATCTGCGTATTTCCACCGCAAACCGGACATATACATGGTATCTCTACCGTATCACTGCCTGTCAGATTTTCTGCAATCTGTGGAATAATCATATTCGCCTTATAAACCGTAATGGTATCACCAATTCCAAGCTTCAAAGCTCGCAATATGCTGACATTATGAACAGATGCCCTGCTGACTGTAGTTCCCTCTAATTCTACAGGCTCGAAAATAGCAACCGGATTGATTAAACCTGTTCTGCTCGGACTCCATTCGATTTCCTTTAAAATAGTTTCACGAATCTCGTCTGCCCATTTAAAGGCAATAGAATCTCTTGGGAACTTCGCCGTTCTTCCCAAAGAACGTCCGTATTCAATATCATCATAGGTCAATACCAGACCATCAGAGGGAATATTATAATTCTCTACTCGTTTTTCATAATCTGCAATTGCTTCTACGATATTTGAAGCATCTACTTTTGCATAATCTACTACATCAAAACCCTGCTGTTTTAAAAACAGGAACTGCTTTTCTCTGGAATTCTCAACATCCACACCTTCAGCCTTAACTAAAGAAAATGCATAGAATCTGACATTTCTGGCTGCCGTAATCTCATTATTCAACTGACGAACTGAACCCGAACACAAATTACGTGGATTCTTATACTTGGAGTCCACATCCTCAATCTGGCTATTAATCTCTTCAAAGTCAGAATAGGTAATAACAGCCTCTCCACGAAGAATCAGTTCACCTTGATATTGGATACGAAGTGGAATATTTTTAAATACCCTTGCATTGTTGGTAATAACCTCACCAACCTCACCATTTCCTCTGGTTACCGCCTTTAACAGCTCTCCATTTTGATAAGTCAGTACAATCGTCAGACCATCCAACTTCCAGCTAAGAAGTCCCTCCTTATCTTTGAGCCATTCTCTAAGTTCTTCTCTATCTTTCGTCTTCCCTAATGAGAGCATAGGACTTTCATGCGCTTCTTTTGGCAGTTCATCCACCGCCTCATATCCAACACTAATAGTCGGACTTCCTGCAAGCACCATCCCTGTCTCTTCCTCCAGAGCCACCAATTCATCATAGAGCTTATCATATTCGTAGTTGCTCATGATTTCTCTGTCCTCTGCATAATAAGCCTTTGAAGCTTCTCGTAGAGTCTCTACCAATTCCTTCATTCTGGCGATTGCTTTACTATTCTCCATCTTCTTACCCCAATTTCCTTTATTCCGTTTATAAAATAAATCCTGTCACGATTCCTGCTAAAACACCTAATATGTACAAAATACCTGTAATCGAAAGGTTCTCTTTCAAGTGATGATTCACCTTGAATAAAACAAGCAGTCCGATTCCCGCATTGACGAATAATCCTGTCATCATAATTCCAATATCAATGACTCCCGTGATATAAAGCTCGGTAAGCAGAACAGATGCCGCGCAGTTTGGAATCAATCCCACAATACCTGCAAGAAAATGTCCAAAAACAGGATGATTCCAGATAGAATCCGCTAACATAATATTGTGGTCCTCTGCATAATGAACTAGTAGATGTGCAGCAATAGATACCACAAAAATCAGCACAAAAATGCTTAATGTATGCTTTAATGCAGAACCAAATATTCCTTTTTCACATTCACAATGCTCCTGTTCACAGAAATCATGAATATGATTTGGTTCAATCTTTGGTCTTCTCTTGTAAAGAATATCTACCAGATAACCGCAAGCCACGCCCGCTGCACATTTTACAATCAGTATCTTTGCTATCATAGCTGGCTCTAACGCTGCTGAAATCAGTATCGGAAGCATCTCATCCGAGGTAGCCATAAAAACAGCAATCAAGGTACCTAATGTAATACTATGTGCTGTATAAAAGCTTGCTGCTGCGCCGGAAAATCCACATTGTGGAATAATACCAACCAAACCACCTGCCAAAGGTCCAAGCTTCCCTGAAAAACGAATCATATTCAGCGACTTGTCCTTTGCTCTGTGTTCAAGCCACTCCATAATTACATATGTAATAAATAAAATGGGAATCAGAACAATACTTTCCTCAAAAGTATGCTCTACTGCATGCATTATTTCGTGTAACATGTTTCATCTCCTCATATCTTAATTATTTCGTAATTATTCAGTACCTTCATAATTACGATGCAAAAATCCATTTAAAATCGCTTTCAGCGATGGGATTTTTGCTTTCTGTATCATTCTCTTACGGTCTCAGCAGTAAATGCTTCGACCTACCTGAATAGTTACATTATTTCATTCCACACAATTTATATAATTGCGTAAGCTCATCACCTTGAAGCTCACGGAATTGACCACTTCTCAAACCTT
Organism: Lachnospiraceae bacterium; assembly: GCA_017440575.1. Lineage (GTDB taxonomy): Bacteria > Bacillota > Clostridia > Lachnospirales > Lachnospiraceae > COE1. Next base: position 52,929 of record JAFSGY010000029.1, on the reverse strand, counting down.
TTAATTCTATATTCACAACCCTGTCACGTCGCAACGAAGTTACCTTATATCCAAATTCCTGACACATACGTCGGATTTGTCTGTTTAATCCCTGTGTCAGAATGATTCGAAAGGTAAATTTACCAAGCTTTTCCAGATTACATGGGCGTGTTTTCTGTTCCAATTCTTTTAAATATACTCCCTGTGACATCTTTTCAAGGAACTCATCTGTAACTTCCTTATTCACCTTTACCGTATATTCCTTCTCATGACCATTGGCTCCCTTCATCATATGCTGAATCAGGTCACCATCGTTTGTCATAATGATTAACCCTTCGGAATCCTTATCCAATCTTCCTGCATAAGTCAGGCGAACAGGATAATTCAACGCCTGAATAATTGTCTTATCAGCATGAGCATCCTTTTCTGTACAGGTCACACCTATCGGTTTATAATAAGCCAGCACTATTTTATGATTTTTCGGCTCAATTACCTTCCCAAAGACTTCCACAACATCCTGTTCACTGACCTGCATGCCACTGACAGCTATTTTCTGATTGACCTTAACCTTACCCTGTTCTATATATTTATCTGCTTCTCTGCGAGAACAAACGCCACATTCCGCCAGATATTTATTGATTCTCATCATGTATCAATTATGCCTTTCCTTACAGCTATAAATAACGTTTCAGCTGCTCTATACACTTTTCTTCCAAATCCATTAATTCTCTTGCAATTTCCAACGATGTATCGGTTGCTGTCTCATAATGATTCATAGCTTTCCACATACTAGTCATGCCACGATTACTTCCCTGAATAATCAACTCTGCAAGCTTACTGCTGCTACAATTCAAAAATGTATTTATATTGATTGCACTTTTTAGTCTCATATCCTCTATAGCACTGCCATGATATTCTTCCGCTTTATCCTGAATCAAACGTTCCTCTGCTCTGTTATGGATATCCGTATACTTGCGTTTCTCCTTTATCAGTTCATACCGCATGATATCATCACATACTTTTTCCGAAATCGTATCAATTGTTTTTACCGCCATTTGACTGTTTTTCTGTACCTCTTTGAGAATCTCCCGATCATCCTTTTTCATATAGCTATCCTCCCATTCTTCTCAGATAGCTATATTATCTCCATTTTTATCCTTTTTATTCTTGTACTTCGCTTTCCTTTGCTGCCTCAGCTACAAACAACGGAGTATACTCCTCCATTTCTTCCAAAGCCGCAACCGTCGCCTCTTCCACAATCGCCGCAGGAATCTCTTCCATTGGAGCATTCACCACACTAACAAGAGCTTCTTCTACTACTTCTGCAACCTCTGTCTCCTCAACCGACTCACTCTCCATTGTCGCTTCTACCTCAAATGGGTATACAATTCCCCATGCTTTTCGTAAATCATCCATCATTCTCATGATTCGAACCGTTTCTGCATGTGGCATTTCCCAACATTCCAGCTGCCCTCTGTCTATAGCATTCAAACTGGATATTACTTCATACTCATACCCGGAGATTTGCTTTGGTGCCTTGACAGACTTGATTACCTTACGGCTATTGTCATACACAGTTATGGATTCAAAATTATTGATGTTCTCAATCTCCACATAACCGTTTGTTCCATAGATAATACCTCTACGGTCACTCATTCCAAGCATAGTACTATTTAAAACAGCCATACGACCATCTCGATATGTAATCGTAACACTATTAGAGGCATCGACTCCCGTCGGAGTCATCGTACAGGAGGATGTAACTCTTGTAATATCTGCGCCAAACAGCATTGCTGCAAAATTGAGCGTGTATACCCCCACATCCAGCAATGCTCCTCCTGCAAGCTCAGGCTGCATCAAACGAGGTACATGTACTAGATGATAACCCAGGTTACAAGTCAGCATGGATGGTGTTCCAATCATACCAGAACTTACAATTCCACGAATTGTTGATAAAAATGGCATATATCTTGTCCATATAGCCTCTGTAACAAAAACTCCTTTTTCCTTTGCGAGTTGGAATATTTCTTCTGCCTGTTCTGCATTAGCAGTAAATGCCTTTTCACATAAGACTGCCTTACCACACTCAATACACAGCTTCATGTTTTGATAATGCTCAGAATGTGGTGTTGCTATATATACCAAATCTATCTTAGGATCTTGTACCATTTCTTCATATGAGCCATAAGCCTTCTTCACTCCATATTTCTTTGCAAATTCCTTTGCACGGCCTAAATCTCTAGATGCAATCGCATAGCATTTCACATGCTTCATCTTTTTAATGGTTTTTGCCATAACTCCCGCAATATTGCCTGCTCCCATAATTGCGATTCTCTTTTGTTTTACCATATTCCATACCCCTTTCATTTCTATTCTATCCATGTTTTCTATATCCATTGTATTGGAAAAGCCCATGCAACTTTTGTCACATGGGTTTTTTCTTTGTTTTATTAAACTAGTTAAAATATTCCGCCTTTACATATCCAGTCTGCCCTTTGTATTCAATCTTAAGCCATTCTCCCTGATCTTCCAACAATTTATAGGTAGAACCACCATTCGCTTTGCCTATGGTATCAGATGATGTACTTGGCTTATTTCTTACATTAACATTTGTAGTCGCTGTTACAGAGCCTTCCTTCTTTGTTGTTGATGTTGTAGTATTCTCTGATGTATCAACCGGCACTTTGTCAGCCGGCACCTCTACCGGATTAGAAGATACCAGTTCCAGATAATCACTCTTAACATAGGCTTCCTTGTTCTCGTAGATAATCTTACTCCAGCCGTTAATCTTATTCTCTATTCTCTTGACTACCTTACCTTCCTCTAAACGTCCAATCTTATCTGCATTCTCACTATCAGAAGATCTCACATTTACAGTCGTAGTCGCTTTAACCTCTTCATCGACAATCTGTGTCTGTGGCTGTTCACTTTCGCTAGCTACAACCTCTGCAACTTCTGTTTCCAGCACAACAGTAGCTTCAACCTGCTCTTCACTCTGTACCGCACCGCCTTCCAGCTTAGCAATTTCTTCGCCCATCATTGGCTTAATCTGATTTTTCATCTCATCCAAAAAGCTTGCCAAGTCCTCATTAGCAGCACGTATATCCGTATACTCAACAGCTACCTTATTAAAAATATCAATAACATCATCCTGGCAAGAGGATTCCATCAAAGCCTGATTTATACTTCCATCATTTTCCTTAGATACTGCAAGACCACCATCATCTGTTTCGTATACTTCTGCAATCTTTAAGCTACCATCCTCTAACTGATAAACATAATGTGTCACAGCACCAGGAACCATAGTCTCAAAGCCATTAAACCTAGTCTCATATGTTACATAAACAAAATAAGCATTTTCCTCAATGCTGTTTCTAGTAAAACATTTAATATTATAATAGCCCTCTATAAACTCACTCTTAATCTTGAGCTGTAATAAATCAGTTTGACTAATATAATCTCTAAGAAGCTCTAAAGTATCTGTATCTCCCGCTGCAATGGCATTATAATAAGAATTAATAATCTCGTTTACTGCAGGATATGCGTCCAGTTCCAATGCTCGCATCATAACAACAGCCTCTGTAGCCGCTTCTGTCATTGCTGCTGCCTCTTCTTCCTGCTTCTTATTCTTCACTTGAACAAGTGAAACAATCGTTGCAATTACAATAATCAATGCAATAGCAGGCAGTGCAACCTTTAACCCTGCCAGCGCTAAGGTCTTATAACTTTCCTTAGAAGTATTTCTGGCTCTGTTTATAAACCTCTTCAATATATTATCCGGTTTCGCTGTCTTTACCACGTTTTCTACAGCTTCCTCTGCTTTTTCCTCTACTGTATCTTTCACATTTTCCACAATTTCTTCTACGACTTCTGCCATATTCTTTTGTGACTTTACATCATTCTGCTTATTCTTTTGTTTTGAATTGTGCTTCTTTTTCTTATCCATTTCATACTCCATTCCATCACCGCGCATACTCCCGCGTAGCAAAACAAAACCCTTCTGGAATCTGTTAAGTTAATAAGAATGCACCCGACAGGAGTCGAACCTGCATTAAAGGCGTCGGAGGCCTACGTTCTATCCATTAGACTACGGGTGCATGTGATAATATTACAATATTGTTACATCACGAGTGTAATCATAGCATAATTGCTCTCATTTGTCTAGCCATGAAAAACATGGGAAAATACAGCATCCTGCTATGCATTGACATTACTATGTTTGGAATATCTGGTAAATAATTCATCAAATTCAAAGACTTGCTTCTGCAATGCCTGATAAGCTTCTACATCATGCTGTTCCAGTTCTTCTACAAACTCAGCAAGCTTTGCCTGTAATTTTAAATGCTCCTTGGCATCAACTCGATAGCCATTTGCAATACGAATAATCTTGTCCAGATATTTTCCAATCTGTCTTTCATTATTCTTCTTTACCGCATTCTGAAGCAGCTCGATATTGTCAATTTCTGCGGTATCTGTTACCTCTGCAAAAATATCAGCTCCTAATGCATAGAAACGCTCGCCTATTTGATAGATAAAACCATGCTTCTGATAGATATCTTCAACAAAACCGTTCATATTTTTTCTCCACTTCTTTCTATATATATGTGGACTGTTTCTTTATCACAGCCCACAATTTTTATACAACCTTAAAGATTCTATCACCATTTGATTATTTTGTCACTAGCTGAATGAACACTACTTGATAAGCTGTGGCAATACATATTTAAAGTCCATATCACTTGCATAATAGAACTTTGTATACCCCGGCTGATTGTAGCAATTGTTCTGCCAAGCCACACCACAACGATACTGTGTATCATGCATCAGGGTAAACAGCTTATGCTTCGTAATCTCTGTATTCATATAGATTCTGATTGCACTGCTGTCCTTTGTTCGAAGCAGCAGCTCTTCTCTGAAATCTCCAAAAATATCTGCTACCAGACAAGGATTCCCCTTTGTTGTATTATTGGTCATTGTATCCTCAGGAGTTAGCATAATTCCATGAATTGTGTCATTTACGACACCCGTATGTACCGGTCCTACATACTCCACTCCGTCTGTAATCTGTGTTGTTAAGTCTGCCGCATAGTGAATACTCTGGTTTGTTCCTAGTAATGGCACATTCAGCTTATTACCATTACAGTCATAGACCTCCTTTACCCAGACCTGTAATCCTCTTGTTTCTGGATCTATCTTACCAATCATACAACGTCCGAGGTCTGTGGTTGCATATTCCCCAAAAAGTGCTTCACCAGTCTCAGCATCACGTAACGCATAACCATACGGAACAGCAGCACCACCTTCAAATACATTAAATATTTCAAAGCCTGGTCTGTCAGGATTGATTCTTGCTACATGCATCGCATCTCCATGACCGAACTTCGCATACACACCATCCGGCCTGTAGCCATAGCTGCTATATAAAAGACTTCCATCATGGTCAATCACTGCTGCCCCATAGATAATCTCCATACAGCCATCACCATCCACATCTGCCGTAGCCAGACTGTGATTGCCTTGTCCAGCCAGCATTCCATATACCGGGTCTGTTCCTACAGAGTCATGCGCTTCCCTGCTGTCAAACGGATTCTTCATCGGCACAAATCCACTATCTACGGTAAATACCTCATGGAACTTGTTCTCAAAAAAGTCATATGCTACAATTGTTGACCTTGTATAATAGCCACGACAGATAATCAGATATGGTCTCTCTCCATCTAAATATGCTACACCTGATAAAAAACGGTCTACACGGTTACAAGGTTCAATACGGTTAAAAGCATAATCGCCCCACATCAGTCCATCATCTACTCGATTCATCTTAAACGGAATCGTCTCAAGCTCACTTCCATCTCCTGCAAACATAGTGAGATACTCAGGGCCTTCATAAATAAAGCCTTCGAATTTATCAAGCTCATTTTTCGTACTTCTTGATGGTGCATACACATGGATAAAATGCTCTACAAGCTTCTCTGCATCCTCACGACTTAATGGATATGTATACTGTTTTTCCATTCCGAAGCATTCCTCAAGTGTTGCATACCACTGTCCTTTTTTTACCTCCGGGTGCTCATGCCAGTTCATGAACACCTCAGTAAGATGATTACGGTAATCCTCTGCGGAACACACATAATTATCCTCATGTGAATAACCCGCTGCAATATCCGACTGTGGCATAGAAATATAATATTCTTTCTTTACAGAACCATCAGCCCGATACATTGTCATTTTTGTTCTCGGAGCTGTTTTTACCGCCATTTCTGCCTTGCCGTCTCCGTTAAAATCATAGACCATAAACTGTGTATAATGTGCTCCCGAACGAATATTGACACCCATGTCAAGTCTCCAGAGCAAGGTTCCATCCAGCTTATAGCAGTCCAGATACTGCTTGCCGGTATAGCCTCTATGGGATACATCATGGGAGTTAGATGGATCCCATTTTACAATATATTCATATTCACCATCACCATCGACATCTGCTACACTCATATCATTAGCACTATATTCATATTTCTCTCCAGCAGGTGTAACACCTCCTTCTGGCTTTTGAATCGGAATGTCCAAGTATTCCTTCTCCCATACTCTGACCGCTTCGCATGGCTCTAACTCTGTTCCATCCAAAACTGCTGCTACCGAATAGCTATCTTGCTCAGAGCCCTCGGTATCAAGATAATTCGTACTATCCGTTACCAGTGCGAGCTTCTCTCCATTACGATATACATAAAAGTCTGTTCCAGTCAGTCCTGTGTTACTATATCCCTTTACCTCATCCAAAAAAAGACGCCAGCTTACAAAAATACCATTTGCTGCCTTTATTGCCACAAGTCCTCGATTCAGCTTCTCCAACTGCTCATGAAATACCTTTTTTACAGGAGTCTGTAACACTTCGCTATCAACAGACTCCTCTCCATTTTTTACAGAAGTTACCTTTAGGAAATGCGGTACATGTGTCGCTCTCTTTAATACATAACTATTTTCTGACGTCTCTGTCATAAAACGATAGTTCATGGTTGGCGTATCCGCATCTGCCCAATAGACACGATAGTTCTCTGCGCCATCCTCCTTATCCCATGTAATGACTACCTTTTCATCTGTAATCTCTTTTATTTGCAAATTTCTATTCACGCTCATAATGAACCTAACACACCTTTCTCAATTATTATGCCTTCCGAAAAAAGAACAAGTCTCCTCCCGCCGTCAGTTCCTCTGCCTCTTCCACCGTTGCAGGCAATGCCTCTTTGATAAAATCCAGTACCATAATAACGTTCAGACACCACTGCGCTGCAAAATTGGTTGAAATCCAAGGAATCTCTACCAGCTCCTTCTGATTTCCACAGTTTTGTAAAACAACAGACGCAAATCCCTCATGGTTGCTGTCACGAATCATGGTTTCCAGTAAAATCTGCCATGTTTTCTTGGCAAGCCAATCCTCCTTCAGGTACCATGCTCCATAAGCCCCCATAGCTGCGGACATAAACGGCAATGAAAACTCTCGGTTTCCAATGATGCCACCAGATTCCTGCATCTGTTGCTCTCTTGGTAAATAATAGAATCTTCCATGCTCTGCAATCATTCGTCTGAATTCCTCATCCTCCAGCATATCTGCAAGCTCCATCCACACCTGAGGTGCTCCCATACATACCTGTAAATGACAGCCTCCCGTTGTACGCTCTCCAATATATCTTAAATGACATGTCTCCGGGTCGAATTCAAAGTCAGGACCTGATGTAAGCTGTAATGGCGCCTGCTTAATATCATCAATTCCAACCACTATCTTATCACGATACCTGGTATCGTTTTTACGCTCCCACTCTGTCATCCAGTTCGAGCATAACGAAGACCAGTCCGGTCCACTTCTGGCATGACTTGGATAAACCATATCTTCCTTATTGTAAAAGTCTCCCAATGGATCTTTATTCAGGAAGCTCATCTCATTGTCCTTTAACTCATCAAAGATATCCTCCAGTCGCCTATCACCTGTCAGATAATACAAGAAACGGTGATGTGCTGCCATGGCAATTCTGGCCTCTTTACAGGGACATCCCCAATGACGGACATTATGTCTGGAACCAAGTCCCTTATACTTTCCAAAATGATATACATCTACCTCCGATGCATGTCTGGAGAGCTTCTCTGCAAGTGTGAAAATATCCTCTCTTCCCGTTCTCATAAAATACAACCAGAGCCATAAAGTTGGTACTAGCTCAGTATTATCCCATGCGTATCCACCTATATCATAACGCCACTGGTGACGTTTATCGTCATAAGTGTGCATGAAATCACCATAATTGAACATTCCATACCAGCCACGCTGCTCCACCTCATTCAGATAAAAATCAGCTGCGCGCTCTAACTGTTCTTCCAGCCATTTCTCCATTGGCGTATCCCCTGCCGGTAATGACCAATAGCCAAAAGCACGCATCTCATGATAAAACTCCGGTGTTGCCACAAAAAGTGCCGGCTTGTTGAACTGATTACAAAAGCTTTCTACCTCTTCGTCCGCTGGTATCATTTTCTCACTAAAACGAATCATGCACTCATTCGTGCAGGCAATGCCAAGTGGTGTTGCACCTTTATAATCATACCCCTCATAACACACCTGGTTATAGCCTCTATTGGCATAATGGCGAAAATCCATACTCTCTGCCTTTGGTGACCAGAACCAGATGGTTGCCTCAGCCTCATCACTGTCTAAACCCTTAATATCATAGCCTGACGGATATTTCTCCCAGAAATCACGAATACCAAGCATGATACTTCCCTGCTCACTTCCAAATGCACAGCCTCCCTGTGTACGATTGCCGTGAAGACAGTCAATGTAACAGCAGTTATCTGCCGCAAGCTTCTTACGAATCACATAATGGCTGACACTATCCTGACACAGACTATATTCACTCCAATATGGTGTATCCCGCAACACCCTATCTACGATTTCCTTATCATTTCCCGTCAGAGTCAACAGTTCTCCCTGTATCTGCCTATCATAAATACCCTGTGGTACTCGTGGTCTCCAGGAAATCAACGGCACAAGCCCTTCATGAAAGACTCCATGATCTCCTGTAAACTTCACATGGCGATTATACAACTCACCCTTTATCGGAGTCTTGAAACGAATGCCAATCCCCTTCAAATAATCCTTTTCCTCATCCCCATCATAAAGGAATGTATGCATAAACCTGATGTCACTGCTATTCATACCGATTGTCATGCGAATAACAAATGGTATCTTATGTTCGCCCTGTACGGACACATGACAGCCTTCATATTTTATAATCGTCTGTAAAGCGCCCTGTTCTTCTATGGTTATCTTCTCAATCTGTCCCGTACACCTTCTAGTAACCTTTGCTTCCTCTCCCTCATAGATAACAGGCTCTTCTAGCTCCAAAACAGACTTTACTTCAGTCATAACGGTTCTTCCATTTACAACCGCCTTATCCAAAAGATATTCTGTCTGCTTCGTAATGGTTATCTCCAAGTCTCCTGCCTTCACAAACAGTTCCTGACCATTTTCTTGAATGCTAATACCTGTCATAGCATCCTCTTGCCCATCAGTCAAAATCACCTCTATCTCCTGTCCTAGCAAGGCTGCATTTGCGGTATGTCCCGTCCATTTTGCTGAACCATCCTGCCAAAAAGCAGTAATCCTTGACTGCATTGCAACTTCTACGCCCTTTTCATTTCGACAAACAATTCTTTTTAACAATTTCCCGTCTGCCACCGGACATTCGCCTTTCTTCCATATGCAGCCCCATGTTGTATATCCTGTTGCTTCACTACGTATATTGTGTAAACGCATTGCCTTTCCTCCCATTCCTAATCATCTATTTCCTTTGTTGTGCTTTTTTGTGTTTTTCCTAAAAAACGAATCTCTGATGATATTGTCTTTTCATCGCAGAGCACATGAAGTCCCCCAAGCTTTACACTAGCCTTATGTCTCCTATGTACTCCATAATATCCATCTGGGCGTTCCTCCCACTCATCACGCTCCTGACTTCCATAGCAAGATTTTATAATCAGTCTGATACCATCTGTCATCTGATTCTGTTTCCATCGCACATTCTGTGACAACGTCGTATTGCCAAACTGCTTGCTACCTTCTATCTCGACTGCTTTCCAACTGCTTTCCTCCATATCCCAGACCTGCAATTCATAATCCTTAGGATAGGTATAACGATAACGTTCTCTCTGCTCCGGGACATATAAGATTCCCTCTGTTAAAACCGGTTTTTTCAGCTTCACGGTTATGGTAATCGGGAATTCTTTCTTTTCTATACAGGCAGACTCTCCTGGATTGGCTGTTATAAGTGCTCTTGTGTCATTTACAGTTGCTGATTCATCACAATACACAGCTTCTGTTAATTCTTCCATTCGATTCATCGGGAACAAATGGCGTTCTATCGCTTCCGGCTCGATGCTCTGCACAGGTGCAAAGGCATCCGAAGCTACATAATTTCGTATAGCTGTCTGCAATGCATTTGCCACAGGCCTATCTTCGAATGTGCCTTGCAAATCTGCTGACACCACGAATAACTTACCATTTTCAACCCTAGCCTCCCATATTAATGCTAACGGAAGATTACGATTCCAGTCATCTATTACTCGCACAAGCGGTTCTATCTGCTCTAGCCCCTTCATGCAGAAGCCTCTTGCCTTTCCAAGAATATCTTCCCACTGCCAGCCTCCGTCTTTTTTCGTTGGGAAACACTGAAATAGAGGATTCTCTTCCTGAATTACTAACCCAAGACTTCTGCCCCACTTTGGTCCCATCTGCGCATTCCAGAATACATTCTGCATAGTGGTCGGTGGACACTCATAATCAAGCTCTGATAAATGTGGCATATAGATAACTCGCTTTCCCTGCTGCAAAGCATCCTTTGCGCGACTCCAGTCTTGTGTATATACTACCTTGTCGTTGCTGTCTGCTAGCTGTTTCTCATACACATACAACTCCCAGCTGTTTCTCGTTACACCATCTATCTCCAGCGTAAATACAGCATTTTGATTCCCACTTAACTTGCCAAAATCAAGCATCACATTTCCAAGCTCTGTATTTTGCCCACAGACAATCTGTTGACATGTTATCTCTCCTGACTGAATGATTTTATCATCATCCGACAGCCTCCATGAAACAACTACTTGCTCCAGATTCTCTTTTCCAAAATGACATACAGTGACAGGAACCTCTATTATCTGCTGATTTGTATACACATATCCATCAAATGCCGCAAGCAATACTGTCTCATCACAAAAACATCTGAATTCCTCTGGTTTTACATAGCCTTTTTCCTGCCAAAAGGCATCCAGTACCCCCACTAATGCCGTTCCCTGTCCCAGATAATCATGTAAATCCAACAATTCAAAGCCATAAAGCTCTGGTGTTCTCAGGTTTGCTTCAATATCTTCCTTATACATTCTTAACTGATTTCGCCCTGAGCAAAAGACAAACTGCTCGTTTAACTTCAAAAGACCACTCGCCCTGCAATTTTCACGAAACACCTCAAAATTCCCCGGTTGCAAATATCCGGTAAACTTTTTTATCACCTTAAAATCTGGATAAGCACACCATTGTCCCAACTCATGGCAAATAACCGGAAGCTTCGTTCCCTCCACCGATGGCGAATAATTCTTTCCTTTCCAGCCTTGTGAATTACGAATCGTACCTCCATATAAAGGTCCATAAGCAGACCTATGAAAATACAGATAATCTGTACCTTCTGTTTCCGCAGGTGGCACATCATAAAACCAACCAGACTGTGCTGTGTAAACTCGCCTGTTCTCATATCCTAACTGCCTATCATACTCCCTTGTCTCTTCTACCCATTTTCTCAAAACCTGATACCAGTCACCAGACGGCTCATTCGTTGGTGAAAACAATACAAAAGACGGATGATGACCAAACTGCTCCAAAATTCTTCTTGTTTCTGTCTGCAATACCTCTAGCATCGGAATCCCTTCTTCAAAATGATTCCACATACCACATTCAGGCTGCAAATAGATTCCTAACTCATCAGCTACCTGAAATGCCATTTCCGGCGGACAATAGGAATGACACCGAATGAAATTCAGCCCCCACGCCTTTATAACACCAAGCTTCTCTTCCCACCATGCTCTATCTGTGGCCGGATAGCCCGTTAACGGATACTCCCCACCAAAATGTGTTCCCCTAAAATATTCCGGCTTTCCATCCACATAGAATCTGCCATCTCTGACTTCCACATGGCGTGGATGCTCCTGAGCATATGTTTTTTTTGCCTCTTCTCTCTCCTTCCATTCATCCGATGTCATAAGTGCCAGCTCACCAGCCATACCATTCCATGTAGCTCCAAGCGCATCTGACACACCATGCCCATCCGGTCTGTATGGATATTGCATCGCATTATCAACCTCTACCTCAAGCAAGTGAATTCCCTTGCTTAGTCTGCCACAGTCAATTTTATGAGCAGTACAAAGTGAGCAGTCCTGTCCTATCTCCTGCCCATCTATAAACACCTTGGTTCTCCAATGTGTAATCTCTATATACAGATACCATGTATCCTCTGTTTCTTCTTCAATCTCGATATCCCGCAGATAAAGTGCCTTTCCCTGAAAATGTCTGGGCGGTTGCGACAAAAAGGAAACCTTTGTCCCCTCCTTCTGCGCATACTGATACTCTTCTCTCTCCCACCAATATGGATCGTGTAAACCACTAACCCATTGTGTCTCCTTCGTTATCTCATTACCGTACCCCTGAGCCTGTAAGCATCCCGGTAAACATACCTCTCCCTCCTGCAAGCCATTTTCTGCCAATAATTGCAGCTTCCATATTCCCGATAAATCAATATACATAACTGAAAACCCCTGTCGTTTAATCAAAAGAGCCGATACCCTATCTGGATACCGGCTCTGATCAGTATTCCTCACGGATTACTAGAAACTATTATAATTTTACTAAAAAGATATTCGTTTTAACAATTACTTGTTTGCAGCGTACTGCTCGTTTACTTCATCAATGATAGTCTGACCACCCTGAGCTAACCAGTTGTCCCAAGCTGCCTGTAATCCTGCTTCATCGATTTCACCACAGATATACTGTGTTCTTGCCTGAGTAATAATCTCATCAAGAGTAGCTCCGATGTCTGCATAGGTTGCAGAGTTAGCAAGGAAGGAAGAAGCTGGATTGAATACAGCATACTGCTCATTTTCTACATAGATGTCAGCCTGTGCCTGTGTACGCTCATTCTTTGCAGGAGATGGATTCAGATCATATCTTGGAAGATATGCAAGCATCTGGTTCAAACCAGCATACTCAGCTGCAAGTGTTGTATCCTCTACATCAAGATCTACTAAGTTTCCATCTGCATCTTTTTCCCAATGAATTCCTTCAAGACCATATTCTGCAAGAAGTCTTACATCATTGTCATTTAACTTATCAAGTAATGTTAAGGTTGCTTCAATCTTCTCTGGTGTATCACAGGTAGAAGCACTTAATGTGAAGTATCCGTTATATCCGGACGTAGCAAGTGTCTTACCGTTAACAGCACCTAAAAGGTTCATAGCTGCTGGTTCATCTGGATTTACTACAGAAGGTGTATAAGTTTCTTCCTTAACGAAGTAATCCCAAATACGACGTCCACCATCCATAACGTCAATGTAAACACCACTTTCACCTGTCTTACATCCGTTAGACCATGTATCTGTTGTACGAACAGCCCAATCCTGTGGCATTAAACCATCATCGTATACTTTCTTGATCCAATCAAGAGCTTCCTTATATTCTGGCTGCATATGTACAGGAACTAACTTTCCATCTACATCAGCCCAACCATTACCTACACCAAACCATGTCTGGATAATATCGAATGGTCCTGTATAAGAAGTCATTTCCATACCAAATGTATCATTCTTACCATTTCCGTCTGGATCTTCATATGTGAACTTATAGAGCAAATTATACATATCATCAATTGTCTTAGGCTCTTCTGTAATTCCTACAGCCTCTGCCCAGTCCTGACGATAAGATACACCGTAACGACCAATATCACGAGTACGTGGAATAGCAATTAATGCACCATCAACTGTTAAAGTATCGGCAACTGATTTGTTCATCTGAGAAAGATTTGGATACTTCTCTGCATCCCAGATATAGTCATTTAAATCAACGAAAGCACCAGCCTTTGCTGCACTAACGATGTTACCTGTTAAGGAACCGCTGTGTGTCATAACCATAGGCATTGTCTTAGGATTAGCCATAGCTAAAGTAAGCTTCTCTTCCAATACATCGGAAAGTACCCATTCGATTTCAATATTTGCGCCTGTTGCATCTTCAATCTTTGTTAAGATTTCTTCTGCATGTTCACCTGTGTTAGATGCACCTGCATTGAAGTCGATTGTCATAAAGGTAACTGTCTGCTTCTCCTTTGGAGCTTCTGTAGCTGCTGCATCTGCCTTTGTATCAGTTGCTGTATCAGCCTTTTCTGTTGTTGCTGCTGTTTCTGTCTTAGCAGAGCTTGAGCTGTCTGTAGAAGCTGCTTCTCCGCCACCACAAGCTGTTAAGCTTGCCATCATACTTGCTGCAAGTGCAAGTGCCATTACTTTCTGAAACTTTTTTTTCTGCATAGTATATAATCCTCCTTAAAAATATATTATAAGTTAGCCCTTTACTGCGCCAACCATAACACCCTTTGTGAAATACTTCTGTACGAATGGATATACGCACAAAATAGGAACTGTTGCAATAACAGTACATGCCATCTTAACTGCCTTATCTGGCGGAGCACCATTCATATCATAATAATCCATAGCCACCTCTGAAATCTGTGAGGTTAACAGGATAATGGAACGTAACTGAATCTGAATCGGATATTTTTCCGGTGAATTCAGATAAATCATGGATGAAAAGTAATCATTCCAGAAGCCTACTCCATAAAATAAAGAAATGGAAGCAATTACCGGCTTGGATAACGGAAGCATGATTCTGGTAAATGTCTTCAAATCACTACATCCATCGATGTAAGCCGCATCCTCAAGCTCCTGCGGAAGCTCTTGGAAAAAGTTCTTAATAATAATCATATTGAACGGACTTATCAATGCCGGCAAAATCAATGCCCAGTATGTATCATATAAACCATATGCATTGTATACGAGGTAACAAGGAATCATACCGCCACCAAACAGCATGGTAAAGATAACCATATTCAATACGAAATTACGTCCTCTAAAGTGTTTCTTCGACAATGGATATGCAAAGGTAAGAGAAAATACCATACAACAAATTGTTCCTGCCATTGTCAAGATAACGGAATTCTTCAAACCTCTTAAGATATTAGCTGTGTTGATTGCATATTTGTATGCATTCAATGACCATACCTCAGGAATAATGAAGAATGCCTTTTCTGTCAGTTCCTTGTCTGTTGCAAAGGAACCTGCTAATACATATAAAAAGGGCAATACTGTTGATAAAGCAACCAGACCTAATACGATATAGATAATGACATCGATAATTCTATCGCCAAGGCTCTTTTTTACTTTACTGCCCTGTTGTGTTTTCACTAATCCAGCCATATGCCCTCCTTAATAAATTCCACTTTCGCCTGCCATCTTAGCAATCTTATTGGAACCAAGAACTAAGATAAGACCAACGATAGATTTAAACATACCTGCTGCAGATGAGAAGGAATACTGACCATTCTGAATACCACGAGTATAAATATAAGTATCAAATACATCTGCCATTTCAATATTCAGGTCATTTCTCATCAGGAATATCTGCTCATATCCTGTATTCAGCAAGCCACCAACTCTTAAAATCAACATCATAATGATAGTTCCCTTAATCGCCGGTAATGTAATGTGCCACATCAATCTCCAACGGCCTGCACCGTCAACTCTTGCAGCTTCATACATTTCCTGATCAACACCTGCAAGTGCTGCAAGATAGATAATCGTACCATATCCTGCCTCTCGCCAGATATCCTGACCTACAATCAAGCCCCAGAAGGTCGAGCTCTTTGATAAGATATCAAATGTCTCACCTGTGATAGCCTTGTAAATTACATTCATAACACCATCTGTTACATTAAATAACTGATAGGTTAAACTTGCTACGATAACCCATGAAACAAAGTGAGGTACGTATACAAGCGTCTGCACCAATCTCTTATATCCACTATGTCTTACTTCATTTAAGAATAAGGATAAAATAATCGGTGCCGGGAA
This sequence comes from Lachnospiraceae bacterium, assembly GCA_017440575.1. GTDB lineage: Bacteria > Bacillota > Clostridia > Lachnospirales > Lachnospiraceae > COE1. Next base: position 36,756 of record JAFSGY010000029.1, on the reverse strand, counting down.
GTAAAGAACCAGCTGTAACAAACTGATACCTAATGTATTACGTAACAATCGGAAGAAATCCGGTGTATCAAAAAACTTTTTAAACTGTCCGAATCCTACCCATTCACTTCCCCATATACCACGGAATGGACTGTAATCCTTAAATGCAATAACAAGTCCTCCCATTGGCACATACTTAAATAAGATAAAATACAAGAGTCCCGGCAGCAACATAATGTATAACCACTTGTGCTGCTTCATATACTGCCATGTACTCATCCTATGTAATGTAATCGTTCTTCCATCAGAAAGAGTAACTACATTTTTCTTTTTCTTTCCAAGCATGAGAAACCACCTTTCTTAAATTTTTAAATCTTATGTGCGGTAACATGTTTTAGTTATTTTGTTTACCAAACTTTTTTGTTCGCCACAACTTATAGTGCAATATTACCCCCGCAAACCAATAACGTCTATAATCATTTTCTTTTTCTCACCTTATATACACCTCTTTTTGTACACCTTGCACAGTTACATAATATGTTTTTGTGCAAAAGAAAAAGAAAATAATCATTTCATATACCGTTTTTTCAACGATTTGATGAGATGATTATTTTCTTTTCATACATTCTTTTTATAATTTTAATAAAGTTTACGGAATTTTCCCGGTGTCACACCAGTACTTTTACTAAAGAATCGAATAAAATTCTGAGCATTGGTATAGCCAAGCTGCTCTGAAATCTCTGCAACCGTCAGATCCGATTCTAACAACAGGCGCTTTGCCTCACTAAGCTTGTATTCTTCAATATAATCACTAAAGGACTTGCCACGTTCCATCTTCAGAACCTTCCATATATAGGTCTGATGAACACCTAATATGTCCGCACATTCTGTAAGTGACAGATTACCATGTCGTTCTGCTATCAGCTTCTCAATCTCTTCTATTATAGAATAAGAATGATTCTCCAGATATTCTGTACGTTTCTTCATAACCGGATCTATGAATTTCCATTTAATATACCGTCTTACTCTGTCATACTCCGTGACTTCCAGCAATTCACGATATATCTTCTTCATACCATCAGGATACAATTCACTCAGGTCAATCTCTGCCTCTACTGCTGTCAGCAGAATCGTATTCACATAACGCAAAATATATACCAAATGAGCTTCGCTGCTCGCCTGAGATTGTGATAAGTATCGACTAAAAGCATCTGTTACTTCATAACACTGCTTCTTATCAACAGCCTTAACTGCTGCCTGTATCTCTTCCTCAAAATGCTGATTATAATCATTTCCTAACACAGTCGTACTCGCCAGATAAAACCTGCAATCCTGCACCTTTTGAGCTCCCGAATTATCATTTTCTTCCTGCTCATCTGATGAAATAATCATTTCATTATTGATGCTTAATGCATGAATACTCTCTCGATATGCAGCTCTAATATGATGATAATTCGTATGCGTTGCACTGACTCCCATAATAATATGATAATCGCATACACTCTTTGCATAATCCTGCATTTCATCATAGAATTCTCTTATTTTATCTAATAAAGCATCCTCATCATCCTCAGTAAAAATAGCAAAGATAGCACTGGCATTATAAATCGGCGGCATCCAAGCCTTACTCTTTAGACTCTCCGGCATCTCCTGAAGGATTTTCAAGCATATCGCATCCTCATTTACCATACTCTGTACTTCCTCATCCCTAAGGTTGAGGATTACTACTACAGTAGCAAAATAACTCCTTGTTTGCAGCTTAAAGCCTTCCAGATACTCATCCCATTCCTCAGTCTCAACTTCACCGTGAATCAACCGGAGTTCAAAAAGCTCCTGTAGCTTATCCTGTTGCTGATATAAAAGTCCTTCCAAAGCCTGCTTATCCTGTTTCAAATTACGAAAGCTTCCTGCAAGATATTCCAGCTCATTCCCTTCAATTTTACGCTTTCCATCCACCTCTGAAACATTTTTAATCAAGGTGTTAATTGGCATATAAATAAGATTACTTACCAACACAAAACAAATAATAATCAGCACAAACAATATTGACAATATTGCTATCGGTAGCTTAATATTTGCCTGACCTCCGGCAATATCATAAATAACATAATATTTCCATCCAAGAATATCTGACTGCGCACTGGCAATCGTATAATCGGTTTCCTCATACGTAAGCACTCTTGCATTCTGCTTCTGCTCCTGCATCTGGACACATTCCGATACCAAACTGTCATTAGTGGAATAGATAAGCTCTCCATCCTGTCCCAGAACAACAATTTCCTCATATTCTGCAAGCCATTCCTGCATCCAGCTTTTCCATGTATCCATATTAATATTGGCAATAAATACCGCATAGGTATTATAAGAAGAAAATGGCAGATTCATAATAAAATTCAAGCCATTTGTTTCAACCGTAACACGATATCTTCTGTCAATCGGATTCTCAATCTCAATACCCGAATCCATAGACCAGTAATTTTTCACTGCTAAGTCAGTCTTTCTCTCATATATATCTGTCAGCATCTCCTTGTTATATGCTTCATCAATCGGAAACATACCTTTATTGCTCAACACCCAGCCTGTTTTAAAATTCGCAAAGGTAAAGCTCTTAATATAGTCTCCAAAGATTCCAAGAGAGCTCATATCCTCATATGCAGATTTGTAATTACTATAATCCGAATACTGTATATCATTATCTAACATCCACTCAATCGAATCATTACTTGCCATCGTTACATAATACTGTCTCAGATTCTGTAACCGTTCATCATTCTGCGAAACAATTCGATTCGCCGTATTCTGTGCTTCTCTCGCCGCATTTTCCTGTCGTTCTCCCTGATAATCATAGAAGGTATAGCTTCCAAACATCAGCAAAAGAAGTGCTGCAAAGAGAAAAATATACCGAAAAATTACTACCTTATAGGTAGCCTTTTTCTTCGTCCTTAATAACTGATTCATATCCATTGTTTATGCCCTTATACTTACCCTTCTACTCGAAAAACTTTAAGATTTGCATATTCTGCGACTAATGGTGCCAACTGACGAAATCCAATCTTGCCACCTGTCAACAGCTCTCCATAAGACTCTCCGTCATCTTTGAAGCAGAATATCTCCATCTCATTGATATAAAAACGTACTTCTGCCCCTTTCTTCAACACACCAATCTTATATGGCTGTGCCACTTCATCTGCATCCGGTATCGGATCTCCACCCTGTGCAACCAGATGAAAGCCATAGCTTTTTCTTAGATTACAGGTATGAAATGCTCTCTCATCCGGCTCTTTTCTTCGAAAATAAGATACATGAAACGCATTGATGTCACCATGATGATACTGCACATATTCTCCTGTTCTCTCAGAAAGCGTTTCTGAAAAAAGCGCTTCTCCATTTCTTCCCTTGGCTGCAAAAAATAAAATACACAACCCCGGCTCACGAATTGGTAAAAAATCCCACTCTATATAAACATCCGATGGAAATTCCTCCGGACACCATAATACATAATTCGCCTTCTGTCCAAGTGCCACATCCATCTCATTTTCCATGCGCATACGTCCATTTGGAAATGTAATCTTAGCATTTCCTTCTAAACAAAAACCTTTTAAATCCTCCTCACAGGATAAACCATTCTCATATATTAATGTTGCATCTTTAAACACTTCTTCTAGTCTGCTATCCATCTTTAACCTCTCTTAACATAAAATTCTATAGAAATACCCTGTCTATACTTTTATTTATGTAAACATTTCACTAAACTTCATTGTACCATGATGCCTTTTTTTCGTCAAATCCGCATAACTTAATTATTTTTAATATAGAAAAAACGAGCCGTAAAACAGCCCGTTTCTATCACTTCCTTATTCTTCCAATACAGATGTACAATGTGCACATCTGGTTGCCTCAATTGCAATCTCACTCTTGCAATATGGACATGTCTTTGTCGTAGGTGCTACCGGTGCAACCTCTTCTTCCTTCTTCTTAAAGCGATCACCAATCGTATTGATGCTCTTAATCAGTACAAAAATCACAAGCGCCGTAATCAGGAAATTAATAACCGCTGTAATAAAATTTCCATAATTTAACACCGGTGCGTTCTCTCCGCTTCCAAGTGTTACTGTCAGATGCGAAAAATCCGTCCCACCAAAGATTCCAAGAATCGGTGTCAGAATATCCTGATTCAAAGAAGTAACAATAGAGGTAAAGGCTCCGCCGACAATAACGCCGACTGCCATATCCATCACGTTACCACGCATAATAAATTTCTTAAATTCTTCTACAAAACCTTTCATAAAAACCCCTTTCCCTTTTACATCAGCTTTTATATTGATTATACCCTTTTTCGACATTAAGAGCAATGACATCTTCTAGTAATATAACTCTGCATCATACCTCTTAACTCCTCAAACTGCTTTCGTGTTCTAGGATTATATGACGGAAAATTCATCAATTTATCAAGATAGCCCTGCTCCTGTACTATCTTAACACTAATTTGATATACCAACTCATACACAAGCGAAATATGTCCCACCACATGGTCTACCGGAGTTTTCTTCAATGCACGAAGTGTAGCATGCTCCTCAGAAAAGCTTTCCATAACCTCTTTGGTTACTTCTGCATTCATGAGTTCTTCGGTTGTAACATTATAGATTTCTTCCAAAGGTACCTCGATATTGACTTTTAAAATATCAATCTTGTCCGCATCACGCAAAATATCCGCAAACATTTTTGTCCGCTCATCATACTCACTTGGCACACGATACGCACTGTGGCAGGAAATTACCTTTCTTAAAAATTCACACAGCTCGTCCGATGGCTGATCCAAATAATCCTGAATCTTCCCATCATCAAAGAGAATCTTGACCCCATATAACGCATGGTCAACAGAATCTGCGTCAATAAAGGTTCCATAATTTTTAATCTGTTCAAATCTTCCAATATCATGAAGCATACCGCATAACCATGCTAAGTCCATATCCTCCTCTGACAGCTTCACACTTTCTGCAATCGTATCACAAAGCTCTGCCACACGATAAGTATGGTCGATTTTGAGCTTTACTTTCTCATCCTGCGCATTATAGTGCGAAACGTATTCAGCAAATGTATTTTTCACATGGTTACGGTCTATTTTCATTCTGTTCAGCTTCCTTTTATAATATAATACTCTTACACAGACGGATATCTCTACTGGAAGCACCGATTTCAATCTCGTATTCGCATGCTTCTATTACAAACTTCTGTCTTCCCATATCATAGTATGTAAAATCTCTGCTGTCCAGCATAAATTCAACTCTCTTTTTCTCCTGTGGTTTTAGGAATACCTTCTTAAATGCTTTCAACTCATGCATTGGTCGGTTATGCTGAGAATTTATTGGCTTTACATAGAGCTGCACAACCTCCGCACCCTCTCTGTCTCCAATATTTTTCAAATTGCATACCACACATACCGCCTTACGTATCTTATCTTCACGCTTTATATTTAAAAGACTTACTTCCATATCTGTATATTCAAAGGCTGTATAGGACAAACCATGTCCAAAACAGAAATGAACCGGTGTATTCTGTGTATCGTAATAGCGATATCCAACCATCACGCCTTCCTTATATTCTACCTTATCCTTCTTCGCATAGGTTCCTATTGTATGTGCCGGACACTGTGAACTTTCCTGAATCAAAGTCTCTGCAAGCTTTCCGGATGGGTTTACTCTGCCAAACAATACCTCTGCAATTGCAGTACCGCCTTCCATACCTGCATAATAGCTCCACACAATTGCCTTTGCCTTATCTGCCCAAGGCATTTCCACAGGCGAACCTGCATAGATAACGGTAATGACATTCGGATTCACTTCCAATAACGCCTCTAGCAGCTTATCCTGCCCATATGGCAGCTTCATGTCCGCTCTATCCTGTCCTTCTAAGTCATAATCATGGTTCAGACCACCAACAAAGATAACCGTATCACATTCCGAAGCCAAACGAAGTGCCTCTTCTCTGTACTCTTCTTCCTGCTTTGTCTGCATGCTATTCTGTTCTTCTACCGTCTGTGTCTTTTCTTCCTCCAAATGCTTGGTACTGTCTGCCTGCCAGTTAATATCACTCTTATTGTCTTTTCCCGGAATCACATATCCCGGTGCATAACATACCTTTGTATTACCACCCAATAGCTTCTTGATTCCCATCAGAGGTGAAATCTCATACAACGCCTTAATCTCGGCACTACCTCCACCATTAGAATGAATGGCTGCCGCATTCTGACCAATCACTGCTATCTTTTTTGTCTTCTCTTCATCTAAAGGAAGCAATCCCTCTTCATTTTTCAAAAGAATGACAGACTCTCTAGCAGCATTCAGTAGACTTCTTCTATGCTCTTCGGTATTATATGCTCCTCTACATCTGTGCTCCTTATTCTCACCAATCATATTCAGGCGCAGCATCATACGTAGAATATTTCTTACTTTCTCATCCACACACTCTTCACTGATTTCTCCTGACTGAATCTTTTCTAATAATGGTTGTGCCATATTATGCTTGTCAAAAGCATAAGTAACATCCATCTCAATATCAAGTGCTGATTCTGCCGCAAGCTTCGTATCATGTACACCACCCCAGTCAGAAACAATCATGCCATCAAAATTCCATTCCTCACGTAAAACCTGATTCAACAGACTCTTACTGGTACAGCAATGCTCACCATTGAGCAGATTATAAGCACCCATAAGCGAGAAAACACCGCCCTTTTCCACTGCTGCCTTAAAGCCAGGGAAATAAATCTCCTCTAATGTTCTTCTATCCACGATTGTATCTACCCAGAGACGCTCTGTTTCCTGAGAATTTGCAGCAAAGTGCTTTACACAAGCTGCCACATCATACTTCTGGATTCCTTGAATCATTGGCACTACCAATTCTTCCACCAGACGAGGATCTTCACTCATATATTCAAAGTTTCTGCCACATAACGGACTTCTCTTGATATTAATGCCAGGAGCTAAGATAACATCCTTTCCACGACCTCTTGCTTCCTCACCAAGCACTTCTCCTGCTCTTTCTGCAATCTCTGTATTCCATGTAGCTGCAATCGCACTGTTACAAGGCATATAGCTTACAAAATCCTCTGTTGTGCCGACACTTCTCCACTCATTATCTGCAAACTCTGCTCTGACTCCCATCGGACCATCAGACATGTATACAGGAGGAATGTCCAATCTCTCTACTCCTTCCGTACGAAATAATCCGGCTCCATGAATCATACCGATTTTTTCCTCTAACGTAAGCTGCTTTAATAACTCTTCTATTAATTTTAATTCTCGCATTGTCGTTTTTATTTCCATCTTCTTATTCCTCACTTTTTTAATAAATCATAATCTCTTTATTATACATTATAACTTATTACACCTTCAAAAAAATACTATGTAAATTATACTAAAATACCTATCAAATTTTACAACAATCCCCATACTTTCCTTTTTATAAGTTGAAACATGCTACTTTTATTTTGTAATTTATTCGACTTTTCAAAAATTATCTGCTATAATATAATTAATTCTGATTATTTGGCATTTTGTGCCTTATTTTTAAGTTATGGAGTGGTTCTCTTATGAAGCAAGGAACAAAAATGATTGGTATCTGCGGTGCTTACCTATTTAACCAGCAGCCAATCCAATTTATACAGGCTCTGCGAAAAGAAAGTCAAAAATATAATTATTGTATTGCAACCTTTTGCTGTAATGCAGATAATTATAATTACTCCGATTATTCTGACAACTCCGAAGATACCTGTAATGAACAATTAATTGAACTTATTAGGCATGTACGTTTCCGTGCCATGGTTATTTTTACAGAAACAATAAAGAATAAAAACCTACTCCAGCTTATTATGGATATTTGTAATGAAAATCATGTTCCTGTTTTCTCTATTGATGGAGAAATTGAAGGAGCTTATAACATGAAATACGACAACTCTAGCGGTTTCGAAGCTATGGTTCGCCATATTGTGGAGCATCATGGTTGCCGTAGAGTCAATATGCTCGCCGGATTTAAAGATAATGAATTTTCCGATGAACGTATCCGTGCATATAAAAAAGTATTAACAGAAAATGGTATACCTATCGAAGAAGAACGAATTAAGTATGGTGATTTTTGGGAACTCCCGGCAAGGAAAGCTGTACAAGAATTTCTAGATAGTCCTCTGCCATTACCTGAAGCCATTGTGTGCGCCAATGACAGCATGGCTACCACCACCTGCACCAAACTAAGTGAAGAAGGCTTTGAAATACCTAAAGATATTATTGTAACCGGTTTTGACGGCATTCAAAGCGGACAGTATTTTGTACCTGTCCTCTCTACTTGCCAACCTGATTTTAAAGGAGCTACTGCTTTTATTATGGCAGAATCAGAAAAGGTGCGTCTTACAGGAAAAATCACACCTTTAGACCACCCTATCCCTTATGTTCCATTAATCAAACAGTCATGCGGTTGTGAACCAACTTCTTTTCATAACCTCAACCATATTGTAGCTTCGCTATACCAAAACACTGGTGATGCAGCATGGCATAATATTGCCATGAATCAATTGATTACAGCCAACCATCGAAATACCGATATTATGGAGCTTGCCAATATGCTCCCTGAGCATGCCCGTCTATGGAATGACCATTTTCGCTTTGCCTGCGTAAAATCGAGTTTACTTAACTCCTATGAGGTTCCCGATGGTCTGACAGATATGGTAACACTTTTAGATGTACGTGATAAAAATTTCAGGAAGCCAGGAAAGGTACTTGCATTAAAGGATTTGATTGATTATATTAGTTCCAAAATAGATGATGACATTCTTATTATCAATATACTCTGTTCAGGCAATACGGTATACGGATACAATATAGAAGGCTATGAGGATATCGATGAGAGAAAAATGCAGCGTTGTAATGACTTCTCCTTCTTCTTATCCTACTGTCTCAATACCATTTTATATAATGCCATCCATAAAGAACTTACCACTGGATTAATTAAGGCAAACCTTGAAATCTCTACCATGGCGTTACAAGATTCCATGACCGGACTTTACAACCGCCAAGGCTTTTATAAAGAAATCGAGCCATTATTAGACATGGAATATAATCTTGGAAAGCTTTTATATATCTTCTCCATTGATATGAACAAGCTAAAATACATCAATGATACATTCGGTCACGCTGAAGGTGATTTTGCCATTTCCACTCTTGGACATGCCATACAGCATGTAACGGGAGACCTTGCCATCAGTGCACGTTTCGGTGGTGATGAATTTATTGTTGCTATCATTAGTGATAGCGAAAATGCCTATACCGCAAGCGATTTTTCAACAACCTTGAAGGGATGTATAGCTATGACAGAAGGCCTTTCTGAAAAGCCATATCCGGTAGAGGCAAGTGTTGGCATGATTTGTCTGCCTATTACCCATGATATGAATCTCGAAAACATGATTGCAATTGCTGACGAAGCAATGTATAAAATGAAAAGAAAAAGCAGGAAATAAAAAACTCCTGCTTTTCTTGTATCTTCTTATATTGCTATTTTCCCTGTTTCCAGCTTAAATCCTTAAATTCTGCCCATTTTCCGGCAGCATCAATGGCATACATACCCATAACCACTCCTGTAAAACCACCAGCCACTTCTGAGGACAAATACTTCGTTCTTGCCTTACCAAGATACGTTCTCTCTCCCGACGTCTGACAATAGAAATAGTATTCAGATGCCGTAGATTCCACTTCCAACTGTACCTCATTTTTAACTATATCCATTGTTTTTAGTACAGCCTGCGCATCTCCTACCTTCACACGAAGCATTACCTTTTTATCACCATTCTCCTGCACAAGTGCGAGGTCATAATGCTCACTCTCATCCATATAGAAAGTAATTCCCGCTTCTGCTGCCTCACCAGATACCATAACCTTGAGACTCGTATCAAATTCCGACTGATGCACACCGATAAAGGTCGGTGTATCTGCCTCTTCCAAAGTAAGTGCTGTACCACGAAGCTTCATAACACCAGCTTCATACTCATAATTTTCCTTATGATAGTCTCGAAGATAACGCCATCTTGGATGACTTAAATCCATCTGTGCTAAGTCTACATCATAATCTAGCTTCTGTTCCTTAGCAGTGAGATTCATCTCCATCCACTCATTCACTACTCCGTTATCTCCTGCCGTGAACCAACCATTCTCCCAATATACAGGTGCTAAGAATACTTCTCTTCCTAAATGATGGTATGGCTGCCATTCTCCACTCTGTCTAAAGCCAAGACACACCATGAAGTAATCGCCCTTTTCATCTTCAATCAGATCACCATGACCAATTCCCTGAATCGGATTCTGATTACCTCCTAAGTTACGGTTCGTCATAACCGGATTTTTTGCATAATCTTCAAATGGTCCAAACGGCTCCTTGCTTCTTGCATAGGTAACCATATGTCCATATTCTGTACCACCTTCTGCTACCATCAGATAGTACCAGTCACCAATATGATACAGATGTGGCGATTCCAGATATCGTCCGCCACTTCCTCCCCAGACAGAAATACTTTCTGTCAGCTTTTCGCCAGTTCTGATGTCAATCTCACACTGCAAGATGCATGGCTTATTATCCTTATCCATACCATTCGAAGTAAAGTATACCTTGTCCCCATCAAATAACAGCGATGGATCAATTCCCTCCTGGTCTACAAAAATGGGTTCTGACCATTCACCATAAATATCATTTGTTGATAAATAGAAATTTTTTCCAAACGTATTATTATTGGTTACCATATAAAAGGTTCCATCATGATAACGCAATGTAGGCGCAAATACACCTCCTGAGCTTGGCACCTGATGAAGCTCTACCTGATTCGTCCTGGTAAGGCAATATCCTATCTGCCTCCAATTTACTAAGTCCTCACTTTCAAAAATAGGAACTCCCGGAAAGAACTGAAAGGAGCTGGCTGCGAGATAATACTTACCCTCTGCCTTACAGATACTTGGGTCAGGATAAAAGCCCCTGATAATTGGATTTTGAATTTTCATATGTCTTTTCCTCCCAATTAATTACCTTTATTCTTATTTTCATATTCTGCTACGTATTCTTTACGCTGACGTTCAATCTGCTTGGCATTCTCCATATCAAAAGCAAGTATGGTATCATATCCTAATCCCTTTACTTCCTTCTGCATCTGAAGCAACAGCTCATAAAACTCTGACTCATTCTCTGCAAAAACCATTTCCCATGAATATTTTTGAATGACACTTCTACACTGCTTTCGAATCGCTGTCAGTTCCGTATTCTCACTATTAGCTGTATAACTGCCCCCTGGTGCCACTAGAAGCTTTCCATTCTGCATCAGATACTCCATCGTTGTATTCGCTCCCATTACCTCTCGCCAGTCTTTATCCAATTCTGTTTCTTGCATTTGACGAACACTGTCCCAATGCTGAAACATATATGGATATCCTCGCTCATCGCACTCTCCCAGCATAATTGGTTTAAAATTCAGCTCTGATATACCATCTTTCCAACTGCCACTGCCATATTGCTCTGGCACCTCGACATCAGTCTCGAATAAAGCTTTCATTCCAAATTCTGTTATAACCGGTCCGTTTTCTCCTGCTTCCCAACATAATCCTTCCGGTCCTGCCGTCCCAGACATACTTCCTGCCCCGTTTGCAAAAACCCCCTCAGACGAATAAAGCCAGTCTATAAAATCAGCCATCCTTTGCGGGTCTTTTGCCCCTGCTCCAATGGCTACGATGGATTCAGAATTCCCTTCCGGACTGCTTCCATAGGTATAGATACACATATCTTCTATGTCAGCCATCATATAGCCTTTCCCCTGTTCCTTATTAGAAACCGTATTATATTCCGGCTGTGCTGCCCACGGCCATGGGGAAAAGAATATCTGTCCATCTGCATATTTTGCAACATATTCTGTATAACTCTGAGTTAGCGATTCCGGGTCTACCAATCCTAGCTGATTTGCCTTGAAAAAGAACTTCAACATTCTTACATAAAGAGAATTTGCATCCATAATACTCTGATACTCCGTTCCATCTGCCTTTACAAGTACAAAACCGCTCTCATCATAGCCATAAAAACAGCATGGCTGTTTAATCGCATTCATAAGATTTCCATCCCAGTCCTTGAAAAAGGAAAATCCATAGGTCTTATCCCCATCTGCGGTTTTTGGCTCTAGCTGCTGCATTTGCTTCAGTATTGGTAAAATATCTTCCAAGGTTTCCATTTTCGGATAACCCAGCTGTTTATACAAATCCCATCTGATATAAGGTCCATAGGTAGGCTCTATGGTTTCTGCCGGTTCTGTTGGAGCTTTCTTTGATAAGCCCGATGGTAATGCATAGATACCAGCAGGTATAAGCTCATTATTTACCTTTCTGATAGCCGTTTCAAAGCGCATAATATCTTTATCCTTAATATACGTCTCCATATCCATCAGTAAGCCTGCCGTTACCATATCCTGTAATGTCACATCATCTCCATTGAAAAATATTAAATCACCCAAATCTCCTGCAGCAGAACGTGTTTCCAACAAGGTATCACCACCACCTGCCACATTAGGCGCAATAATATTTAACTCCATATTGAACTTATCCTTAACAAGCTTCCCAAACCAGCCAGACTGGATTCCCTGATAATTCGCCTGATTATCAAATACATCAACAACAATGAACTCTTCGTAAGGACATGTGTCTGTACTTATCTCCTGCCCCGTTGCACAACCTGACAAGGTCATGATTCCGGTAAGCAATACACATATTGTTTTTTTGATACTCCATTTCATAACAATGCCCTGCCTTTTATCTTGTATTTACACACTTTTCGAATATATACATTGTAACATGCTGTATGCATTCTGAATACTTACACAATTTCATACCTTTACCGCAAAAATTAAAGTTACTGTTATTACATATATTGACTTTCTTTAAAAATGTATAATACAATGAGAAAAAGTTCAATTTCTTAACACGAAAAGGGAAAGGCATGGTCAAGGAAATGGAAACCGTATTTATTGCAGATGATGAACAGAATATCCGTGAAGGATTAAAATACATTATTGACTGGGAAGCTCTTGGTTTTGAGCTGTGTGGCGAAGCCTCTAACGGCGAAGCTACTCTTCAGGCAATTTTAAAGGATAATCCAAGTCTAGTATTACTGGATATCCGTATGCCTAAAATGTATGGTACTGACATTATTCGAATTGCCCGTGAAAAGGGATATAAAGGCAAATTCATCATTTTAAGTGGCTATTCCGACTTTACTTATGCCAAAACCGCGATTAAGTATGGCGTTGACTTCTATCTTACCAAGCCATTAGATGAAGATGAGTTGCTTGCCGCAGTCGAAAAAATCCGTGATGAACTTGCCTCTGAGCGTTCCCGTTCTGAGAATATTACCTTTTTAAAGCATAAGGCTAAGCATGTCATACTGCAAGAAATCATAACAGGCGTGTATAGCTTTTCTGATACCAATGCATTAACTGCTAATGAGCTTGAAGAAATGAATCTGAATGCCGATGTTTACCAAGTGGTTATTTTCGAAAAGTTCAGTAATAATCCTGATGCTGTCAGCTATAGCTTCGCTGATTTACTTAAGGTTACTAACAAAGGCAATCATACCTTTGAACATATGCAGGTAGATGGAAATGAAGTTATCTTATTGAAGGGAAGCTTTGCACTTCTTAAATTTCAGGATTTCTTATCACGCTACGAACAGGAGCCACCACAGCAGGGAAGTCCACTCGACTCCATGTTCCTTGCCTTTGGACGTTCTGTTTCCTCAATCGATGAAATCTATCTATCCTACGAAGAAGCTTCTACCCTTTGTAAAAGACGTTTCTTCTGCATACAGGGGCAGCATACTCTCGGCTACGAGGAACTTCCTGATGTCAAAAACAAGATGCTTGAAATCAGCAATGATAAGCTTATCGAATACTGTGACCAGCTTACCGATTATATTCTTTCCTTCAATCGGCAAAAAGTTTCCCAAACCCTGTTCCAGTTGGAAGAATATCTCTTCAATGTACAGAATGACATCTCCTCTGTAAAGCTGTTCCTTACAGACTTATATTTAAGAATCAAAGAAAAATGCAATTATACATATAATAGTGTGGATATTCCATTCCCGACCAATGCAGAATGCATCGACCGAATCGATGGCTGTCACTATCTGTATGAGATTATTCAGTTTATCTCGGAGCAGGCGGTAATGATTATGAATGCCACCGGCAATCCTTCCAGAGATACGATTTTAGACGATATTCTCTATTATATCGACCATAATTACCAGAACAATATTAAACTGGAAAGTATTGCACCACTTTTTGGCTATAACAGTGCATATCTTGGAAAGATATTTACCAAGACAACTGGTGAAAGCTTTAATTCTTATATTGATCACAAACGCATCGACCAGTCAAAAGAGTTGTTAAAAGAAAACAACCTCAAGGTATATGAGGTTGCTGAACAGGTTGGATATAAAAATGTAGATTATTTCCATAAGAAATTCAAAAAATATGTAGGCATCAGTCCTGCTGAATACCGAAAAAATGTTACTGGTCAAGAATAAATCCTATGCAGCGTTTAAATATCGCTGCATATTTTATTTTCCCGCTTTCTCTTCCATTTCAATCTCCTGAAAAATTCTCTTACTTACTCCCGCAATGGTAAAAATCATCATAGCAGGTCCTACTGCAATGCCGAAGAATAACATCGTGGTATTAAAATTAAATACTACATACTCTACTGCAAGCACAAACACGAGCATAACCGTTCTTCCAAAATACTTTCTTCCAATACGATAAGAGTTCTGTATTGTTCTAATCAGTGTATTTTCATAGCGTGCCATCAGTGGATATGCATAAATAAGGCACATAATCACAACAAAACAGGACACCATTCCAATAATCAGGAACATAATCGGATTACCCGCTACCACTTCAAACAACTGAAAATCAAGGTATACTGCATAAATCGCAACGATAGAAATCATTCCTAATATCATTCCCTGCTTCCAGTTCTCCTTAAATGCCTTCACAAAGCTCCTGCAAATATATCCTTCCTCTTCATCTACCATCTTCAACGCCACTGACATAGCTGCAACAGTAGATGCACCTATCGTAATAATCGGCAGACTAAAAAGCAGCCACATAAAATTCAACTTAATCACATCGAAAAACTTTACAATAAATCTATAAAATGGACTATCTACACTAAAAAACTTCATCTTCCATTCTCCAATCCTATATAGAAACGAGGGCTGCTCTGTTAGAAACAGCCCTCTTTCTAGCTTATCACAAAACGAACTTATTTAACAGCGTCTTCTGCTGCTGCTCTTAACTTAGCTTCATTTTCCTGGAACGCTACACATTCAGCATATCCATATTCCTCAGCCTGTGCAATCATATCAGCTACAATCTGATTGAATGCATCATCAGACTCAGCATAGATTGCCTTCCAAGAGTTATCCTTAATACATGTTGCTACCTGGTTCCAGATAACCTGTAATTCATCAGATCTTACACCTGCAGAGTACATAGTACCTGGTGCTAAGATGTAATCTGTCTGCTTTAAGCGTTCATCTGGTGTTACACAACCTGTAACGTTTCTCCAATCAGCTTCGATATCTGAATTAGGCTCTGCTGTGAAGCTCTCCCACTTTCTGTAGTTGAAGGTCTCTCCATTAGAATCAGGATTCTGTGAATCAATTGCCCATGTGGTATTATTAATCTTGAAGCTACCGTCTTCAAAGGTTCCTGAATATCCATCTGACATCTCTGTCTTATTGTCTAACTTAGCAGCACGACCAAGCTCTGTGAACTGAGTCTTGCCATTTTCATCATAGTACCAGCATACATCCTTAGGACCATACTCAATTGTCATACGTCCTTCCGGAGTTGCAAGCCAGTTATAAATTGCCATACAAAGCTCTGGATATTCTGTGTTGTTACCAATAGACCAAATTCTGTTTCCACCATATACGTTCTGACCATAAACGATTGGTCTAGACTCTGCTGGTGGACATGGGAACATAGCTTTTCCTTCTGCTGCGTGAGCATCAGAGTTGTAAAGAGCAGAACCCAAAAAGTTGAATACGTTAAGGAATGCTGTACCATTCTGGTAATCCTCTAACATACCATCATACTTCTGTGTCTGAGAGTCTGGATCAAGTAATCCTCTCTGGTATAAAGTATTATAGAACTTTAATGCCTCTAAGTAAGGACCATCTTCCTGAAGACATGGATAATATGTCTGTGTCTCTGGATCATATAAACCAAAACCAAACTCATCATATCCATAATAAGCAGATGCGGTGGATTTAACGAACATTACCATGTCACCATCCCAGTCATTGAATAGAGATACACCGTATGTTGTCTTACCATTATCATCTGTTGGGCAGATTTCCTTCATCTGTGCAAGAACCTCTACCATATCGTCAAGATTCTTAACCTCTGGATATCCTAATTCTTTATAAAGATCCCAACGCAAATCCCATGTATACATAGCATCCTGGCTCTGTGAAGAGTCAACAGCTACATCAAAACCGAATCCATATGTTGTTCCACCAGAAATCTGATTATTCTTCTCTAAAGCAAATGGCATATTTTCTTTGATATATGGACCATATTCAGACAGAAGATCATCTTCATTCCAGTCGTATAATAAGCCCTTATCTACAGCCTGAAGATACTCATCACCATCAGATCCCCAGATAACCAAGTCACCCAGATTACCAGACTCCATACGAGTCTCATATACACCGTCCGGGTCATTGATAATGTTCAATTTAACATTGAACTTCTCAAGCATAATCTGGCCAAACCATCCAATCTGTTCACCTGAATAATTTGCAAGCTGATTATATACATCCAAAGTTACTGTTTCTTCAGGAATAATATCAGCTAATAAATCCTCATCAACTGCTGCATCCCCTGTAGTACCTGTTGCAGCTGTATCTGCTGTTGCAGTATCTGTTTTGGCAGTATCTGTTGCTGCTGCATCTGTTTTTGTGTCTGCTGCTGTATCTGCTGCAGGTTCACTTGTTCCACCACATGCCATTAAGGAAAGAGACATACTGGCTGTTAAAAGCAATGCTACGACTTTCTTTGCTTTCATAATTATTTTTCCTCCTTTTTCTTCGAGGAGAATGTCATATCATTCTCCCATGCTTGTGTTATTGTAACCGCCCCTCTTAAGCGGGTAACACCATAATTTAACCCTTAACTGCTCCTAACATAATACCTTCTTCGAAGTATCTCTGAAGGAATGGATATACGAGTAGAATCGGAATAACCGTTACCATAGAAATCGTATACTTAATAATCTTACTGCTTAATGCTGACTGTAATGCCGCATCACTGATAGAACCGCCCGACTGCATCAGAGCTTTTAAGTTTGAAGCCTGATTCAGGTAAATATACAATCTGTGCTGTAAAGTATACAACTCTGGAGCTGACTGCATGTAGAGCAGGGAATCCGTAAAGGAGTTCCAGTGTCCTACCGCACCAAAGATTGCGATGGTAGCAAGAATCGGCTTACTTAACGGCCAGATAATCTTGCGGAATACTGTCATATAAGTTGCACCATCAATACAAGCACTTTCTTCAAGCTCTGCCGGAATGGACTCAATATAAGTCTTTACCAGAATAATATTATAAGGTGCTACAATACCCGGAATAATATATACCCAGAAGCTATTGGTAAGACCAAGCATCTGCATATTTAAGAATACCGGAATAATACCTGCATTGAAGTACATGGTTACTACCATGAATCGATACCAGAACTTTCTGCCCCACATCTCCTGCTTGGTAACCAGATAACCTACTAACGCAGAAGCCGCTACCATCAAGGCTGTACCTAAGATAGTTCTTGATACTGAAACAATAAATGCAGATGACAAATCACCAACGCTGAGCAATGACATATAGTTTCCTATATGCAGTCCTCTTGGTATAAAATTAATCTGTCCTCTCAACACCATATCATTGTTACTAATGGTATTGATGAATAAATAGTAAAACGGAAAGATACAAGTCAGTGTAAAGATTCCGAATACTAAGTAATTGATAATATTAAACACAATATCCGAAGGCTTTAACTTATATTTACGCTTATGAGTCTTCTTATAAAGCTTCTCTGCCTTCAGATCTGCTTTTTCCTGTGCTGTCTTTGCCATTTCTATACCTCCTTACACAATGCTCTCGCCACGGATTAGCTTTGAAATACCATTAGCACTGAATAACAGAATTACACTGATTACAGATTTCAGCATACTTACCACTGTTGTAAGTGGAATAGATCCCTTACCAATACCAAGCTCGTAAACGTATAAGTCAAGAACCATAATGGACTCTGTATTCGTAGCGTTCTTAAATACCAGATACTGATCCATACCATTACTGAGGATATTTGCAACTGACATCAATAACAATACGAAGAAGGTAGGAATCAGACAAGGAACGGTAATATTCCACATCTTTTGAAATCTTCCTGCTCCGTCTACTGTTGCAGCCTCATAAAGCTGCTGATCAATACCGGAAATCGCTGCTATGTAGATAATGGCACTCCAGCCAACACCCTTCCAGGTTCCCCATGCCCACATCTTTACCCACATGTGGTCACCATTCATAAGTAAGTTCTGTCCTTCTGTCCAGATTCCTAAGTTCACCAGTAAGCTGCTTAAGAAACCGTCTGTAGAGAAGATACAGAATGCAATCGCATATACAAGTACCCAGCTGATGAAGTTCGGTACTGTTGTAAAGGTCTGCACGAATCTTCTGAACTTTAAGTTCTTCATCTCACAAAGGAAAATCGCAAATGCCATTGGCAGCCAACTGGTTGCAATACCAAGACCACTCATTGCTAACGTATTCTTTAACACATTTACGATATCTCTTACCGTTGCCGGATTCTTTACAAGCTCTAAGAACCACTTAAAGCCTACAAACTTATCCATACTCAGGGTATCTCCAGCCTTATAATCAAAGAATGCATAACGCCATCCAAGTAAAGGCAAATACGAGAATACTCCAACCAAAGCGATAAACGGAAGGAATATCAGAAACAGTCTGAACTTTGTTTCCATCTCAAACTTCTCTTCCTTCTTGCTCTTTGCCAGAAGAAGCATCTGTGCAATCGTACAGATTAACACAATTACCATAATTGCTGTTACAAGTCCGAAGCTTTCCGGGAACATCGGTTCTACTCGATCAGGCTTAGAAGTAAGTGCAACTTTGCCATATGCGCTATATACACCAAACATACCACCAAGCTGAATCATACATCCGATTACGCCAATCAGATTACCAAGCTTCTTGAACTTGATATTTCCAAGTGACATACACCCATTCGCTACATTCGCTGCAATACCAAGCACAATCGCAATGGCTGATCCATAAAGGAGCTGCATGGTCGATTCCATAACCCATTCCTTCTTAAAAGCACGACCAAAATTATCAACCAAAGTGGAATAAGAAGTTCCTGCTGTAAATAAGGAAATATTCTTGTTAATCAAACCACTAATTCTTGTTGGATTCAAAGCTGGAATAAATAGAAACAATACGGATACAAGAATTGCAATTCTGACCACATAATATAGCTTATCAGAGATACTTTCTTGTGTAGATTTATTCTTTTCCATCTTTTCTCCCCTCTCTTTCTCAAAAAAATACACCATAAGATGCTGTCTTATGATGTATTTATTATATATTATGTACACTTTTAAAAATACCGCAAAAATTAGTACACAAATACATGAACTATTTGCATCCTAATTAGAACTGCAAAAAAGCAGGAAAGTAACTTCTGCAAGTTTACTTGCTAAGAATTACTTTCTCGCTTTTTTATAGGGCGCTTAGCCCAAGCGAGGATTTGCGCATGCAAATTCGAGCTTGCAGTTCTACTCCTCCACTGCCCTCTCCAGCGGAAACTTTACCCTAACCATCGTCCCTCGCTCCGGCTCAGAGGTAATCTCCACGCCATACTCTGCACCATAGCTAAGCTTAATTCGCTGATTGATATTATACAAACCAATGCTCCGGCTTCTGGATTCATCATGCAGTTCAATACTCTCTCGCAGTTTAGCCAAGGTTTCCGCATCCATTCCAAAGCCATTATCACTGATATCAATCATCAAAAATTCTCCTTGCTCCGTTTCCTCACTATGATATATCGCTATCACAATCTTTCCATCTGTTTCCTTCTCCTCAAGTCCATGCAAAATCGCATTTTCTACAATCGGCTGCAACATTAGCGGAAGGACAAATATATTTTCCACATCGATTCCTTCACCAATCACAAAATAACTCTTGAACTTATTCCCAAATCTCAGCTCCTGAATAGCAAGATATGTTTCCACATGTTCGATTTCCCGGTTCAATGTTGTTACGGTAGTTCCTGTATTCTCTAACACATACCGCATCGATTTTCCCAAAAGCTTTATTGCAGTTGCCACTTCCCTGTCTCCTGCCTTGAACGCCTTCATTCGAATGGTTTCCAGCGTATTATACAGAAAATGCGGGTTAATCTGACTAGAAAGCATCTTGAACTTCATAACCTCCTGTTGGTTTACTAGTTCCTTTTCGTTCAGATGTGCCTCATACATCTCTGCATCCTTCTTCTTAATATTCCGAACCATGATTTCAAGGTCCAGAAAGGCTTCCGATACTTCATCATTTCCCTTTACAGAATTCACAATCTCATAATCCTCATTACTTACCTGATGCATAGCACGACGAAGTGTCAGAATTCGACTTGTGAAATAATCTGCGAAGAAATGTATAACAAGTCCGGGCAGTACAATCGCTACTGCTATAATCGCAAGACATGTATATATAATACTCTGTATATTTCCATATGCCTGTTCATTAATAGTGCATATATACACCTTAGAATCGGATTGATACATATGAAGAGTTGAAACATCTACAAAATGCTTCTCGCCATTGCGATTCAAATCACCTGAAAACTGATAATATTCTTCTTCATAATCAATTTCAACCGGTTGTGAAAATCCATATGACCTTCTATCCGAGCTATAAAAAACAGGGCTTTGGTCTACCGATATCATAGACGGATATTCCTCGCTTCCAATCCTTGTCCTCAAATAATTATCGCTAATCCTGATAACAAGAACCGCATGATGCTTAGAATTTACCAAAGGAATCTTTCTTATTAGGCACAGATTCCAATACACATTTCCATATTCATCCGTTCTGCTCATCGGCATCCAGAAGACACTCGTCTGATTGATAGCCTTCTGAAACCAGTCCGATGCCCGAAGCTTCTTATCCGCATGATAAAATTGCTTGTAATCCATAAATGCCGGATTGTCCGTGTATACCTCTATAGAATCAATCTCCGCATAGGTTTCTTCATAGCTATCTATACTTTTTACCTTTTCTGCCCTTTTCACTTCGAAATCCCATACATAGTGATGGGTAGAAGCAAAGTTCGCGATTTCTTCATCAAAAACAAGCTCCTCAGACAGCTTATACATCTGCGTAGTAATCTCAAACAAAATAGTCTTTACACGCAGATTGTCTGAACGTAATAAATCTCGATGATAGCTACTCAATAAGCGATAAGTGTTTGTTAACAGAAAAACACCGATAATCAGAATCGGCAAAAATACAGCAAGAAAATAAACCAGATATAACTGCTGCTTTATCTTTGCTTTATTCTGAATACGGTGTTTTCCCTTCATATTATTATATGTTCCTCTCTTCCTTCAAAATCGCAACATCAATCGCAGCCAGCTTCATCACATCGCCATTTTCGAATTTATCCCCTGTTATTAAGTTCACGCAGGATTTTTCTATTGCAATCTCTTTTTCATCCTGTGTATGGTTCAGTAAAAATACGAAACAGTCTGCATCATTTACTCTTACCGTTCCTTCCACTCCCTGCGGAAGTGCTAATCTGCTCTCAACACCAGCCTCATCAAGCACCTTCTTTAAGAAATCCTGATAGAAATCATGACCGGAACGTGCTGCCACATAATATGCCTTACCCTTACCATAAGCATTCTTTGTTAATACCGGCATACCTGCATAAAAGTCTTCCTCGTATGCACACAGAGCCTCTGCACCCTCTTCATGTAATAAATCGCATAAAAGAGTTGCCTCGTACTGCTTTCCTTCCCATGTAAAATGGTTCTTGGTTCCTTCCGGTAACGCATCACTTTCCTCTACCCAGATTCCAAGTACATCTCGCAGTTTGCCCGGATAACCACCCAAAGTTACAAGGTCATGCTCATCTACATAGCCACTGAAGAAGGTAGTAATAAAGGTTCCTCCATTCTCTACAAAGTGACGAATCTTCTCATCCACACCCGGCTTTACCATGTAGAGAATTGGTGCAATCACAACCTTATACTGTGACAAGTCATCATCACAACCGATGATATCCGTTGATACATTCTGTTCAAAAAGAGCTGAATAATAATTCTGAACCTCATCTCTGTATTTTAACAAACAGCTTGGACCAGCTGAGTATTCAATCGACCACCAGTTATCCCAGTCAAACATTACCGCTACCTCTGCCGGCACTCTGGTTCCTAATGTTTCCTCACCAATACCTGCAAGCTCTTTTCCAAGCTCTGACATTTCACGGAATACTCTGGTATTCTCATGTCCTGCATGGTCTATCAATGCTCCATGATACTTCTCACAGGCACCAACTGTTCTTCTCATCTGGAAAAACATCACAGAATCTGCTCCATGAGCTACTGCCTGATAGCTCCACAACCTCATAACTCCCGGACGCTTCAGGGCATTATATGGCAGCCAGTTTGTAACACTCGGAGTTTGCTCCATTAACAAGAACGGCTTACCCTGACCAATTCCACGCATCAACTCATGACACATCGCAATCTGTGCCGGTGTATCTTCATTTGCCGGATAATTATCCCATGAAATCATATCCATATATTTTGCCCACTTCTGATAATCCAGTGGCTTGAAGAATCCCATAAGGTTCGTTGTTACCGGAATATCCGGTGTCACTGACTTAACAGCATCATATTCCAGCTTGTAACATTCTAAAATACTGTCAGAATTAAATCTCCTATAATCTAATGAAATCCCTTGAAACATCGTGCGCTCATATGCAAAATGCTCACTTAACAGATTCGGTAACACTACTTCATCCCAATCATAGAAGGTATGCCCCCAGAATGCCGTATTCCAGACACGATTCAGTTCATCAATTGTTTGATACTTCTCCTTTAACCATACTCGAAAAGCCTTTTCACAGTTCTCACAGAAGCACTCCCCACCATATTCGTTAGAAATATGCCATGCAATGATATTGTCATAATTCCGATAGCGCTGCGCCAGCTTCTCTGCGATTCTGGTAGAATATTTACGATAAATCGGGCTGTTTGGACAAGAGTTGTGTCTGCCGCCGAACTTTCTCTTCATACCACTGAATTCTGTTCTTAATACCTCTGGATATTTTCTTGCCATCCATGCAGGATGTACAGCCGTAGAAGTTGCCAGTACTACCTTGAGTCCATTCTCCTTGACCATTTCCATAATGCGATCCAGCTTATCAAAACAATACTCGTCCTCGCTTGGCTGCAATGCCGCCCATGAGAATACATTTAAGGTTACCGTATCCACATTGGCAAGCTTGAATAATCTCATATCCTCTTTCCATGTTTCTTCATCCCACTGCTCTGGATTGTAATCGCCACCAAATGCGATTTTTGAATGCTTCCAAATTTTTTCGTACATAAATTCCTCTTTTCCGTGTTATCTTACACACATATTTTTATATTCTTTTCATTGCTTTTATCATCTGTTTTACTTCTGTATCAGGATTCTTTGACTCACAGATTTTCTGCAATGTCTTGTTATAAGTCCAGTTATCCATCTTACAGTCATTTTGTAGCATCTGCATTGTTTCATATGGAAATGTCACAAAAGCTTCTGCAGTTGTCCACGCTGCTGCCATTTGCGCATAATACCCTTGCGCAAACTCCCTGTTCAGTGCTACCAAAATACGCTCCAAATATGGATAGTTTTCTTGATTCTCTTTGCTCGTATCGGTTACGACATCCGTCATGGAAATCACTCTTTTTCGGGACATTTTCTTGCCGTTTTTATCATATTTGAGATATTGATTCAGTAAGAGAATCACAGCTACTCTTACCTCAAACTCCTTCATAGAAAAAAGATAAGGCTGTAAAAACTCCCATACAAGCTCCCGATTCGCAGCTGCAAAGGTAAAGCTATTGCAAAAGCTGTCACAGACAGACCAGTTATCAATATGTGGAATAAAATCCTTCAACCATTTCAGTACCAGCTCAGGCTTTTTCTTTTGCGTACCGTATCCGATTATGATTCCACGAAGCATGACCTCTTCGAAATAAACATCCTCATATTCACCTTCATAAGAGTCTATTTCCAGTTGCCAGTCTGTGGTTTTGACAAACTCCTTTGCCATCACACGCAATATGGGCAATCTTACACCAAGCAACGGCTTTGATTCCGGTATTAGAGATGCCGAAAAATCCCTATATTCTGTTTCTGCCTTTTCCATTAATTGCCTGCGAATCTCATCCCTCATGTCATGCGCTTCCTCTCTCATACAAATACGTAGTCTGTTATTTTTATCTTACCATGAATTACAAGCGATAGCGTATATTTTTATTCAAATCAATACTTTTTTCTTCATACTTTTCCCTTTATTCCTTTTATTTTCTCATATTTTTATTGCAAATTCATTGTGTTTTCTTGCACTAAAATACAGTGAAAATTATAGAAAAAAAGAAAAGCCCCGCCTTTTTTTCGGCAAAGCTTTCTACAAATCACATTCTAAAATTCAATTGTTTTATCAGCAAGCATTTCTAAAAAACTATCCACAAGCTTCGGGTCAAACTGCTTTCCTTTATTGCTTTGCAATTGGTCTATGATATCTTCCTTTGTCATCTTATGCTGATAACACCGTTCACTATTCATAACATCAAAAGAATCCGCAATGCAGATAATACGTGCAATTAATGGAATCTCTTCTCCCTTTAGTCCTTTCGGATAACCTTGTCCATCATACCGTTCATGATGGTACAACGCCCCCTCCCTTATTCCTTCTATAGAAGTAAAGTTCTCCAATATACGATTTCCCTGTAAGGTATGAGTCTTAATAACCTCAAATTCCTCTGCCGTCAGCTTGTCCGGCTTATTCAAAATGGCATCTGGAATTCCGATTTTCCCACAATCATGCATTAGACTGATATAATATACACGGTCACATTCCTCTTGTGAAAATCCAATCTTCCACGCCAACTTCCTCGCATACTGGGCGACACGCATCGAATGTCCATTTGTTGTAGTATCTTTGGCATCAATAAATCCCATAAATGCAGACATGGATTGCTCTATAATATCGGCATCTCTTCTTGCACGTTCTATCAGTCTACGTGTTTTTACATTTACAATAACCGTAACCACAACACTAATACACCACCACCCGAAAAGGCTTATTAATACATAAAAAATCGGAAGCTGTGTTATATCCTTGTGCAAGTGATAAGATAATACTGCATTTGGGAATTCCACAGGAGTCATATCCTCATTGACAGTTTCATGATAAGCAATAAAATCTACTCGTTTGTTCTGATATTCTTCACTTTCCAAATCAGACGCTTCTATTACATCCTCCTTATCCCGAATACTTGGATGATAGATAAAATAATCTCCTTGATTTACCGGAATCATCAAATCAGTGCCTGCAACCTCATGTTCTAATATAATCTCAACCTCTTCTTCAATACATTTTCGCAAATCCAAGGTCTGTACTAATTCATCATGTTGCTGATACTGATGAATTTCTAATGTACCACACCATGCATTATTCAAAAAACTATCCTGTGGAACCGGTATTTTTAAGGTCCAGTCTGTAATCCTTAACTCTGTCTGATTCACTACCATGATATCATATATGATTCCTGCATACTGAACTTCCAGCTGTGTACCGTCTTCCTTCACTCTGGCAATTCTTTTAATCCATGTGTCTGTACTTCCACCTCTAGGCTTTATTGTAACTGCACAATGCTTATTCGCATTATCTTCTTCTGCATTTGCTGCTGAATAATACAACGTCCTCTCTTTATGATTAAAACTTACAACACACATACACAATACAAGCATACATAATACCAACACCATAAACAGTGTCACAAAAATTCTTATCTGCTTACGTATTTCTCCACGCATATAGAACCTCCTCATATTGCATAATTTATCAACATATCTGTATAAATATAACTTTTAGTCTATCTGTATACGAATCATTATGTCAACAAAAAAAGTCTTGTATATCAACTTTTGGCAGTTAATATACAAGACTTGTCACTATTTCTTCATACTCTCTTTTACATAATTTTGAATCTCAACATTATCTTCTGGCATACGACAGCCTACAATATTGGTACCCTTGTCATCACTGGAACGAATAATTACTCCGATAAGCGGCTTATCATTCAATAATGCAAAATCTTTAATCGTTATCTGTACAAGTTCACCCTTTGCATCTGCAAACTCCTGTCCTCTGCATGCAAAAGCAAATCCTCCTGCACTAATGTTTACCATCTTTCCGTCAAAGGAACGCTTCTTATTCTTTAACAGAACTTCACAAGAATTCGTCATAGCCAGTCGTGGATGCTTTCTACGATTTACTACCTTTGGAGAGCCTTCCAGTTCTAACTCATAACACATCTTATCTTTTCTGCCAATCGCAACACCACTCCAAATATAAACGGAATTATTTACAATAATCTGTGCCTCAAACTTTTTCTTCTTCGCATCATCGCCTAAGAATGCATCTGTTCTCGCATCTGCTGCTATCCAGATACATTCCTCTCTTATCTCTGCTACTTCTGTATGAAGTTCTCGCTTGCTTCCCTGTTCTATAAGCGTTACCTTCATTCCGGCTTCAATATCCTGTTCGCTCATGAAGCCGCCTTCTCCCAGTTCTTCTACCAGTCCGCCAACAACGTTTTCAATATTAACAACGTTACGCGCTGTCTCTTCATACTTGCTAAGCATAGAGTTTGTGGTATTCTCAGACTCTACCACACTCTCAGTCATCGTAACCATAATATCCTGAACCTGATTCATATTTTCGACCATGTTCTTATTAGAGCTTTCTACACTCTTCATAGCATGATCAACAATCTGAATCTCTTTTCCAAGCTCCTTGGAATCATCAGCAATCATTCTTACGCTGCTGTTTACTGCCTGCATTGTCTCAAGTGTTTCAGAAATTAACTTTAAAATCGTTGTAATGGATTCTGTCATCTTATCAGAGGTATCTTCCAGATTCTTCAATTCTTCCATAATACTATTAGAAGAGTTCTGTGTACCCATACTCAGATTACGAATCTCATCAGCAACTACCGCAAAGCCCTTTCCTGCCTCACCTGCTCTTGCAGCCTCAATAGACGCATTTAACGCAAGTAAATTAGTCTGTGATGAAATATTTTCAATTGTACCAGTTTCCTGTTTTACTCTATCAAACTGATTCTTGAACTCATTCAGAACCTTTTCTACTTCTGTTGATAATCTTGCCATTGCATTGGTAGATTCCACTACTCTTTCCAGCTCAATGGCACTATTATTTGCGTGTTCCTCTGATTTTTCACTAATATGTACGATATTCTCAACCAGATTTGCTACATTTTCCACCTGATTATCGATATCCTTGGTCATCTCCATGGAAGAATCAATTCGCTGACTTAGCATACGATTTTTCTCAGCCAAATCTTCCATACTGTCAACAACCTGCTTTGCACCCTCTTTATTCTCATCTGCAAGCTCTCTTACTACCGTAACTCCATCTACAACTGCATTACTTGCAATCTTTACCTTCTCCACAGTAGTCGTTACCTTATTCAGATTATCTTTAATAGAATCTAATAATGCATTGTCTGAAGTGGATAAATGCTTAATGGAAACAACATATCCAATATAACAGAATAAAATAACTCCTATCTGCAGTTCATAATTAGAAATATCTGCTTTTGTGTTCATTCCATTCATGTAATTACGAATAATGCAAACAATCAAAAGCACTACATTAAACGTACCACATCGGAAGATAAGTCCCTGATTCTTAAAAATAATCATAATACCTACCATAGGAAGTACATAGGTAAATGCCAGTGTTCCCTGACAAGTCAGCATAATATAAAGATAAAACAAACCATATCCTGTACATGCAATATCCTGATAAAGCTTTGTATGCCATCCCTTTAATCGAATGACAATCAAGCCAGCAATAAAAGGTCCCCACGAAACCAATTCCATTCCTATCAGAAATGGTACAGACTTCGTCCCTTTCATTACCTCAATAATATAACCAACTGAGAGTACAATCATCAGTACCATCCACATGATCATTGCTTTTTTATTCGCCTTTTTGGCAAATTCTTTTTCATTATATCCCATGTTATACCTCCAAATACTATATTTTTAGTTATTTAGAATAATTTTATCACCATTTGCTGATATTTTCATTATTTTTGTCATTTTTTCTTTATTTTTATAAATAATGTACACTTTTTTGCTTTATGTAGTAAATCAAACAAGTCCCTTGATATGTTCTATTAGACTGATAATATGTTCACTATCTAGATTTGTTACAAAAACACTCAGCTTTTCTATATTTGCCTGTATATCGTCTGGATACTGATACTCCTGCAATTTTTCCATCATCTCATCCATAACATCCATATCACATTCTTCAGATGCGGTTTTCAAGGTTTCCAGATAACTGTATATTACCTCAACATCTAAAGGTTCTTTTTCTTCCTGCTCCTCTATTTTACCTTTTACAACCTCTGGCACACCTTCTTCCAGTTTTTCTTTATACGCTCGCCATTCCTGTATAAAAATAGAATGAACCGCATCAATAGTTGCCATATTTCCATCTCTTGCTGCATTTTCAAGTAACTTCGCCATTCCGCCAAGCACCGTTGCACCTATCAGATTCGCTGAGCTCTTCATTGAGTGAACCTTTATTCTGTACTGTGCCAGCATCTTAGAGTCACTTTTACACTTCCGATAAAATTCTTCCAGCGAATCAGCCTCTACGCCCAATGTCTTATAAAAGTCCTTCACTGCACTGCACAAAAGCTCTTCCCCCGGCAAGTGCATAAAACCATAGCTCCAATCTATTCCATCCACCATCGGTAAATCCACCTCAGACCTTGTGGCAGCAGGATATGTTCTCTCCTGTATCTCATTCCCCTCAGCTTCTTCCACATCAAATCGAAGCAACTCACGCGGTAACAGCTTCAATATCATCTGCTCCAGCTTTTCCGGATTAATTGGTTTTGGTAAAAATGCGTCAAAACCTTCTGAAAGATACATTTCCTTTGCTCCTGTTATTGCATTTGCAGTCAATGCTACAATCGGACTATGCCTACACTGATTATCTTCTAATTCTTTCATGCGATGCAAAGTCTGAATACCATCCATTTCCGGCATCATATGATCTAAGAAAATCAAATCATAGTGTTTTTTTACAATCATTTCCAAGCAGTTCTTTCCACTGTCAGCTACATCTACATTGATTTTCGAAAGCTTCAACAAGTTTACAAAAACCTTAAGATTCATAAGGTTATCATCCACAACCAAAATCTGAGCATCCGGCGCCGTAAATGCCGAAGAATATATATATTCTGTTGACTGCTCCCTGATTCTCTCTTCCAGATTACCTATTGGCGTGGAATCAACAATCTGTTGTTCCAATGTAAAATAAAACCGTGATCCTTTTCCATATGTACTCTCTACCTGTAACTTACTTCCCATGAGGCATAGTAATTGTGTCGTAATATTAATACCTAGCCCTGTTCCTTCTATGTTACGGTTTCTCTTTTCTTCAATTCGTTCAAACTCTTCAAATAATTTTACAATGTCCTCTTCTTTTATGCCGATACCTGTATCTTGAACCGAAAAATCCAACACTACCTTTCTTCCTTCTATGCGTCCGTCTACACTCAGTATGACTTTACCCTGTTGTGTATACTTCACAGCGTTATTTAATAAATTAACCAATACCTGTCTGATACGAACATCATCACCTAACAGCTTTGACGGCAAATTTCCATCTACATGTATCTGCAGCTCCAGCTTCTTTGCTTCAGCTTTTGCTTTTATCATATTAGAAATATCATGCATAAGACTACTAAAATCATACTCGACCATAATGATTTCCAGTTTTCCCGATTCTATCTTAGAGAAATCAAGAATATCATTAATTAAAGCCAACAGATTTTGTCCTGCATTTTGAATATCCAATGCGTATTCCTTAATCTGCATATCTGTTGTTTCTCTTAATATCATAGTATCCATCCCGAGCACTGCATTAATTGGCGTTCTAATTTCATGAGACATATGCGCTAGAAACTTTCCTTTGGCAGCATTTGCTGCTAATGCATCCTGCCTTGCCTCTTCAGCAAGCTCTTTAGCAACTCTCAACTGCTCATTATTCTTTGCTACAACCTCCATTTCACGTTTCAGAAGGCTGGCATTTTCTTCTACCTTATTCACATATCCCTTTATCATCTGATTCAGATGCTGATATAGCATAATAATACTGAAACAGGCGGTTCCAAAGCGGCTGAATTTCCCCATATCTCCCACCGCAACAACATACATTCGTACAATATCAATCGTTCCGCCAATTCCCATAAATAATAGTCCTATCATCCCTATTATAATTCGCCAATCTTTCTTTTCCCTCAGAAAGTCCAGATACGACTTTGCTACTACAAGCACAGTTAACGCAATCAACGCATGCGAACAAAATGCCATATTCATAAAATCAACAAAGTTTGTGAGCTGTAATGCCATCTGAATGAAAATATTTGCACAAATCAATCCAAGCATGATTTTCCAACGTAACTGAAACTTCCCCATCATTCCATTTGCATAATATAACGTTATAAAAAATGGAATCATCATAAGACATACAAAAACCATGACCGAATAAAAGGTCTGATTTCCGTAAAATACATGAAGAACCTTCGTTTCCACAAAATAATATAATCCAGCCACAATACAATATCCGCAAAGGTATTGCACTCCACCGCTATCCTGCCCAGATGCCACTTGTATCAGGAATAACAGAAAAAAAATAATGCCACAGATTAAAATAATAAGATTGTCCGCAATATGTATTAAATTATCCGCTAATAATTCCAATATAAGGACATCTCTCTCCCCGATTGTAATTGCCGTCACTCTTGCCGCATAATCATCATAAGGAGAAACCATTTCTATTCTTATATGCCCTGTGGTTAAATCACTTGGAATATCCACAAAATTGAACACACTTCCTGGTGTATGTCCAAAGCTTCTTACATCATCTACCCCAAATTCATAGACCACTCTTTCATCCATCCAGATTTTTAAGACCTTATCTGCGGATAAAAAAGCCATTGTCTTTCCAAAGTATTCTACCGGAATAATATTTTCCACCACAACCTTCTCACCCGGTTTACTCTTTCCAAGGTAGGGAAGCTTTGGTATCTCCATGCTATGTCCATCTTCCCAAGTCATTACCCAATTACTATCAAACTCATAGACAGCCCCCTCTGCTAAAGTCATATTATCTACCTCAAAGAAAACTGCTACAAAAAGTAATAAGACAATCATAAAAGCCATTATTATCCATACAAGTTTTCGAAATATTTTCATATTTATTCACCACACTTTTATAAAATGTACCATGCATTTTTACTTCTATTCTTTGCAACATATAATGCCTTGTCCGCATTACTA
This sequence comes from Lachnospiraceae bacterium, assembly GCA_017440575.1. Taxonomy (GTDB): domain Bacteria; phylum Bacillota; class Clostridia; order Lachnospirales; family Lachnospiraceae; genus COE1. Next base: position 4,964 of record JAFSGY010000029.1, on the reverse strand, counting down.
TACAGCTTTCCAAAATCCTTTTCAGAAGCTTCTAAAATTCTTGCAATACCAAAAGATACACTAACTATATCGCCATATTTCTGCGTATCCATCTTCCTTTGAAAATCCTGCAATATCTTCTCTGCCATCCCTTCCAGTTCTTTGACATCAATTGCTTCCTTGTAGAATAAGCAGAACTCATCTCCACCGATTCTGCACGAAATCACTTCATTTCCAAGCTCTGATAGCACCTCGCCAAACTTAGCCAAAATGCTATCCCCCGCCTGATGTCCAAAGCGGTCATTAACCTGCCTGAAATGATTCAAATCCATCATGAACAGACTACCTCCACCACCCTGTGCCAAATACTCCTCTAGCAGAGTAATAAAATAACTTCTATTGTATATTCCTGTCAACGAATCCTTATGAGCAAGATCACTAATCTTCATCAATAACTTATGTTGCTCTGTTATATCAAGCATCCATAGCATCTGTCCCTGAATATATCCTCCTTCACTTAATGGTTCTACTCGCATTTCATATATTCTATCTTTCCGCTCGAGTGTCTTAATCCTTCCCTCAAATATTTCTTTCAAGGTCTCATTCTTATATGCACTTTGCTTCAAAGTCACTTGTCCAAACATCTCTTGCATACGTTTATTGACATAGGTAATCACTTGATTATTATTGATTACCATAATACCTTCCTGACCATGGCTTAGGGCATTTTCTCCCGCCATAGAAATAGAATCAAAATAACCATATCTTGTGAGTGCTAAACCTACCAAAATAACGGCTCCCATTATTCCGAAGCATGGTACTTCGTATCCACCCGTAATACCTGTCGCTCTTACAACATTTGGTAGCCACGGACATGCTATTGCTATTGTCGTACATAATATTCTTTTCCGTTCCACTCCCTTTGACTTAATAATTCCTATCGTACACATCGCAATGCATCCCACACATATTACCGCCATATAAATAATAAATGCAGTAAATCCCCAACCTCGTTCCAAAACCAGTCTTGGAAACGGGGCTTCATCCTTTATTCCTATGTAAGTATAAAAGATATGGTTTTCTCTGGTTGTAAGTAGCATCCACATAATAAATACACTGCATACACCCTCCATCGCATAAATAAATGCAGGTATCTCTCTATGACACATTTCTGCCATAAACATTGTAAATGCCAACATAAGCAGACACTCACCAAAATACTGCATGAGAGTAGCAGCATAAAAACCTCCTACATTCCCCGATGTAATTTCCACAAGAAAGCCAAAGGTATAGATGCACCCTGACAATACCAAGAGCAAGGTTGCACTCTGTCCTCTTGATGGCTTTGCGCAAAATACCAACAGCAAGACTTCCAGGCAAACAATTAACGCAATCACATGCAGTCCTACATAGATTTGATATATCGTACACCCTTGTATCAGAACCTTAATTGCTGCCAAAATCAAAAAATGAGCCGGATAGAAAAGATAAAAGAAATATTTTCCAATTACATCCTTACCCTTTTCGCCATTATATTTTCGAAGTACCAGTAACGGAAGCATAAATCCAAGGAAATAAAGCTTATCATACCATGGCCAGTCATAATGAGAGAAATGCCATACACGATTTAATTCCACTGCAACAATTAAAAATATCTCTAATGTTACCGTAAGTCCGATAACCCATTTAGCCTGTGTCCTAAAATTCTTAGCATAATAAAATACAAGAATATACAGCATAGGCATAATAACCCAGCCACCTATCGTTGCCGAAACTCCAAATAATACAGCCGCTAATATCACTTTATGCCATATTCTAAAACGCTGATTCTCCAATACTGCTAATAACAACACACCTAACAAATAATCAAATATAATATTCTGTCTGTATTCATACATTTCTCCAAAAAACAAATAGAACGGAATCATAGTTACCACACTAAAAAGAGCCATTCGTTTGATATATCCTCTTCTACTTGATGTATGCCGAAATCCTTCTGCTACAAAAAAACACATAATCGGTATCGTAAACCGCCCAATAATATGCATAATCTGTCCTAACGGACTCCAAAATTCCACAAATCCCCATGCCACATGGTCACATACCATAGCACATATCGCAATCATTTTTAACTGTGTACGATTTAAGCCTTTCATATGAACTCCTTCCACGGTTTTCTAGCTTGACTTTGTTTTTATTTTGTCTGATTATTACAAAATGGTTTTGTTTATTTAACAATAATTGTATCAAAATTATATATATTTTTCTACACTATTTACAGTATCGAGAATATAAAAAAAGAGCCAATGAATGTAGAATATATTTTCTGCTTCATTGGCTTTGCGTCCGGCTCTCTGACTATATTTACTTGCATATCCTTAATTTCAATCAAATCCATATAATTTAAATGAATTTGTTTCCAGCTCTTTTCTATAAATACTTCCTTGCTCCTTCACGCACTCCATAAGTGCCTCTATTACCGTATCAGCACCGCCTTCAACATATCCCAAATTTGTTCCGTCATTTAGGAGAACCGGATAAACCAGAGGGCCATCGCCGGACTCATATACACTCATCAGAAATTCTACAACAAGTATTATCAATATTACTTTCATAGCTTTTCTTACGCTACATACCATAATATGTATTAACAGCTTTTCCGATTTTTTCTGTTACACCCACACCGTAAACACTATCCAGAATCTGTGCATTTTTCTCTTTTTTCAAATATCCCTCAGCCACTTGCAATAAAATATATCTGGCATTACCGGTTCTAAACATCTTCTGTGTATTTTCCTCCAGACGTTTCACAAGTCCATGTAACTCACTTTCATCCTCAGAAGAGTCCCTAAACGCAAAATATATATTCTTTAATTCCTCCTGAAGTTCCAGTGTTGTGTCCGGATGCAGAGTGCTTTCCTCCACGGCAGATAAATAGTTTTCTTTACTTCCATATATCTGCAAAAGTTCATTTCCAACTTTCCCATCCACCATATTGGCTTTAACCAATTCATAGATTTCTGAAATTGCATTTTCCGTTGCATTCTGCTGATTTACAATACTCTCTGCAACTTTTTCTGCATCCGATACAAGAAATCCGGCGAAATCAACATCCTTCTTTTCCTTTTCTAATCCGTCGATAACTCCAAGCAGTCCCTGCAATTTATTTATCTTTTGCTCCAGTTTTTTTCGATAATCTTTCAAAACCAAAGCATAATTACAGTCCTCAGAATTTATAACTTCTTTTATTTTATCAAGTGGTATACCCAACTCCCTCAAAAAAAGAATTGCGTTTAATTTCTCTAATGCTTTCTCATCATACAACCTATAACCGGCTTCACTCCGCTCTGTTGGGGTTAATAATCCAATTTCATCATAATACCGCAAAGCTCTAGTACTGATTCCTGTTAATTTAGATATTTCTTTTACTGTTTTCATAGCGCTCGCCTCCTTAGTAACCTTATCATAAAGGATTCCGTAACGAGAGAGTCAATAGGAAAATAAACATTATGTATTAACCATCATTTCTGTTTCCTTTCCAGACCAGATTATATCTTGTCACACCATTATCTGCTGTAATGGTATTGTATAAACTGCACCCCATATGCTGATACATCTTTGCATAATCTTCCATGTCCGTATCAAATAACAATAGGGCCTCCTTTTCTTGCGACATTTCTTTTGCATATTCCACTAATTTCCCGGCAATTCCCTGACCTTGATACATTTTGTCCACACACACTAACAACACATCTATATGTGGCTGCTTCTGATACTGCCTGTTACCATCCGACACCTGCCGGACAAAATGCAATAATTTTTTCAACTTGGCAAACGGAATCCATTTCAACATTTTTCCCAACATCTTTATTTTAGGCAAAAACCGTTCTTCCCCTGCAAATGCAAGTCCTATATATCCTTTTTTATCCTTCGTTCTATAAAGCAGACCGGATTCATAAACACAATGAACATACGCTTCCATGTATGCCAACACACTGTCTCTTCGTGATTCTATATCACCGAATTCGTGAAAAAGTTCATTTGAAATAAACGCTTCACCAATTATAGCTTTGATTTCCTGCAATTCTTTCTTTGAAACATTTACTACCTTTTCCATCAGATTACTCTCCATTCGCGATTTTATACTCTTTTAACGCATCTTTGCTTGCCGTTTTAATTACAACATAAGCAATGAAAGACATAACAACGATTATTACACCATACATCAATAGTGTTATTAATGCTCCCATATAAACACCACCTCTCTTACAAATTCAATTCATGCATTAGAGCATTCTTTAAACGAAAACTCCATTTCCATTCCCGTAAATTCGATTTATCACAGGCTTTCCATTTCGCTATGTATCTGAAAGTATTAAGTGCTCGGCATACTAAATTTTTCATCTTATTTCATTTGTAAAAGATATTTTTTACAAGCATCTATACTTTTTACCACCAACGGATTTCCTGCATATTGGAGAATATGCGCTTGCTCAAATATCGTCGTTAGTTTTTCTGTCTCAGGATATTGTTTGCATTCCATTTCTACCTGATATACTGCATCCTTCAATTTACGCAACATCCTCTTACTGTCATTAATCACTTCTTTTAGTCTTGTTTTATCATATATTTCATCCCAAGCTGGGCAAAAATATTGAACATCCGACAACTCATTAATCCTATCGAGAGAATATAAACTCTGTTCATAATCAACAAATATTGGCAAATCATGAGCTACAGGTATAGCATCTCCTGTAAAAATTAAATTATTACCAAGTATGAACGACATCGAACCATGAGAATGACCTCGAGTTAATAATGCACATATTTCTAAACCTTCTTCAAGTGTAACCATGTCTCCATCTTGAAGTGGAACATCTACCTTTACAGATTCTGAGAGTAACGTATAAAAGTTAGGAATCGGACGTTCTCTATGCTGTATATCAATATCCTCAATCCAATCTAATTCCAACATTGGTGCATAT
>JAFSGY010000028.1 GCA_017440575.1 Lachnospiraceae bacterium | reverse complement strand
GTGAAATTCAGGAGACGTCCGCCGTTAGGTGCTGAAGGGAACAGAAGAAATAAGAAAAAACAAAGAGAGCCGAAGTCATAATTTATTCCATTAGAGCACAGACTCAGTGAAGGAGCATCATGACGCCCCTTTATGGATAAGCAGAACGAAGGAATTAAGGACCCTGTAGCAAAAGGTGATCCCGTATGACATGGGAGGTTAGGCTGCCGTAAGGAGTTGGGGATTAGAAAGGCCAATCATAGCGAAATAAGATGACGTCTTATTAAGTGTACCCCAAATATCCCATTATCCATGATTTATGGCCAAGGGGAATGGCATAGACTTAGAAAACTTCTCTATGAAAAAAAGAAAATGTGAGAAAAAGCGAGTTAACAAGAGAAAAATAAAGATTATTATGGGAGGATAACGCTTATGAATGTAAGAAAAATGCTTTGTTACCTGTTATTAACACTATGTATTGTGTTTATCCCACAGCTGCAGGTATTCGCAGAAGACAATGTAACATTATACATTGTCAAGGATGACAATACCGCACTACGACCAGCCCCCGCTAAAAGTTCTGGTGTTATTGAAACCTTAAATGCTGATACTATTATTGCCTGTACTGGCACAGTTACAAATAGTTATGGCAACGTCTGGATGAAAACACTTTCCGGTAATTACATTTACTCTGAAAGATTAAAAGAATGCCCCTTAAAGCAGAATGGTATTTATTCATTCCGAAATCTTGATACACAGTTATACTTAAACCTTGATATTGATTATCTTCCACAAATTTGCGACCACACTCGCCTGACTTTATTCGAATACGATTCTAACTCCCCTCAGACACAGCTTTTTCGTATCCGCTATATTTCAGATTATCAGGCATTAATTCTTGCTATTGACAACTCAGAATCTTTTGCAATGAACGTTACATACAATAACATTGTCGGCTCCCGAGCCGAGGTATATCATTCTGCCCTTAATATTGAGCCATGGATTATTCGCAGTCCTAATAAGTATAACTACACTTTTACCTTAGCCTCAAACAATGCCATGCTCCTCACTGCGCAGGGTAACATGCAGAATGTTATTATTGATACCGAAAAGAATAGTATGCAGACTTGGTTTTTACAGGCAGCTATCGTTGATACTTCAAATAACTTTATTGCACAGACTACTCCACCTGATTTAAATAGTTTTTATTATACACGACCAACCAATAATTTCTTGTTCCGCAATGGCAATTGTACTTGGTACTGTTATGGACGCGCCATGCATATCTTAGGATATCGGCCAAACTTTACAGACCATGCAAAATACTTTTGGAATTATAGAGACTCCCATCTTTATTATGGTTATAGCGAAACTGTTCCTAGGGAAGGTTCTGTTGTTGTCTGGGATGGTAATAGTTATGGAAATGAGTATGGTCATGTTGCTATTGTTGAAAAGGTCAATCCAGATGGAAGTATTTTAATCTCTGAGAGTGCATATGATGGTTGTACAAACGGTTCCTATTTCATGACTAGAGAATATTCTTCCGTTGATGCCCTGAAAACTATACCTGATCCTGATGGCTACCCTATGCCATTGTTAGGATTCATTTATCTCTTGCCTGAATAAATAAAACGTCCTCTTTGATAATGTTTTTACACTCATCAAAGAGGATATTTCTATTTACTGCAACATATTATCTTAAATCTATTTTTTGCTAAGCAACTGTGCAAATGTTACTCCTATTGATGGCATCTTAATATTTTGATACAAATTGTGCTTGATAGCATTTTTACAGCATTCATCATTCAAATTGGTCACTGTATCAAAACACGAAGCTCCTCCAAAGGCATGCCATAAAGGTTCCTCAAATAATAAGTTCATATCTCTATTGTCTTTTGTGTCGGAAATTGTCTAAACAAATTCTTTAACGAATCTGACTTATCAATCCCATAAGTTGCATAAATAAACGTTCTCATTCCACAGCCCTCCAATCATAAACGTCAAACCATACGTAATGAACCATCTACATAATGATAATTTGTCAGATTAAAAGCGTATGAATTCAAAAGCTCATCACTTCATAAGTTCTTTCATCTTATTATTAAAGAATCCAATCTGCCTATTCTCATCAATAAACCATTTCTCATTCTTATGTGTTTCAAAATCCATACACATTGCTAATCTGGCTGTATTCACAGAAATCTTTTCAATCTGTAAATTAGCTGCATCTATAGAATATTGTGACAATACAATTCCCGCTATTACATATAGAGAATGATATTTACTTACAAATATATTATCTTTCCAATTCTCTTCATTTACATAATCTATTGCATAACATATCGCTTCCCTAATTGCAACATTTAATTCCTCAATAAATTGATTTATTGCCTGTTTCTCATCCTCATTTCTATCCTTAAATAAAATATCCACTGCTTTTACAATCTTGTTTGGAGTATATGTGAGCAATGTAGAATATAATTCAAATCCAATAGAATCATTGTCATAGTATTTGATATATCCTCCAATTTCAATCGGCTCAATCTTTTTCAACGTAGGCAACAACACCTTTACAGCTTCTTCCATGCAACATATTTCAAAATTAAGCCCGATTATATTCTTAAATATATCAAAATCTCCACTCTCTTTGATTGCTTGTATTTCATAGTCATCCTTAATCATATCAAGCGCAAGCATATAAAACTTATATTCTTCAGATAAATAATCTCCATCCAATTTATAATTCATCCATAAAGATTGTAAAATCTCATATTGCGATAACGCAACACTTCCAGTATTAATATTTTTAAATAAATCAGGCAAATCGTCTTTGTCTCCCTGATAAATAATTAATGCTATTGCATCATGACTTATTTCTATTTTTTTAGTAAGTATTTCACTTAAATCCTCCATCAGCTGCATATCATCATCAATATCATTAAATATAGTACTGCATTTTTCTTTGATGTTTCTGTACAAAGGACTGACTTTTTCATATGCATATAATTCGTTAAGTTGCTCATACCATATCTTAATTGCAGATTTAAACTTATTAAAAGAAACCTGAACTTCATTTTCTTCCAAAAATATCCGTATCTCGTCCTCTACTTTCCTGAAATACTCAGTAAATCCTATTATTTTACTCGGACTTGATAGATATTGTTGTAATGTATTAATTCTCTGTAATCCATCTATAATATAATACACCCCCTGATCTTCGTACAAGGTAATAGCCCCGATAGGAAATCCTCGAAATAATGACTGCAGCAATTGATACTTTTTTTGCGTCTTCCATACAAAGCTTCTCTGGAAATCCGGAATTCGAAGCTTATACTTAACTAATAATCTTTTTATAGTTGTCTGATCCAAAATAAACTCCTTATTTTCCATCTCTAATTCTCCTCTTATAGTATGCGAATACAGAACGAAGGATAATCCTTCTTGAATTCATCTTCTGTTTCAAAAGTCCTTCGTAGAACTCATCTTCCTGTAAATCTTTAAAAAAGCTTCTTCTTTCATAATTCAAGCTGTCTCTGTCTAATCCATACAGTTCAATCATATATTTTGCTGCCTCTATCTCCTGTTGCGACAGTTCTTCATTTACTGAAATTGTTCCATCAGCATGATATACAAAGTATTTTTCAATATCTTTTACTTTAGTCGGATCCAAATATTTACTTCCATCGTATTTCTTTACACTTCTTTTCGTATTACATGATTTACATGCACATAACAAATTATCCCATTCATATATTTTTTCCGGCACACTCTTTTTCGTTTCTATGTGCTCTACCGTCATTTCACGTTCAAATTCCAATATAATCTGAGTGCAGAAAGAACATCTTTCATAATTCATTTTTTTAAATTCTTTCGTTGTTTCTTCTGTATTATATTTCAATATACTCTTTCTGCTATCATAGTGTGCATATGCCTCTTTTCTGTTCTTACCTGCTATCTCTTTTTTAAATTGTTCACTGGTTTTAGCAAGCTCAGGCAAGCACTTTTTATCACGTTGTATATAATTCATAAATATTCCTCAAATCACATTAGTACCTATTCCTAAATACCGGCTTTCATCTCCGCTTTCACCATATAATTATTATATTTCTTAGCTATATTAGGGTAATTATGCTCTATATAATTCGAACATTCTCTTACCTTCTCCTTATTAGGAATCTCTATCCCCATTGCCACATCTCCAAGGTAATTTACTCTTACAGCCACATCATTCGGTAATTCCCTCACCGCAAAAAGGCTTTCATATACACAATCCAAATCTGAAAAATAATAATCTGACTCAACAAATTCCAATTTCCCATTTTCAAGTTCATATATTGCAATATCCCTATACCTCGTAAGCAAAAGTGGCGAATGGGTTGTAAATACAAAAATACATTCTGGAAAATCCTGCCTAATACATTTTATAAATCTATCCTGAATCTTCACGTGAAGAAACATCTCTATCTCATCAATCAATATATATGCACATCTCTGGGATATCAATTGTTGCAACTGTTCACCAGTTATCTGCTTATAATCCACATCCCAGGTAAGAATCCATATTATATTCAAATAAATATTAACTATGTTTTCGATACCATCACTATACTTTTGAGAATGGTCTCTAATACTTGTATCAAACATCCGATTAACAGCATCTAATACAAATCTACAAATAAACGGATTTTCTAACAAATTAGCCCTTAATACATTAAGATGCAATGCAAAATCACCATATATATCCCTCTTATAATCAAGCAATGCCTCCTTGTCCGAAATGTAATATTCTTTTGTAAAGTACTGATTTACATCTAAACGATTTGTAGGCAGATAGAGAGATAGAATGGCTTCACTCTCATCCAAAATACTCCTCTGTAATCGCTTATCAAATTGCTCGTTAATCAGCTTCAGCATTGTAGTTTTTCCGCAATTATTATATCCATATATAAGAGAAACTTTCTTAGAAAAAGTAATAGTCTGTGATTTTACTACTCCTAGTTCTTCTATCTCTATTCTATTCTGTAACATTGGGATAAATCTCCATTCTTCAATTGTTTGTCAGTATTATAATATAAATACTTATATCATACTTGCTAAGTATTCTAGTTTTATGTATTCTCAATATAACTATTTTCACCCAAACATATCATCACATTCATTGAAACTAAAAATAGAACGAGCAAATCTTATCACATATATAGCTAACTTCTTCTTCTTTTAATCCATAATACAACGGCAATCGTAACAGTCGTTCACTTTCTCTAGTAGTATATACATCTTCTCCAGAAAAGCGGCCATACTTAACACCTGCTGGTGATGTGTGTAACGGAATATAATGAAACACTGCATGAATTTCATTCTTTTTTAAATACTCAATTAATTCCGTTCTTTCTTCTATATCTTTGACTTTTATATAAAACATATGTGCATTGTGCTCACATTCCTTTGGAATTACTGGCAATTGTATTATTCCTTTTTCACATAATGGAGTCAATAATCTATAATATTGCTCCCATCTATTCATTCTATTTCCATTTATTGTTTCAACAAATTCAAGCTGTGCCCATAAATAGGCAGCATTCATATCACTAGGTAAATATGATGACCCTTTTTCAACCCATGTATACTTATCTATTTGTCCCCTAAAATATTTACTCCTATTTGTACCTTTTTCTCGGATTATTTCTGCATTATCAATATATTCCTCTTCATTGATTAATATTGCTCCGCCTTCTCCCATACTTATATTTTTTGTTTCATGAAAACTCAAACATCCCATGTTCCCAATCGTTCCAAGAAAGCGCCCTTTATATCTTGACATTATTCCTTGAGCTGCATCTTCTACTACATACAATCCATATTTTCGTGCAATGTGCATTATTGCATCCATTTCACAGGAAACACCTGCATAATGCACAGGAACAATTGCTTTTGTTCTTGAAGTAATCGCTGCTTCTATTTTCTTCTCATCAATATTCATTGTATCTGGCCTAACATCCACAAATACAACTTTTGCCCCTCTCATTACAAAGGCATCAGCCGTTGACACAAATGTAAATGATGGCATAATCACCTCATCACCAGACTTAATATCTAATAATAATGCCGCCAGTTCTGTGGCATGTGTACATGATGTTGTTAATAAACATTTTTTTGTCCCGATTTTTTCTTCGAACCATTCATTACATTTCTTTGTATATAGTCCATCTCCGCAAATCTTCTGATTCATTATTGCTTCTTTTATATATTCTAATTCTTTTCCCACAAAAGGAGGGACGTTAAAATTTATCATAATTATCTGGTCTCCTATTCAGTAAAAGTTTTCATCAAGTAGCCTATTTCTAACTCGTTTCCAAACTCTTTGGTATTAATCTATATTCATAAACATATTCACCATAATAATTATTAAAGAAAAATTCTCCTGCATATTCTTGAGTAGCCCCCCATCTTTCTTCATTTATACCTTCTTGTATTAACTGGTACTCATACATATAACCAATTTCTCTCAATTTTGTCTGTAAAAACTTTTCTTCTCGAGCATAGTAATCTTCATCGCAAATAGAATTGTTACTGAAAAATACAACCTTCTTGTCACTTTCATCATATATATCCAAGTCTTTTTTATAAATTATACCTTCACACAAATTATCATCCAATTCAAGAACATAACCCGAATTCTCAAACAAATATGGATCCATTGAGTATCCATAAGTAATAACTATATCCGGTTTATATTCATTTAGTATATCTTCAAAATATTTCTCACTGAAACGATTAGTACGAATATTAATTTGATTTGGTAACTCTAGTATAAAAAGACCAATAATAACAATATAATATAAATAACATAACAAATCACAGTATTTTATATTAGCTAACTTATTTAGCAAAACAATAAAACCACCACATATGCAAATTAACATTATAGGCACCATTACTAATAGATGTCTTGAAGGGCTCAATGTAAGAATACCTTTAATAAGAAATACTAAATATAGCCCTAAAACAACATCTATAAAATGCCCTATATCTCTTTGTATCCTATTTCCTTTATGAAGCCCTATAAGACCTACTAGGGAAAATACTACTAATATAATAGCAAAAAATGTTGCAATTGTATCATATTTACATGGCAATAACAAATACTTATAACACTGAATTACATTACTTACAAAAAATTCTATCGTGTAATTGACTATTGATCCCCAATTCTCTAATAAAGTAATATCATAAATATACTGTCCCTGTATTCCTGTATTCCAATTTAAGCCTCTTGCACTCATACCAGAGCTGAAAAAAGATAGTAAGTTAGGTATATTAAGCAAAACTGCTAACATTCCTGAAAGAACTATTTTCAGACACGTCTTTCTAATGCGAATATATTTAAAAAACATTACTACATAAAAACAAAATACGAAAATAAAAAGTTGATACTGCGCATAGCATAGCAACGTAATTAACAATGTTGTATATATAAACTTAAAATCTTCAACATTAACAATTAATAAAAATAAACAGATAAGAACAGCTACTACTCCTATCGTATAGGACTCCATCTGACTAGAATAAATAATATTTTCAAAAGACGTAGCTAATAAAATCAAACTACAAATTCTTGCTTGTTTTCCTCTAACCTGTTCATTATCTTGCCAAATCGCCTCACATAACTTATATAAAATAAGCAAACTAACAATACCAAAAAATAATGATGGAATTCTTCCCATAACAATCGTTTGTAAATATGAATACTGTGGCGACAACAAAATACTTGTAACAACAAATTGAAGCGGTGCATAGGTCCAACCAAATGCTCGAAAACTCAAAAATCCTTCTATGCTATTTTTTATACTCCATTCTTCACTTTGCCCTCGCAACATCGACATTGCCACTCCCAAGTCATCACATGTTGTAAAATGACAAATACACATATATATTCTAACTAAGCACCCAATAGCAACTGTAAAAATCAAAAATATATTTAATATAATCTTCCTATAATCCCTCTGCATACGCAAATTCCTTCTATTTACATTTCATTTTGTTTCCATTTTTCAACATTATAATATTTTGTACAAATTGCATCAAAAAATATTTCCTGCTCTTCTAAATATTTTTTGTATTCCCTAATATCCTCCGGTCTTCCCTGAAGTTCTGGTGAAACAAAACAAGTTTTATATCCCATCTGTTTCAATTCATTCATTTCTTCTTTTCCAATAGGAATCTTAGTAAAACAATCTATCCATATCCATTTTGCTTTTCCTGACATATTTCTAATCGTGTCCATTCCTTCATATTCCGATAGACGCAACGCAACATTTTTCTCACCTTGACTTGTCAAAAGAAACACCATAGGAAATGAACTGTCTAAAAAGAAGTACTTTTTTATTCCATACTTATTCAAAAGTTCTAAAATTTTTAATTCAATTCTCTCACTCTTTATATTCAATATCATAGTTCCATGGCAATATTCTTTCAAATAATCTTCAAAATCTTCACCTGGCTCAAATGGATTATGTGAAATATATATTCTTCCATTCAAATCATCCCTTAAATCAAGTTCTACACCGTACTCTTTCGGCAATTCTCTTAATTCCCGTACAGAATTAACTCTATGTGCAATATATTCCATTATCTTATTCCTTCTTTCTTCAATCTACGTGAAAACTCTATTGTACGTTTAATAAATTTCCATTTTGAAGCTAAGCCTGTATTCCACTTAGACTCACCATATATTCTTTTCGGAAATACTACATCAAATCTTACTATCTTCAAATCATACTTTCTTGCCATATATAACACATATAAATCTAACGAAAAGTCAAATGGTGGCTTACTCCATTTTTCCATAAATACCTTGGGGAAAATATTCGGTTGTGCATTGATATCATATAATCTTACTCCTAAATATAATGTTTCAAATAAACTCATTCCCGAAGTAAAGATTTGATCAAATAATGGCCTTCCCTTTCGATTACCTTTAATAAATAGTTCTTTCTTGTTTTCTGTTTCAATAATCTCTAAAGCTTTTAATACATCTTTCGGATCTGTTTGCAAATCTGCATGAGTCCATCCAACAAATTCACCATTACAAGCCTTAAGTCCTTGCAGGATTCCGTACCCATACCCCTGATTAACTTCTACATTAACAACTCTTACAAATAAATAATTAGGTAGCAATTCTTCTATCACTTTACCACTATTATCTGTAGAACCATTATTTACTAATATTACTTCTACATCCTCTCTTTTAATTACTTCCGCAAAACGTTGCAATAAAAGTGGTATATTTTTTTCTTCATTATAGCAAGGTACAACAATCGATAGCTTCATCTAACCTCTCCTTATTTTCTGAATCCCTATATTCTTTGACCAAAAATATTCCTATTTATACCAACTCCGGTTATGCATAAAAAGCTAAAATAAAAATCTTATTATTTCGTTTACTTTGATACTATTCTATATGCCATATTTATCTTGATAGAACTTTCTTTAAATAATCTACTATCACATCCTGATTGGCTTCGGAAAACTGTATTGATTCAATTCCACATTTTTCCGCTCCTTCACAGTCCTTTATAAGGCTATCACCTACCATAATTAATCTATCTGGTGTTATCCCCATCTTTCTGATAATTAATTCAAATGGTAGCCTATCCGGTTTTTCAGCTCCAGCCTCTTCACTTGTTACTATTACATCTACATAGCTGTCCAGCTTTAAAGTTCTCAACTTTCGATGTTGTATATGTGCTGTTAAGTCTGTCAAAATACCTATTTCTATATTCTCTTTTTTTAACCATTCAAAAAGAGGAATCACATAATTAAATGGTATCATTTCATGTAACATAGCATTCCAATATACATCATACAACTCCAATGCGTAGGACATTGGTTTTTGTTTCACCAATTCTAACATTCGTTGCATATACAACATTCTATTATGCGCTGCCCCTACATTGCCCAACTGTTGCTTTACATCCTGCTTGGCTTGTGCATAAGTTTGCACAAACACATCTTTTGGAATATGCAGTATCTCTTCGCAGTATTTCTGCAATCTTAGTTGTGCAATTTTATCGCATCTATCATAATCGTATAAGGTATTATCAAGATCAAATATAATGCCTTTTTTCATTCTCACATTCTCCTGCATATTAACATAACAATAAAAAACTGAACAATGCCTTCTATACCATTTCTCCAAATAATCTCTTCTGAAAACAAATCTGCAAATTGTTCTATATGACTATACGCCAGTTTTGTAAACTCGTTATACCCACTAAGAACCGAATTACCATCAATTATTAAACTTTGATGCATTAAATCTTCATCATATTGATGAAGAACTTTAATACCTGCCTTCATCATATCCTCAATAATATCCTCTAAATTTACCTCTATATCCATTGTCAGCTTCACACTTAATACCACTTCATGATTAGTATCATAATAATTATGCAAAGAACTATCAAAATAACAAATAATTAAATCTGCAAATTTCTTTTGTGGATAAATATATCTTTGCGCATCTGGAATTCTTTTATCTATTTGTGCAACTATATCAGCTCCTGAGTATCCTCTAGTAGCAGTATCCCTTCTTATTTTCCAAAATCGTCTTAAATTCTCATCTGTATCCAAGTAAATTCTTAAATCCAGTGCCTTTCTCATCTGAGGCAGATATAAAGAATGCAGTCCACACATTATGATATATTTCTTCGGATTAATTCTATGTAACGTTGTAAATTTTCCCGTATCATGGTCATATTCTACACGTTTTACCGCATTCCCTGACCTGAGCACTTGCAAATCTCTTGCTTGACGGTAAAGATAATTAGCCTTAGGATCTAAATGTGTATATTGTTCCCAATTACTATTTCCACGTTCCCAACGATGATCTCCATCTCCTTCAATATACAGTATTCTTTTCTCTCCTAATAAAGCTTCCATACTATTTAATAATTCCGATTTCCCTGTTCCACTATCCCCTGCAATTCCTATAATAAACGGTAATGCATTACGTTTATAGATAGAATTCTTCTGAATTCCAAACTGATACATAGAAACCGTCATCAATAATAAAGTTGCTGTAAGCATAGTAAATACTATATTTCGAACTAATTCATTACTATATTTCAAAAAATGAAGACTAATATTGGCAATATATAAATCAACATATTCTGTTTTATGTAGGAATCCAAAATAAATAAGGTACAAGAAACAAAAAATAATGTATTGCATCAATACTTTATATCTGTTTTCATTAATTTCAACAAAATAAATTAATACAAATGGAACTATCCAAACATACCATCCAGGCATAGGAGAAACCGTTATCAAAAATATAGAAAAAATAATACCAATAAGGCACATTAGCAAAGTCCGATTCATATTATTCAATTGAATAACTCTTAAATATACAACCATAATAGCGAAAATCGGCAAATAAAGCTTAACATTTTGGTAATCAAAATATACATTCGTAATAGTAGCCTGCTCCTTATTTAAAAGAACCAACTCCAAAAAACCTTGTCCCATGTATGGAAATACTATTAATATTGCACCACAAAATAATCCTGCAAGACTAAACAAACAACTCTTCGTTCCCTTTTTCTTATACAGATACCAATACACTAACGGCACTACCGCAATAATATGAAATTTTGTCATTATCGCAGCAAGTAATGCTACTGTAAATAATCCAGTGTTTTTTCCTTTTGGCTGCAATAAATAAAATACACTAACTACCAGAAACATTGTTGGAATAATATCCAACTGTCCATGCATAAATGTTGAATAAATTATTATTGGAGAACAAAAATACAATAACAGTATATATTTTCTCTTTTTCCCGCATATCTTTAGCAAATAAATTAGTATGACAATATCACAAATAAGCAACGGTGCTTTAAACAAAAAGTTTATTATAAATATATTCTCAACTTGAAACATTTCTATTAACCAAACACCAATTGACTCAATCCACAGCATTAGTGGTGGATAAGGAAATGAATATAATAAATTATTTTCGAAATAATAAGTATACGGATTATTTCCCTCCAAAAAGCACCTGACAAAAGGAATAAACATCATGTTCTGGTAATCGGATGAAAATAATCCCATTAATACAAATTTAACTATTGAAACTATTATAACAATTTCTATCATCAACTTCTCATAATTCAATTTTTTTCTGCTTATCTTACCCCACATATTTTCACGCACTTCTGTTATTCCTTTTTGTTACACTCAAAAAACTTTTCCTATCAACTTATCCATAGATAACTTATGTCCCATTTATTTAACTCTTAAATTAAATGTTCCTCTTGAAGAAATCCTCTCCAATACTCATACGTATTCTGATATTCTTCATAATCTCTTGGAGTCCCCCAACCAATATAACGATCTATTTCAAAAACCTTAGCCTTATATCCCATATTCAGCACATGTTTTACTACCTCATCCATATAGAACTCATTATTCACTCTGTCATTTTCTGCAATCATTTTTTCTGTTGCATCAATAAATAACTGTGCTGTGCGAAACCAAAAGGTTGCCACAACTGCATGATCTTCCATTGGATTATCTGATATTGCTTTTTTTATTGAAGTTCCAATTATATTATTAGCTTGATCTACCTCCATCCAACCGTAGGCATCAGGATTAGTTAACACAGCTTCATTATGCCTATATGTAAACACTAGTTCATCACAATTCTGTGTCATATTGTCAAACTGCTTTTTATCAAATACCATTCCATTATCGCATCCGGCTATTAATACCGCTTCATCTTTAACTAAAAATTCTTTAGCTAAAAGACATGTACATGCTTGTCCCTCTGTTAATTCATTTACATTAATGAAAAACGCCTTTGGAAAATAATTTTTTATCTCCTCCTCCACACCGTCTTCTCGGTGAAATGTCCTGTCAATAAAAATAACATTACTTCCATCCTTCTCTACCCCTGGTAAATCTAATACCGCACATACAACCATAGGCAATTTCTTGCCGGTTCTTCTATCATAAGTTGGAATTGCCGGTTTATGTATTTTATATCCAGCATCCGAAAATCTTTGTCCTGCTCCAGCCATTGGTATCAATATTTTCATCTCTTTACACCTCTTATTGTCTTTATCCAGTATTCAAATTCCTTCATATCTTCTGGAGTTCCCCATTGACAAAAATACTTAATATCAGTCGGTACCCATACTTTCAATCCATCCTGAACCATAAAATTATATGGAAGACTTGCATAATATTCACCATTAATAGTCTGTTCACTATCCACAAGTTTTTGGCAATATTCTTTTAATAGTCTACCACTCCTAAAATAATATGTTCCCGGTGAATGTTTCGCCTTAGTCTTATCTTTTTCAAACGAAAACTTCTCCTTTATCTCAACCAAATTATCTTGCTCATCTGTTAAACATGATGCATATAAGTTTTTTTCTGGAATAAGATGCGGATGAAATCCTGTATAACAAGGAATACAGCCTTCACAATCTCTTTCTTTTACTTTCTTTTTAAAATCTGCCCAATCCCAACTCATATAAAAATCACAATAATTGATAATTGCAGCAGCATCATCGTCAATCCATTCTGAGGCTCTTAAAACATCATAGACCGGTCCCTTTTTAATCCACGGATTTACCTCATAAATTTTTCCTGTCGGACAAACTTCCATTAATATCTCTCGCATTCCATAAATAGAATCCAGATGTTCTTTTCTACAAACAAAAATGAAGTTATTCTCTCCTGGATACATCCCTTTTACTATCCATTCTATAATAGTCTTATCCAAAACTTTTATAAATGGCTTTAACTCTTTATATCCTGCTGCCACAAATCTTGAACCATATCCTGTCATAGGTATAATAATCTGCATAATCTCTCCCTTACTTCATGTTTTTCCTATATTTTTCCGCATCCCAATTCAAAAGGAAATTCTGTTCTTCATTTGATAAAAAGTTACACTCAAAACCTTCATTAGCTTTCATTACCTGGGCACTAAAGCTTAATACACTTTGCGTTTCTAATGCTTTTTTTACAGTGTCTGCGATAATATATAAATTACTATGATACTCAACTAGAACCGGCTGTCCGAAACTTTCTTGAAATTTTTCTATCCTAGCTTCTTTACAATCATCTGCCAACTTCAACGCATTTTTTCCTAAAAACACAATACAATCCGGACAAAAAGTATGATTCCACATTCTATTATTCTGCATAAAACAGTTAATAACATTATAATCCGTAACTCTCCATACAACACTATTCTTGAAATATTTCCATATTTCTGTAGCCTCATGGTAACCTTGCATGTCTATTTGAAGATAGGATTCCAGTTTCTCTACAATTCGTTCTGTCTTCTCCATTACCTCTTGTGCCGTATCAGCGCTAATCACTAAACCATGATTTTGCAAAAATACTACATCAAATATTTGTCCAACTTTTTCAGCTCTTCTCTTATACGCTTTAAAATAGTTCTTCGCTAACTCTACCCCTGGCGTAGCATATGGCACAATTAGCGCATCCGGAAACATTGTTTCCAATATCTCCATCCCACCTTTTCGACAAGTCATAGCATTCACTACAATTGGATGAGTATGTAATGTATACTTACCAGAAATCGCATGTAGGAATGTTTCTATTGAAGGACGTTCCCCCTCCATAAAAGAAAGTTGCAAAATTTCTTTACTGTTTTCTTCTGTCATAGAATCCATATCTGAACAATTCAAAAATGATTCCTGAATTGCCAATGGATTTACTACCGCATACCCATCTGCTTCTGTTACATCTGCTAATTGATAGCCCGAAGCTTTTATATACATTTTTGTAGCACTCTCTTTATAAGAAGAGTTGCCTCCTCCTGCCTGCACTAAATCTTCTCTCATTCCTGCGTATTTAGACATTATAATAAAGCTATTCATGTTTATCTCCTATTCTCCTTAGCAATACAGCATTTTCACTGTTTAACTTTTTATAAGCACCCCATGTCTGCCGAATGCGATAATATTACTGTAATAATTGAAAATCATTTTAAAACCATGCTTTCCTTTTTATCTATTATTAGGTACATAATCTCTATCTCCTCATTTTAAGCAAATCTTCTACTGGTTTCAGCAATAGATAACTGCTATATGCTTGAAGAATTTTAGAATTATTATAACGCTTTACCTTATTATGTACCCTATCAAATATTGTTCCCTTTCTTACATAAAACTGTGGTATTCTACTTAGATTACTATTAATCCATTCTATATACTTTCTATCAATAAGTTCACTCAGTATTTTTTCATTCAATGGTTGTAATGGCATTTGATAAATCATTTTTAAATCTAAAACATTCGAATAGTCTGCTTGTTGCTTCAAATTATCAAAAAGCAAATCATTTTTTTGCAAGAACTCTTTTTGCCATCTTCTTCCTCTCTTCTCATTCCAATCCAAATTAAGCATTTTCATTGCTAAATCAATATCCAAAAAAGGTTCCTCTGTTGAAAATAACAAATGCTGTGGTATCTTAAATAAATAGGATAATAAAATTAATTTATTACGCATTGTAAAAACTACATTCCAATCTTTATCTAGCAACTTATTTCTATTTTTTTCAAAAAAATCCTCTCTTATTTCTTTATCATCTTTCAACAAACTATGGTTCACATTAATAGATAGTCCATGTGTATATCCTAAATTATTTATTCCTTCAATGCCATGAATCGAATCAATTTCTACCGTCCCTGCCCAAACATCACCAATAATGCCACTCAAAACCATACTATCTACAGGATTTACATCCTTAGCAATTAATTCATAAAACTCCATTTGATACATCCCGTGGCAATGTGTAGCTATGCCATATATATCTTCCCAATTATGGATATAGTTATGATAATTATTAAGCTCAATCTCTTTCCATGTAACACCTAATTTTTTTGCAACCGCTTGTGCAAACACTACCTCTTGTGATTCATATGAATTATATGAAATTCCATAGGTAAATGCCTTCATTCGGTTCTTATTATTACCAAAGAACGCTAATAATCTTGAATCATATCCTCCACTCAAAGGAAGAATAATATCGCTTCGACTTGTATCAGTAGCTTTTTTGATTATATACTCCATATAATCAAATGTATCTTCTACAGTTGACTTATTATGTATCTTTTTCTCCACGGGATCTTCTTTATCAATAACTACGAGTTTTCCTTTTTCATCTTTGTATATTTTCTGATTTGGAAGCAAAAACTTGATTTCTTTCAACATAGTTTGACCCATAACAGAAAAACCAAACCTAAGATAATTATTAAATCCCTCCGAATGAATTATTATGTTACTATAATCTATAAGATCATTAATATTATCTGCTATTTGATTTGTTCTTGTGTTATAAAAGATACTTCGACTTGCTAGCCAATCTGTTTCACCATATTCTAAAATCATAATCACTGCTCCTGCATTCTATAATTCACACAATAAATCCTTCATATTCTTTCTCAGATTTCTAAGCGAATCTATATATATTTTTACAAACACTCTCGTTTTCTTCCAAAAAAGTGGAAATATAAAGCATACGCCTACCTGAGAAAGTAAAGTTCCCCATGCAGCACCTATAATTCCCATTTTTTGAATTGCAAAAAAATTAAAGATAAGATTAGAAACAGTTCCTAAAATAGTGTAATATTTCCCATATTGATTATATCCTTCTGCTACAAGCCAAATTCCTCTTACACAACCTAACATTGCAAACATTGTTGCCCATATCAATATTGAAAGTGATAAATAAGATTCCAAAAAATCTTTTCCATATAAAATCCAAATAATTACCTTTCCGAATATACACATACCTAATGATACCAAAATGCTCATTATTGTAATTATCCCAAATAATATTTCTAATCTCTTTATATAAAGCTTATAATCTACATTCCTCTTTTCCAATATTTTAGGTCTGGCAGATTTAATAATCGCCATGGGAATAAATTCCCAAAGATTTGCAATTGTAACAGCTGCTGTATATATTCCAACATCATATTCACTCATGAAATCTCCAATCATAATCTTATCCATCTGTGTATACAATATTATAGCTAGATTAACAATGATATAATGATAGCTATTGGATAGCAAGTATCTTCCATGCTTTAAAGAAAATGAAATCTTAAAATCTTTTTTCTTTACAAAAAAATATATCACAAAAACTGCAGTAATTATCACTTGCATGGAAGAAGCAAATGCAAACCATATTACATTTGCTTTAATAATTAGCAAAAACACTTTCAACAAATTTGAACCTGTAATACCACAAATATATGCAATTACAGTATATTTCGAAAGTAACATTGCATTAAACCAATCAGAAAAGACTTCATACATTTGTATTAATAATGATATGCCTTGCAACGCTACTACTAACCATAACAATTTATTATCTGGATTTAATATAACTGTCATTCCTAGTGTTCCAAGATATCCCAAGCCAGAGCATATAAAGCGTAATCCAAAACATGTTCCAAGTGTTACTCCTTTCTTCTCAGGCTTTGATATTATTTCATTTATCATTATGCTATCAAATCCCAATGTTCCTACTGATGAAAAGAAAGAAATAATGGATGCTGAGTATCCTAACAAACCATAATTAGATGGCCCTAAATATCGTGCCGATATCGCTCCTATAATCAACGATAACAGCATAGAGTATATATTCTGTCCAATTAACCATATTGTATTTTCAGCAAATTTATTATTAAATATTTTTTCAATATTTTTTTTCAACGCAGTTTCTCCTAATAATTATTAACTTTCTTTCTGTTCCTTTAACAGATAACGTTTCATAACCATGTTATGAGTTTCTATTCCAATGTTATGATATACGAAAGGCTTATTTAGTCGAATTTTATTTCTAACAGCACAAATAATATTATTTAAATAAGCTCTTACTCCATTCGTATCTTGTAATCCAAACATATTATAATAATATTTTCTATATATTCCTTTATAATTTCTTTCTATCATATCATTTATAGCATCTTGATATTTTTCTTCATTATTCAAATCATTACAATATGCTTGAACCATTTTTTCAAATTCACTGTCATCCAAAAGCGAAATTTTCCCTTTATCATTAGAAATATATATTTCTTTATGTTTTATTTCTCCTTGCTCATTAATTACCACTTCAACCATATATGTCTTAAATAGATTTGTGTCACTATTCTTTCTATTCCAGATAAAATTACCTAAACTATAATATATTAATCCGCCTTTATATGTCTCCCAGCCCTGAACAATATGCGGATGAGCATTTATTATTACATCTGCTCCTGCATCAATAAAAGCATGAAATAATTTTTTCCACTCTGGAAGTGGCATAACTTCTTCCTCTAAACCGCAATGTGTAAGTATAATTACTTTATCATATTGCTGTTTCATCTCTCTAATCTTCGCAAAATTCTCCATATTCATAATCCATGCATAGCCTGCATTTCCCTCTTCAATTGCACATCCAAATCCGTTTTCCGCCCAATTTAAAAATGCTATCTGGCAATGCCCTTTTATGAATATATACTCTTTATATATTTTTTCGTAAGATGTTCCTGCCCCCAAATAGGAAATTCCTTTTTTTTGCAGAGCATCAATTGTATCCTGCAATCCCATTAATCCGTAATCAAAAATATGATTATTCGCCAATGTAGTTAAATTAATTCCAATTTCTTGCAAATTATCCAAGGCATCACTTTTCTGTTTAACACAAGGGCCTATTTTCGTTATTGGGTCTTTCTGCAATGTGACAGCACCTTCCAAATTCCCACAAAAAATGTCAAAAGATTTTATACAATCTCTAACTTCATCTTCTATAACTACATTTCCTTCCTCTAATAATACATCTCCTACAAAACCAAGTCTTATCTCCATCTGATTTCCTTTCGAATATCTAATAAAGTATAATGTCACTATCTGAAGCCATAAAATACGCATAACTCTCAACATTACCATTATAAGCTATCTTAACATTCTTAAAATATCCCTTCAAAAAGTTGTTTAAATCATTTGATGATTCAAACAAAAAATTATATTCATCCCATTTCTGCTCTTTATTATTTATAACCGCACATCCACTCAAAATACCACCTTCAAAAGATAATGCTTCCTTTATAGCATTCATTATTTTTATAAGTTCTTCCTCCGTAAAAAAATTCATGGATGCATCCCAGATAATATTTGTATACCCTTCTTCAATTTCTGGAATCTCATATCTTATATCGCACAATATAAATTGAATATTCTTATTTCTACCATACTGTTTTTCTGCCTTTTTTAATGTTTTTTTATCACTATCACAGGCAATTATCCTTGCCCCATTTATTTTTCCATAAATATTTCCACAGTAGAATCCATCTCCACATCCAATTTCTAATATTTTAGCCTGCTGAAACTTCATTATTGGCATATAGTTATTCCCTGCACGCATCATCCAATTGATATGACCTTTATCCCATAAATAGAATACATCTATATTATGATCCATACTTAATGGTCGTGTTCCATATGGAAAAAACCATTCAAGCCAATATAATAGCCTATAGCATTGTCCCGTCAATCGTTTTAATACAGCAGCTTCCCACCTCACTACACAAATTAATAAACTTTGCATACTAGAAAACACTTTTCTCATATTATCCATCCCACATTCTTAAAATCCATGCAATATTCTATTCAACTTAGTTACACCATATCCTGCTGCCTCTAACATAATTTTCTTATCTAGAATTTTAGGACATAACTCTATCTTTTTTTCCTGGGCTTCATCAAATCTTCGCTCTTCCTTATTACAATTAGTCCCTGTTTCATCAAATCCTATATTACAAACTTTTGTCGCTATCGGATACACAGTCAATAATTTATTCATAAAAAAATGATAATCCCAACGTACTGCCCAAGAATCTATTTTTTTCTGCATTTGTCGATCCAACATATTTGAAATACCTTTCTGGGTATTATTAAATTTCCATCTTTGTTGTATGCTATTTTTAAATTGCTTATAATTTGATACTTCCCAATCCACCTTATTCCATACGTTTTTCCATGTCCCCCATCCCCACGAGTTACCCGTTCTTGCAAAATAAACATCATAGGAATAGTCCTTCAAGGCCTTTAATGGATATGAAAAACCACTAATAGCACCAATTTCATCATCTTCTTTATAATACTCTAACGCTTCGTTCATATATTGCAAGAAATCTCTTGATGTAATTAAATCATCTTCTACAACAATTATATTCTCATGTTTTTTAAGAACATAACTTACTCCATCTATGACGGAAGAAGCTAAGCCTTTATTATTTGTGGCAAAAAATAGATAGCAATTCAAAAAAGAATTAGTTTCTTTAAATTCTTCTAAATACCTTCTTGTCTTTTCCACTGCATTTCTGTCGCTTTCGCCTTTAGCAGCATCACAAAAAATATATATATCCGATTGTGAAGCAAAATAGTTATTATCTAATGCCTCTAACACTTTCTTCGTATGCTCATATCTTTTATATGCAAATACAACTACTGGTGCATTCATCCTTTCACCTTCCATTTAGTAATTTATTATATATATCCATTGTTCTTTCATAATAGGACTCTGGTGAATATCTTTGAAGTGCATATTCACGACATTCATTAATTATCATTTCATCTTTTTTCTTAGCAGAGTGTATTATGTTCAATAATTCATCTACATTTCCAGGCTCTACAAAATATCCTAAAGGTTCCTCTGCCACATAAGGAATTCCTGTAATATTAAATCCACAAACAGGCGTTCCGCATGCCAGTGAGTCTAAACAAACATTTGGCATTGTATCAGCAATACTTGTACATACAAATAAATCAGCCAAAGAATAATACAGCGCTAACTCATCTTGATTACTAACATATGGAATTGGAATATAATTCGATGGAAGTCCTGCTTTATCGCTTGTATACCCAACATTAATAAACACAATATCATCTCTTTTAGTTTTCTTTGCTGCTTCAATATAATACTGTATTCCCTTTCTCACATTCTCCGATGGTCCTACATTCAATATAATTATTTTGTCTTCCGATATTGATAATTTATTTCTGATTTCCTTCGTATCTCTTGGATAGAAAACATTATCTGTTTCAACATATTCATCTAAAATCTCTAATTTTTTATCTTTCAATAATAAAGACTCTTTTGCTCTATTAATCACCCATTCTGGTCCTGTATAAATTATGTTGTTAAAATTACTATACGCTTCCTGTTTTAACAAAAAAGTTTCTCGTGCCCTATTAAAATATTTGCTTTTCAAATAGCCCTCTTCAAATTTCATTGTACATTGCATACATCCTGTTTTAAATTGCTCACAATCATATGCATAACAGCAATAACCTAGATATGGATGCTCATCAAGCATTCCATATACTGTTGGAATATCATTCTCTTTTAAAAAAGCAAATAATTTATATATATCTAAATAATATCCATGCAGATTATACAATTGTACAATATCAGGTTTAAACTTCTTAATTATATTTTTTAAACGGGACATTGCTAACGGTGCAAATGTCCCATGAAATCCTGAAAAATAATTGAGATATCTATGAAATTCAATTTCAATATGTGAATCAATACATCTAATATTGGGGTCTTCTGATTTTACACTTCCATCACCATATAACAAAACCGCCTGATGACCATTTTCTATAAGTTTATGATAAAAACCTGTTGCAATTTTACCGGTACTTGCACCTTCCCATCTTGTATTGATAATTAATACTTTCATTTTCCGCTCTATTCTCCTATTTCACAAATATTTTATTGTTTTTATTAACCCCATGATATAGTTCTACTTCATCACAATACTTCTCATTTCTACTCAATTTTGTAATCTTTGCACATATACTTACTTGAGAGACACCTGAAACAATGGCATCACAATATGATAGAGTTAACATATCACGTAACACTTCTACTCCTAATTTGTATTTATTATTTTTCCTATTATCCTCACTAAATGCCACAGATTCTGTTCCACTGACTCTTTTAACATCATTATAATAAATTATTTTTTTCCCATATCGCATTATCATATAATTTAATATATCTTGATCATCTGTCGCAAGAAAAATCTGTTCATAATGCTGTTTCTTAATCAAATCATCAATTGCTTGTATATATTCCTCCTCAGATACATACATTGGATGATTATTATAATTTTGTTTATAATCAGTTCCTCTTATATGAACCCCTATTGTCCGTCTTCCTTCCAATACTTCATTAATCTCTCTATTTAATTCATTATTTAATGTATCATTCATAACAATATATTTCCGTGCAATTCTTGCTAACTGATTTATAAAAATTGCATTGATTTTATATCCACTACCGTTTCCATTGTTCTCTACATCTAAAAAACTATCTGTAATATGTGCCTCTTCAGCCAAAATAACATTGTAACTTTTTAATGCTTCTTCTTCAGTTATTCCAACCGGTTGTTGAAAATAATATTCAAATGGATTCATTTTTTCTATAATAGGTTCATCCTCTGCATAAGGAATATTTCTATCCCAAACAATAACTGGAACTAAATTAAACCGATCAGCGAAAGCTAGATATTTTAACGTTTCACGATATAACGCAAAAAAACCATATCCACTTTTTCCATTTCTTATCACATAAAGAACCTTATCTTTATTTAGCTCTCCATAACTTTCACAATTCATACTTAATCCGTCTCTACCTGCAACTCTTTTACAATACTTCACATTTTTTCTCTTTCTTATCAAGCATTGAAGAGCATCTAGAAAAGGATGTTTAACTAGAAATCTATATATCTTTGTTTTTAATAAACTTCTTATACTTTTTACCATAAGTTTTCTGTGTTATCCTTTTACTTCAAAAAATCATCAATTTTATCGCTCCAAATCGAATATGCGAATTTATTATTAACTGTTTTATAGGCATTCTCCCGCATTTGTTGCTTTCTATTTTTATTTATATTTAATCCTTTCACTATTTCATCTTTTGCTGCCTCAATAGTACATTCCTTTACCATAATGCAATCCACATCATCAGTCAGGTATTCCTGTGTATAATCACCTACCTGTGATACAATCGGAATAATACCATACCCCATCATCTCTGGAACCTTGCTTGGAAAGTTTGAAATAGTTACCTTATTATTTCTACGAAGCAATATCAGAAAATCTATCTTCTTATACAAAGCTACCAACTCATCATATTCCATCCAAGCATGAATCTCTAATATCGGCCTTATTCTATCGAAATCTTTTCCACATTTTTTCTTAAGATAGTCTACTGTACTACTTTTCATTCCCGTAAAGTGTAGTTTCATTTTTGATAATTCTTCATCACTTAAAGATGCAAAAGTATTTACTATCATATCAATAGCATCTTTATGAATTGCATTACCTGAGTAAATAAAATGTACTATATCTCCATTATCTTTTTCTGGTATTCCATCCGGCGGTGCGGCAAGTATAGGCATACATAAGGTTGAGCAGCCTTTCTTTTTAAAATGTTCATCTAAATGCCTGCTGATTGGTATTACATTACCACACATTGGAATTCCTCTCTCAAATCCCATTTTATCTAACCAATATACTGGATTTAATATACCATGATTATATTCAAATGCCTGATGCCATTCTGTAATGCACATCGCCATTTTCATATTATACTTTTGTGAATATCGATACAACTTTTTTATATAGAAATAATTCAGTGTATAGCCAAGTATAATATCATCTTTTCCTGCCTCAAACTTTCTTAACAGTTTTACAATATTTTTTGACTCATCAAAGTAATTTATAAGGAAATCAAAAGTTGTTTTACATTTTGCTTCATAATTGAAGTAACATATCCCATTATGTACATAGCATTGTTCTTTCTCATCCCAGTCTTCATCCCTATTCTCCCCTCTTGAAAGAACATAAACACGATAGTCTTTCAACATAAGAGCTAATGACAAATATTCAATATAATTTGAAGTTGCATCTCCTCTTGGGAAATTTGCATGTGCGCAAATAAATACTCTCTTACTCATATCTAATTCTTTTCTTCTATCACTCGAATCCATTCCTGAACTATTTCATCAATACTCAAGTTTTCTCTTCTTATCTTACTCTGTTTTCTATAATACTGATTTTTTGCTTCATCAGATAACATCATAATAACTGCATCAGCAAGCTGCCTCTCTGCATCCTCTAACGGTTCTATTGCATTATATTGTTTTCCGCTACATAACGGTGTCAAGACACCATATGGTGCTTCTGTCACACTTGCGACGCGCTCTCCCATGATATCCATATCCGGTGCGAGTATTTCTCTTGCCCCCGAATGAAAATCTGTTGCAATGCAAGGTACCTCACAGCAAATAGCTTCTGCCAACACATTAGGAAAACCTTCATACATGGATGGCAGGACAAAAACATCCGCTTTTATCTCATACCAAAAAGGATTCTTACAATATCCACCAAGAATTACATGATTCTGCAAATCATTCTCACGGATAATTGTTTCATAATATTCCTGCAATTCACCAGTTCCAAGCACTAACAGTAATGCTGTTGGCTCTTTTTTTATCACTTCTTTAAAAGCTCTGATTAGATGCCACTGTCCTTTTTGCTCATTCAGTCTACCAACAGTTACCACAAGTTTTCTGCCTGATGTATCAATAACATGCTCAGGTGCAAGCTCAGACTGCTTTAATATTTGTTTGTAATCATATCCATTCACTATAGAGGTTATTTTCTTGTCTGCAAGCTTGAACTTCAATTTCATATCTTCTTCAATCTCTTTTGACACTGCTACGATCTTATTAGCACGATTATACACTCCACGCATCAGAGCATTAGCTCCATATCTATACAGACTCTTAGATTCTTTTGAAATCATACTTACACGAATCGAAATTATCGTCTTACAATATTTACTTCCTGATATAACATTAGAAATATTCGAACTATCCAAAAAACTCACACAAGCATCATAACCATTTTCTTTTTTTAGCCTTCGAAGATATTTGGCTCGTTTCACAATCTCCCACACAACAAAAAAAGGTGAGGATTTCCTTTCCTTTGTATTCGATATATCCAAAGATAATAAATTACCTTTATAAGGAAATTCAGCCAAATCATAATTATTCAGTAACAAGTCTATCTCCCAATCATCAGGAAAATGAGTAATGATATTGGAAAGCGCTCTTTCAGCCCCATCATCAGACAGTGTCCTAATTACAAACAATACTTTTTTCATCTATAACTGGTATCCCTTCGATTTCGCATACTGCAATGCTTTTTCTAATCGCCACAAATAATATTTTTGCATCCATACATTTCTTACATAAGGAGTCTTATTTATCATAATTTCCATACTATGAAACATCATAACTCCAATGTTTTTTTCTTCTTTCACCATCTGATTAATCAAATGTCTAAGTTCCAAATATGTCATATGTGTCGGACGTAACCAGCGATAAAACAACCAGTTCTCAGGCAATAGCTTTCCTATTATGCCCCAGCGCTTTTGATAAATCGTAACCGGAACCTCCGTTACAGTCTCTGAATCCGTTCCCTCTTGATAGATATCTTCATCTGATATCTTATAGCACTTATCTAATGCCAATGTATGATTTGGTCCTCCCTTGGAAGTCCAATCAATATTCGGCGTAACAGAACTATCATAACGATATCCTAGTTCTTTTAAACTTCTGATTGTTGCCGTATCTGCGCCAAATCTTGCTGCTCGGTACCATATAGGACGTACACCCAATTTCTCATTAATAAGCTCTGTCAGATTCTTAAGCTTCTCTTTTTCCACTTCATCTGAATATCCATAGCAAGGAAACTTTGCCTTTTCTTTCTCCATTCCCTCTCCAAAGATACTCTCAGGCAAAATATACTCCGGGTGCAAATGTGCTCCTATAATCGCACCCTTTTCGATTTCTTCCTTGAGTACTTCAACACACTGCTCGTTGTAAAGCACCTCTGGTGAAACAAAATATATTGGATGAACTTGACATTTATCCCAAATCGGGCGAAACAACTTCGGTATTCCTTCTATAACAGAAGAATACTCTGCCGGAAAATGCTTTATCCAATGAACATCGCTATCCATTTCTGTATCTAATGTAACATAAATCCGTTTTTCATTATTCATCATCAATTATCAATCTCTTTCTAAAGTCTCCAATAGCTTATCATATGCAGCAATGCTTTTCTTCCAATCAAACGCTAAGACATCGTAATCATTAAAAAGTTTCCCCTGTGTCTCCAGCTTGTCCATTAATTTACTAACTTTGTCTGCCAACTCTTTATCATCTTCCATTTGGAAAAAGACATCCTGATCCACACTTTCTACTAACTGTCGATGTGCCGGAATATCAGATAAAAGCACATTAGCACCACACGCCATAACTTCTAATATAGATGTTGGACAATTCTCTACCCTACTCGCCGAAATATAAATACTGGCTTCTTGTAATATCTTTAAATGTTCATCACTTTTATTTGTCACCCAACCCTTAAATGAAACCTTATCATTTAATTTTCTTTCTAGAACCATCTGCTGCAAGATTTCTTTGTAAGGACCATCACCAAGAATATCAACATGCCAGTCCTTTAAGTCTATCTGATTCAGAGCCTTAATAACACATTGCACATTTTTTGTTTCCTGTAATCTACACATAATTAATATCTTCTTCTGCTTCTCTTCTGTTTTCTGAAAGAAGCTCGTATCAATACCATTCTGAATCAATTGATACTTACCACTAAGCTCATTCTTTTTCATCAGCTCCATTAAATACTGACTTGGCGATACGACACACGAAGCCTCTCTCACAATGCCACACCATGGTTTACGCACTAATGCATATAAAGTCTTAAAACGCTTATTGTTATGACCTATAACATCACTTCCATGGGATGTTATCACATATGGAAGCTTATACTTTTTCTTAATCCACCACGCAATAGCCCCTGTAGGAATAATAAAGTGCGTATAGCAAATATCATAATCTACCACCTGCAATTTATGCTTTATAAAATGCATCGCTGACAATATATAAGTTGCCTGTTCCCATGGGTGACATACCATTTTCTGGGTTCTCCAGCACTTAACTCTATATATCGTCATCCCATCTCTTTCCTCATGAGCTGGTAAATCTTTATATGCCATAGTAACTACGGTTACTTTATGTCCTAAAGCAGCTAATCCCTTTCCAATATCATAAGATACTGGTGAAGCGCCTCCTCCAATTGGTGGAAATTCATAATTCAACATTAAGATATTCATAATCATAACACCTATTTTGTCTCTTCGTTATAATCTGTAATCTCTCTAACACTGTAAGAACAATCCACATGTGTTCCGTAATATGTCTTAACAAGTATTTCACTCATTAAGCCGAAAATAAATAGTAACATTCCTATAATGATAAAGAAAACAGTTAATAATGGTGGAAAAATGTTATTAGACATCTTTCTTCCCATACAAAACAGCACAACGGACCAGATTCCACATCCACCACCAGCTACTAAGAATGCCATTCCCATACCACCTAATAAATGCAATGGTCTTGTCGCATATTTGTTCCAAAACCACACGGATATCATATCAACAAAGCCTTTAATCGTTCTCTTCCAATTATACTTTGTCACACCTGCTGTTCTAGGTCTATGATTTACTACTACCTCACCAACGCGGAATCCCTTGATTTTAAGTATTGCAGGAATAAATCTATGCTGCTCACCATATAATGTAACATGCTCAAAGCATTCCTTTCTATATACCTTCAATGAGCATCCGCTATCATGGATACCATCATGAACAAGAAGATAACGTAAGAAATTAGCACCCCTTGAAGTAAATTTCTTTAATGGCTTATCCTTACGATTCTTTCTCCATCCGGAAACAACGTCTAAATCATTCTCCTCTAAATACTGAATCATCATTGGAATATCTGTCGGATCATTCTGTCTGTCTCCATCCATGGTAACAATATAATCGTACTGCGCCGCCTTAATTCCTGCGTCCATTGCTGCAGTCTGTCCAAAATTTCTACGAAGCGCAATATACTTTAATGGACTCAATTTTCTACAAAGTTCTTCTGTCTTGTCAGAAGAACCATCGTTGATAAAGATAATCTCATACTCATAATGATTCGCTTCACATACTTCCTTTATCTCACGATGCAGCTCTGCTACATTTCCTTCTTCATTGTATACTGGTACAACAACTGATACTTTTGTCATTTGCTTTCTCCCATTTCATATAACTATATATTTTATATTTCTTTGCCTAGTATAATACAAAAAGGCTGAACATTCCAGCCTTTTTGCCATTTACCATATTATTTCATACATAAGAACACCTTTGATTCATGAGTCTGTGCTATACTTTCTACCGAACTATATCCCGCATTAAACAATTTCTGTTCTAATTCTTCTGATGATTTATTAACTGTCTGCCATACTAGAATAGAATCTCCCAATTCTGAATAATCAATGTTTTCAAAAGAAGAGAACATAATCTTAGTAGCTTCATCTGTATATGCTAGACTCTCATACATGACTCTATCATCAAAATGATAATCCACTACCAGAGAATTAATTCCCTTATGCTCCTGTATACTTTGCAATGCTTCTCTTTCTTCTGGATAAAGATTTTCCACTCGGGGAACATATGCAGTAAAAAAGATTTGCCCCATAATCAAAACAATTAATACATTAGTAATTACCTTCTGCTTATTCATTATCTCACTTAAACTCATAATCACTAACACTATGGATATCGTAATCATCGGAAATACAAACGAAATATATCGTATAGAAATCAACTTAAAAATTAATGATGCTATTCCAAATAAACAAGTAGCACCAATAATAACATAACCAAAAGAATAGCATCTGTCTATCTCAATTTTATTGTTCTCTTTTCCTCTTACTATTACGATACCAACCAGCAAAACAGTTCCAATAACATATACTATCGCAACTAGAATATGACCAAATAAATAATCTGATATTGTGTTGAGTTGGCCAACGATACGTATTATCAGCTCGTTCATATTCAATGAAACCATATTTTGTATTAAACTTGCTTTTGCTGGATCTAGCGTTCCTGACTGTAGTGCCTGCTGTGGATTCATAAATATTTCTACATATCCTGTCTGTGTAACAGCGTAGATTGCCCCCCCACCAATATAAGGCATACTATAATACAATACTTGTATCCACTTTTTCCTCAAAATCAATCCTATTGTAAAGCATCCTATTAGCGCAATCGCATATATTACTGGCAATGGTGAATCTCGAAACGCCAAAAGCACCAATGGTGCAGCCAATATTTCAACTATTATATTTTTCCAATGTTTTTCTTCATCCCACATCAAAACATGTAGATAAGTAAACAGAGTAACCAATAATGTCAACCACATATACATTCGAACATATACTAGCATACTGATTGCCATTCCACAAAAACCATACATTGCAGTTGCTAATATAGCAGTATTTTGTCTCTTACATATCTTCATCGTCAGCAAATACATAAGAATTTGATTAATCACGAAACAAACTAAATTAATCGAAATAGCACTCCACCAATTCAATTCACCTTCAAAAAATATCGCTTCCACATAATTCAAAATCGCCATATATGGCCACTTGTTTATAAATGCCTTAATATTATATATCAACGAGTCATTTAATAATGATTCCTCTTTCTGCACCATTAATGTACTCTTTATTCCTGTTACATCAAACCACTTATTGTATTCCATATAATCAGCATCATATAACTTCACTCTTTCTGGTGTTGATGAAGAAATATAATGAGCATTATCATATGTAAAAAACTCATCTACATAATAACCACTCTTCTGTGTTCCCCAAAATATCATATAGGCACATTGAATAATCAATAATATAAGAAATAAAATTTTTCCATAATGTTTCTTAATCTTATCCACGTCGCTTCTCCTTCTTACTTCCAATAACAGCCCTTTTCCACTACACCTGCATTCTTCGGTGTCTCGTTTTCACTCGGATATACCCATGCACCATTAAACCATGTTGCTATTTTAGAGGGATAATTCTCTTCCCATCTTCTTCCTTTAATTCCAAAGAGTAGCTGCGTTGCCCCTCCTAAATGCACTGCCTGCTTACCAGCCTTTTTCAACATACCGCCAAGTGGCATGCCATATGCACCACAGCCTATAATAGCAATATCAAAGTCAATCTTCATAGCCTCTTGATACATATATTCCAAAGCTTCAAACCATGTTCCAAACCTTTCATCCTTTTCACCGGCTATTGTCTGTACTGCCTTCAATGTCTTTAATTCAAACTCCGGCAAAATATCTGTTCCAGGAAAGATTCTTTCACGATTATTGGTATACTGACTTTTGATTGTCTCAACAAAAGGATGGATAACTAAAACTTTCTTTCCTTTCAACGCCGCAGTCCATGGCCGACCACCAAATAACCAAGGTTCTAAACGAAACAAAAAGGTTAAGTCAACATGGTTTGCATATTCTTCAATTACAAAATCTTCCATATTCAGATGCCACATAGCAAGCAAATCCATCTGTTTACACGTTTCCAACATACAATCGGTAAATGGTGCAAGATATTGTCTATCATTTGGAAAAAATCCGGCCCCTTCGCATAGTCGATTAAACCATCTGTCTGTATGTGCTTCATTGGCATCAGAGTAACCCATAATTCGATTTTTCAATTCGCCTACCATAGTCTGCAGCTCAGTATTTCCGAATCTACATGCGAAAAATGGTTCTCCACTCAGAATCTTATCATGCAAATAGTCATTCGTCTTCTTTGAAGACATAACCCATTTATGTGCATAATGTGGCATAACAGGCTCCCTATGAAGATATTTTACGATTCCATGTCTTCTCAAACATTTATTAAAATAGAAGTCACGAAATCTCCATCTCTTTTCGTAGAAACTCCATTTCTTCTGCAATTCTTTCTTATCCATAATTTGCTCCTTGCTCACTTTAACGACAATATATTTACTATCTTCTTTTATCTTTAGAATAGTAACACAATCTACTCATTTATACAATGAAACCTCATAATCAAATGTCTCTTACTTTTTACATAATCAATTATTTTACATCCAACATAACATCCTACAAATCCAAATACAATGGAAATGCTTACTAACACATTAGTATTAATTTCTTTAACAAAGTCCCTACAGACAAAATAGAACACTTCCAAAAACAAATAATGCATACCATATATACTAAGGGAATTTTTTCCAAAGTAATTAACAACTCTTATATTCTTTACCATTTTCGCTAAAATAATTACAGCCAAGATTCCACTATAAGCATTAATCCAAAACATAAAAAAACTTCCTGTTTTTAATGCTCCAATGCTGACATTATCTGCTCCTATGACACGTTCAAAAATATTTCCTCCTAAAAATACTATTCCTACCAAAAACAACCTTTTATAAGAAACTGTTAGTCTTTCTAATTGTCCTCTCCGTGCTATCCAAATTCCTGACACTATAAAATTAAGCAATATAAGTCCCAATTCTAATGAAAACGGCAAACACAATGTAAAATAAGCATTGCATACTTTAATCATAATAAATATAACAATAGAAATTATAAATAACGGTTTTATCTTCAAACAATATTTCAAATATGTAAAGCAGACAATTTCGCTAACAAATAACGCAGGTAAAAACCAATATTCCGAAACAATTGATTTTCTGTTCATAAGCAATGTATCTATGCCTTGCAAACGTACCATTTCTCCAAAATCATTCATGCGATTATCCAAGCAACAGATTCCAAATTTACCTCCAAACAATATGATAGAAAATATGATAGTTGGATACATAATTCCCTTCCATTTTTTCTTTAGAAATACACTCCACGACATATCACT
The DNA here is from genome assembly GCA_017440575.1 of Lachnospiraceae bacterium. GTDB lineage: Bacteria > Bacillota > Clostridia > Lachnospirales > Lachnospiraceae > COE1. Next base: position 157,291 of record JAFSGY010000028.1, on the reverse strand, counting down.
TTTAAAATTAATACCGCTGATGAAGAAAAAAAATGGCATATAAAAAGAAGAAATCAGCACAATAAATATATGCTGTATTCCCTCTCCCCCCAATCTAGTCATACTATGTCCAATAATCACTAAAATAATGCCGATTCCTTTTGCAAAATCAATCCAATCAACTCTATCTTTTTTTGTAACAGTGCACTTTCCATCCATATCTTGATTGTTTTTATCCTTTCCCAACTAGCGCAAAAACTTTCTCTTTATTCTAGTTATAAGTTTCCCAATCTTACTACGTTTCCATCTTAACTCTGCTATACTCCCTACATTCATTCTGTGCGAATCAATAATCTGTGGAAATGTACTTCTTGCTTCTACTTCCGGTTCATAATGATTGACCATTCCAAACTGTGACGGATCACGAAACCTCTTTAGACCGTGCTTTTTTATCATCAATGACCACACCACCTGATCGTGTCTGTGCGCCACGTAATCTACATAATTAGGTAAACCTTGGGTATTTTCTATCTCGCTGATAATCCTCGAATCCTGTGCATATTCCAAATCTTCTTTTAAGAACTTTTCCACAAATGGAGACTTTTTCAGAATAACATATCCGCCAATAGATTGCGGAGTATCTGTATATTTCGACTCATCACATCCCATCAATACAAAAGCATCACGCTTGGCATATTTTCGTTCCAGCATATCCTGCTCTAAAGAGAACACCATAATATCCTGCTGTTCTCTTTCCATACAATCAATCAAATACTGGATTTTATTAACGAAAATTGACCCTGCATCGGTATAAATCAGATAATCTCCATCCGCTAACTCTTTATATGCCTTATTTAAAAAATATGGCTTCCAAAGGTAAAACCCATTTCCCTTTTTTGCGGATAATATTTCTCTATTTTTCTCAGCGAACTCCGAATCTATATCCTTTGGTGTATATGCAATTACTCTGTCTGCACCTTGTTGTAAGGCAGTTTGCAGATTCAATTTTTGCGCTTTTGCAAATCCTTCATTCGCATAATTTATTGCAATAATCATCCTTTTCTCCCTATTATCAGTTACTCATTCAACTTAACTGCAATCACACCATCTATTACCTGTATCGAGCCATCCGCCGGATAAACAGGCATCGCATCCGTCACTTCCTTTGGAAGTTCATCCATACTGATATACTCAGGTGAAAAGCCACAGTAAAATGCCAATAAATACTCTCTACTATATGTCTCAACCAATACTTCATCTCGTCCTGATATATCAAATACATTCATCACATCATTTCGATACAATGTCTTGTCTTCAATGGCCGAAGAGCTTTCAACTACCGCTATTGGTAATTCATCTGAATAGCCCTCAACACTCTTAATCTGCGTAACCAATGTTGTATAAAAACTAGTTGCCTGCTCATAAGTAAGCTGCATACTTAGGTACTGTGCATTGGCAAAATGACAATACGTAAGAACCATCGCAGAAGCAATACCTACAATTCCATATTCCAGTCCAACTATCAGGTTCTGTACTTTCATTCCCTCTTGGCAAAGCAATCTATCAACCATACAAATTGGTAGAATGATTAAAAATGCATAAGAATATGTCATTAATACATAAATTGCATCATCTGATGGACACATAATAAATATACCATTTACAGCTGCAAAAAAAGCTATCATAAAGAGCACTAACATACTGGCTCTTCCTATCTCTTTCTTTTTGATAAAATGTCCACACGAAATAATAAGAATTACTGCATCAATAAAATATAAAACCGCATATCCTGCTTTCAGTAACAGATTATGACTTATCTCCAAATTGTTGTTAAACATGACTCCCAATCCATCTGAAAACATCCTAGAAATCATCTGTGGAACAAGAGTTAAGGAAATGTTTCCCATTTGCCCTGTGCCTTTATAATCTGCCAACTGTTGATTTGTTACAACAAGAGATAATTTCATAATTACATAGTAAATGACTACACCGATAATCAACACAATCAGGTTCTTAATAGCTTTTTTTAATACAGACAACCATTTCGTATCTTTCTTATATACTTCAAGTATCAATAATACAACATACAAGGTCGCTCCAAAAGGCAAGTATGCCTGATAAATTCCTACAGACAATGCGATGCAGAATACACTAAATATATAACCATATCTATACTTATGATATAAAAATACAGATAAAGTCATCAAAAAAACTGCTACAGCATAATAAGGTGCTGTAAACATGAAGAAAAACGTAGCTGTCCAGGATGGAAATGCTACAAGTATTCCTGCTATAATTACAGTTCCTATTTTATTTCTCAGCTTTAATAAATCTGCTACCATGCCTGCTGATATAGCCAACAACCCAAGCGAAATTAACCCGTTTACCCATGGCAGACTATAGACATAATCCAAATGGTAAGCTACTGACCCCAGCACCCACAAAAACCATCTTCCCAAACGGAATGTAGCTCCAAAGCCACTAAGCCCCATATCATCATAATTCGGAAACTTATTAGTAAACATATATAAATGTGCAATCAGTCCGATAATAATCGCACTTATAAATGCAAGCTTAAAATCTGCTGATATTTTGGCATATAACTTTCCAAAAACTTTATCTACTCTATCCACGTCTTTTACTCACCTTACTTTTGCGTTACTTATATATTCTTAATGAATCCCTACTATTTCCAACACTTTCCATCCATATGTCTCAACTGTTGATATCAAAGAACTAACTAAATTTTGTTCAAATGCTCCTAAAACCGTTGCATAAAAAAGCAACACAACATAATAGCCTCTGTTAGAAACGATTCTTTTCATCAAAGCTCTTGTTGCATAATCAGCACCTTCATCATTTATCATGTTAAGCATCCATATCATTGCAAATTCATAGAAGAATACTGCATATGTCCATCTCCCATAATCATTGTGCATGATATACATTGGAACTGTAGTAATAATTCCAAAAGGAATTAGAGCATACATCCACCAGTTTCTTTCTTTTCCTTCCTTTGCATGTATAACTAATGCTCTCCAGTATCTATATACCTCATAGATAAATGGACTGAATAGAATCAACATAACCACAAATATTAGCCAATACTCCTGAATGACAAACTGTACACCTGTTACAGAGCCTTCCCTAAACAGGTATCCAGCAATCGTAGGTTCGTGATTCGCTATTTCTTCCACGCTCTTACTTACAAATTCTGCTGTTCTTTCCATAACATGTTCAATTGTTACTCCCTCTTTTGCACGCGCAAAGAACATCATATAAAGAAATAACATAGAATTAAAGATAAACACAAAAGCACTCCACATAATGTGCTTCTTATCCCATGACTTATCTTGTATAAATACCTTATATGCCAATGTTACTAGTATAAAATTGAAATATAAAAATACATATGCCGGATGAATCAGAATACAAATTGCAGAAACCACTAATGCTATCCATATTCCTTTGTCTTTCACAATAAAATATACGCCAACTATTGACAGTATTGGCAGCCATATATCTGTAAGTGCAAAATTGCTATAATACGTATTCCATCCAGGGCCTATAAAAAACAGCAATGCCATTCCATAGAAAAAGCTTTTCTTTACATGATTAGATGTATTCATCTGCAAAGCTTTATGAAAAATCCCCAATATTAGTATTGTAAAAATTAACATTGTACCAATACCGTACAAATATCTCATATAACCCCAAGGAATATGAAATACTTTAGAACATACATCAAGAACCGTGCCGAGAAAAGCACGCTGTACAAATCCATAAGAGTAATTCAAGGAAAGCTGTATCTGATTCCAGCCTCCGAATTTAAAAGGAAAATAACGAATTGCCTGTACTACCATAACAATAACGAGTAATCCTATATATTTCACTTCTTGTTTCTTCTTAATTCTAGCAAGCATGCCTCTCACTTTTCTTCCCTCATTCTCTATTACTGTAATTCTTTCACAAACGTCCTATTCAGCCCATACTCCGTTCCAAATCCTTCTTTGAACTGAGCCAGATGCTTATTTAGAACCTTGCCATGTTCTTCTGTACTTGTCCCAAACGAAAAATATCGGAATCCTTTATCCTTTGCTACCTGAATCAAATTGGTATCTAGGAAGTTCATTGGGAACATTTTCAAATAGTTCTGATCTGCTGCCAGATATTGTGTATGGAACACTCTGTCTGCAAATTTGAATACCATGCTTCCGGCAATCATCGTTTCCTCTAAGAAAACACCATAGAATTCCATCACATCCTGTAAACGTTCTTCCTTGAATTCCACAAGCTCCTGCAAGGAATGCACAGGCTTTGCTCCAAACTTTTCAAGATTCTCGCAAAGAATCGCATAAAACCTCTCAATATCCTCTCTGCTGTTAAGTTCTCGAAATGTAAGCTCCTGCTTAAGAGAATACTTATAGTCTCTTCTTCTGCCTGATGTAAAGTTAGAAATAACATCGTCCTTATAATTCTCAAAATCAATATAGCAGCTTATCTCATCATAAGAGGTATAGCCTCTCTGAAACAGAAAATAGTATAGAAGATTCACATTACCTTTGGAAAATATCTCACTGGTACACTTCATACGTACTTCCTGATAATTCTCCTGTACAAGATACTCTTCGAGTGATGTCATAATTGCTTCCACATGCTCGATATTATAAAAGCTGTCACCGATTATAATGCCGCCAAAGGTACTTCCTGCATGTGCACTGAAAACTTTCTTATCACCATCTAATATGGTACATGCGGGCACAACCGCTACAACCGTATCATTTCCCTTATAAATAACCAAAGAAGCATCCTGAAAACGTTCACCATGATAATCCAAAAACTGCTTGCTCTGTAAAAAGGTTCCATTCACAGACTTGTTTATTACAAAATTATCCCATTTTTCTTTAAAATCATCACTATACTTTTCTATTCTTAATTCTAACATTACTGCGTAAACACTTCCTCATGTTTTTTCTCTATAATACTTCCACCTGCAACCTCATAGATAATATCGCAGTTCTTAATCGTACTTAAGCGATGAGCTATGATAATCAATGTTCTGTTACCATGCAGCCCATCAATCGCTTCCATAACTTCCTTCTCCGTATCATTATCCAATGCAGAAGTTGCTTCATCCAGAATCAGAATCTCTGGCTGCTGGTATAAGGCTCTTGCGATACCGATTCTCTGTCTCTGACCACCCGACAGCTTTACACCACGATCTCCTACAATAGTATCCAGTCCTTCTGGGAGTCTATCTACAAATTCATCCAGCTTCGCTTCCTTCAATGCCTTCTTCATAGCTGCCTCATCAACCTGATCCTCTGGCACACCAAATGCTATGTTGGCACGGATTGTATCATCCATCAGATAGATTGTCTGTGGAATATAGCCTATGCTCTTATGCCATGCATTCATATTTTTATTGATATCCTGCGCATCCACATAAATGGTTCCCTGCTGAGGCTCCAAAATACCTAATATGACATCTGCAAGTGTTGTTTTTCCGGCACCGGATGCTCCAATCAATGCTATCGATGAATTTGGCTTTATGGTCATATTTATATTCTGTAATACCCACTTTTCATTTTCCGGATATCGAAAGCTAACGTCTTCTAATCGAATCCCTTCCTTCATAGTGATTCTTGCCGCATCCTCCGAAAAATCTACCTGCTTCTTACGAAGCTCATCAATTTCTACCAAATCATTATACAGAACCTCTACGGAAGGCTTATCAAACATAATCATACCGATATAACCTGATATACGGTTAAAAGATGGCAACATTCTGGAAGCTGCCACAACAAAAACCGATAATGTTGGAATAAAGGAAGTAATCTCTGCATCCTGTACTGCTATCTTAAATACAACAACCGCTAATAGACCACAGATGCAGACGGCTTCCATAATCGGTCTGGAGATAAAGGTCAGCATTGACTGCTGTCTCTGAATTACGGTAAATTTGTGGTACGTATCATCATAATTCTTCAGGAAGAAATTCTCCCTGTTCATAACCTTGATTTCCTTAATACCTGAGAAGGACTGTAGTACCCATTTATTTAATCTTATACTTAGCTTTCGGTTCTCCTGTCCCTTCTTTACCAGCACCTTCTTCGAAACAAATCCTACCAGTACTGTAAAAATACCAATTAATATGGCTACTACAAGAGTTGTTGTAATATCTGTCTTCATCAAAAATAGGACAAGAACAACACAAACGCTTGTCTCTGCAAGAAGCTGTAAAGAATTCAATACTACCGTGTAAAAGCCATTTACATCTTCTGTTACATTTCTCTGCAGTTCAGCCACATTTTTAGATACATGAAACAGATAATTCTGATGCATATAGGCATCCATCATTCTCACTGCCAGACGTCTTTGATTATTAAAAATAAAACGATACTGCGTATTATACATGAAGGTAACATACAAATTTTTCAAAATATAAATTGCCATCATACATAATGCCAGAAGCACAATCATCTGACTTACCTCTGTGAAACCAAACAGCTCCCATGCCAATGCCAGATACCATTTCGTCTGTATGGTGTCAGGCTCTAATGCTACTGTGACTAACGGCATAATGGTTGCTACTCCTAAAAGCTCCACAAAAGCACCAACAAAAATGATAATCAATAACAGAAATAATTTAATCTTTTGTTTTTTATCTAAAATATAGCTAACTCTGTTAATCATATAGTCTCCTTCTTTATCAATCCGGCTTATAGAATTCCGTTATACTCTCTTCATCTCTGGAACGCTTCTTACAAAATGCATCATAATCCTTAAGAAAGTGCCCCATATCCCATGCCTGATAGCCTTCCTTGTGCAAATCATAAGCTAATGGTTTCGCTGTAGGTCCTAATACAATACATACTAAATGATCCTTGGGTATCCGCTTTGCTTTTTGTAAAATATCATCGTATTCAGAAAATGCATTTTTACTTGGAGCATCCAAATATTCTACTATTTCACATTCCTCTAAAAGATTATATTGCAGGTTCTGAAAGATGCCTTTTCCGCAGATCAGAGTAACCTTTCTGCCTTTAAATAATGCTTTGACTCTATGAAAATACTGTTCAAAATCATATTCTTCATAGCTTTGATAAATCTGGGATATTGAGGTATCAAGATAGGTATAGTCTTTCCTACAATGCTCCAGCAAAAAACGTCTCTGCTCCTTCATGGCATAAGCAAATGACTCCACCATCCCGATCAGTCCATGCTCATAATTAAAATAATAATATGGAATGGCAACTTCGATTCCTTCTTCCTTTATTGACAGCAGCTCTATCAGTCTCTTCTGGAGCTTCTCATCTGCCTTCTGAAAAGGAATATCGCACCCTAACATAATCGCAATCTCACCATCTCCATAGCGATAGAAGCTGACCTCATTCTGCTCAATATAAGATAGGGATTCCTCCACATTTCTTATCTGGAGAATCCCTGCATATTTGTCATTCTTATATTTTCTTGTCTCAATCTCCCGTTCGATTCGCTTTGGAAGATTTATGATTTTTTTGATATATTTGTTCATTCTAGCTATTTCCCATTCTATCGGATAGTCCTTTGAATCAGACAAGTATGTGTCTTGGTTTCCTTGTCATAATTTATTCCTACCAATAGTATATTTCCCTGATACTCTAATAAGTTTTCTGTGTACTTTTTATTCATAATTTGTGCAATCGCACCTTCTGCACTCTTATCATACTTCAGCTCAATTACCAATGCCGGCTTATCTGCTGCTTTCTTTCTTGGAATAAATACCACATCTGCAAAGCCTTTACCGGTAGGCAACTCTCTAAATACAGTATAATACTCTCTTGCCGCATAGAATGCCAATGAAATGGTATAACTTAATGCATTTTCATTATGATATGTTAAAATAGATGTCTCATAATGTGCCTTTTCTATACCAGCAGCAACAGCTTCACAATCCATTTCCCATACACTTTGTAAAAGTTTCTCTGACTCCTTTACAGCTTGAATAATCTCACCCCATGAAGTATTTCTGATTGCTGTAATATATTCCTTGGAAATCTCCTTATTCGGAATATAGACTTCTTCCCTCTCCCAATGATAAGCAAGATACCCTAAATGCACCAATAACGTAAGAACATCCTCGTAATTATGAAATGTGGTCATATCATTTGAAAAGCTTCTTACATCAATCTGCACCCTTGCTCCGGCAAGCATACTTATGATAGCATCCTTCAACCCATCATAATTCATATCTATATAGGTTCGCAATGCCTCAAAGGTCTCTGTCTGATTCCAATAGGTGTCAAATGCTCCGGCAAGCATAGCTCCGACAACTGACCTAGGATTATAAACAGATGGGATTTTTCCGAGACTATAGCCATCATACCATACCTTGGTTTCCTCAAAGTTCATTTGATATCTATCACATAACTCCTGCACTTCTTCCGTCGTAAATCCAAAATATCCTGCAAGATTTCCCGGATTTGTCATAGAATACTCTGTAAACATGTTCAAAGCGGAATGTGTTCCGTATTTCTTGATTGGAAGTATTCCTGTCATGTAAGCAAGAGCGATATATTCCTTATCCTTCATCCAGTTACGCAAGAAATCCAGATATTTTTCCTGATCTTCTTTTCTATCTCTATATTCACGGAAAATGCAGTCCCATTCATCAATCAAAACAACAAAAGGTTTCTGCGTATTACGATATATATCTGTCATTGTTCTTATAAGACTCTTTTCATTAAAAAACCGCATACCTTTATAATTATCCAGTAACTCCCAAAGTATCGATTTTTCTATCAAATCCAGCATTTCTTCAATACTATTGCTTTCACTTAAGAATTCCTGCATATTAATACGCATAACCTGATATTGATTCAAATATTTTCTATAACTTGGCTTACTACCAATTTCCAGTTCTCTGAACAATTCATCGGAATCACTTTCAGAATTATAATAAGCAGACAGCATTTTTATCGCCATCGACTTACCAAATCTTCTCGGGCGGCTGACACAGACAAATCGTTGCTCTGTATTGATTAAACGATTCAATTGTTCAATTAATCCTGTTTTATCAACATATATCTCAGAATTAAGACTATCCTGAAATCCTTTAGTCGTTGGATTCAAATAATATCCCATTGTCCATGTTTCCCCCCTTCAAGCTAAATTATTGATTCTTCATCACCTTAATATACTCATCATAATCTCTTATGTATTCGTTATTATCATAATGCTCACTTGCAAGCACCAGCAATACCGAATCCTCTGAAAAGTCATACATATCCTTCCAAACAAGCTTAGGAAGATAGATTCCGATATGAGGTCTGTCTAAATCAAATACCTTCTGATTTGTACCATCATCCACCTTAACCTTGGATGTTCCTGCTACATTAATAAGTACAAACTCAGAATTATAATTCGCGTGTCTGCCTCGAATGACATCCTTATCAGAACCATAAATATAAAATACTCTCTTAATATCAAATGGTATATCCTGATTTCCCTCCACAATCACAAGATGTCCTCTCTCGTCACCATGCTGTGGGAATTCTATTAATTTACATTCTTCTATCATAAGCGTACCCCTTTCTTTTATGTCTAAAACTGATTCAGCTTCTCAATCACATAATCCTGCTCTTCCCAAGTCATACCTGTATAAAGTGGTAAACTCAACACTTCATTGGCATACTGCTCTGTAATCGGATATTCTCCTGCCTTATGTCCTAGATACTGATAACATTCTGCTAAGTGTGGCGGTATCGGATAGTGAATCTGTGTCTGGATTCCCTGTTCATTTAAGAACTTCTGGAGCTTCTCTCTCTCAGAACAGCGAATCACATACTGATGGAAGATACTATCTGCACCTTCTCTAATCTCAGGCTTCACGATTTTTTCATTCGTAATGCCCTTTGTATAGCGTTCTGCCAACACTACTCTTTCCTGATTCAGCTCATCCAAGTGCGTCAGCTTTACTCTTAACAGTGCTGCCTGCATCTCGTCTAATCGTGAATTAATTCCCTCGATCTCATTTACATATTTGATTCTGCTTCCATAATTGCGCATCATACGAATCTGATCCGCAAATTCTTTATCATCTGTTACAATGGCACCTGCATCACCAAAGGCACCAAGATTCTTGGTCGGGTAGAAACTAAAGCAACCTGAAATCCCAAAGGTTCCTGTCATCTTACCATCAAAGCATGCACCATGTGACTGTGCACAGTCCTCTATAATAGGAAGCTGATACTTCTCTGCAAGCTCAACAATCGGCTTCATATTACTTGCCTGTCCATATAAATGAACAATCATAATAGCTTTTGTCTTCTCTGTAATAGCCGCTTCTATTTTTTCTGCATCAATATTATGGTATTCATCCGGTTCAACGAACACCGGTGTTGCACCATTCTCTGTAATACCAATAACTGTCGCAATATAAGTATTAGCCTGAACAATGACCTCATCGCCCTCACCAATTCCAAGCGCACGTACAGACATAATCAAGGCATCCAAACCGGAATTCAAGCCTACACAATACTTTCTTCCTGTATAGGCTGCAAATTCTTCTTCGAACTGTGTTACTTCATTGCCTAATACATACCAACCGGAACGAAGCACGCGAAGTGCTGCCTCTTCATAGTCCTGTTGATACATCTGAAACTGTCTGTCTAATACATTACATTTTATCTGCATTTATCCTACCTTACCTTTCCAAGGTTATCTATACTTACGGATAATCCTCATCATCTGCTCTGCTGATTTCTCCCACAAAAATCTGTCTTTAATACTTTTATGTGCCTGTCGCCCTGTAACATTCTTATCTGCATTATTTATATGTTGTATCAGGCTATTCTCATTATCGCACAAATACCCAGTCTTTCCATCCTCTATAATCAGTTCCGGGCCGGGTGCTCTAAGTGCTACCACTACACTCTCATAATACATTGCTTCTAAAATAGCCATACCGAATATCTCATGCGTATTCAGATTCACATAGCACTCTGACAATCGGTAAAGTTCCCACATTTTATCATTAGAAACCTTTTTATGAATCGTTACGAATGCCTCTAACTTATTCTTTTTGATTTTCTGCTCTACTTCCTCAAGCAACTCACCCTGCCCAACCATAAGCAATCGGTAATCTGCATCCTGACGATACAGCTTCTGAAATATCTCCACCATTTTTACAGGCTGTTTCTCTGACGTCATACGCCCCACAAAGAGGATAACCTTCTCATTATTCTGATATCCCCAACGACGCTTCAGTTCTTCTATTGGATACTGGGCATAATCCTGCTGTAACAGCTCTGTATCTAGTCCAACCGGAACTACATGGATATTATCGCCAGCTCCCTGACTGTGTAAATATTCTGCTAACGCGGGTGTCTTTACTACTGTCGGCATCTTCTTATAATATCGTACATTATTACATAGCATGTCAACTACTCTTTTTTTCCATGCAGATGCGTTATTACTATGCACTACGCCAATATAAGGCAGACATAAGATATTATTTCTTCTACACCATTTCGCAAAGCTCCCAAGTGCAAGATAATTATCCGATGCTGTAATATAACAATCTCTTGTTTTATCAAGCTTATCATAATCAGGAATTGCATGTTTTCCGATATGTCTGCACTTATGATACTCAACAGCAATACCACTTCTTTGTTCTCTCTCTGACTCCTGCTCTAAATCAGGAATCAGGTGGTATACCAATACATCATGCCCTTCCTTTGCAAATGCCTTCGCAAGTCCTTCTGCCTGTGAATTATAATATTTACTTACATTCTTAGCTTCTGTATTTAATGAAATGACAGCTATTTTTAACTTCTTATCCATAAAAATCCTTATACCACTTCGCAAAAGCCTGCAAGCCTTCTCTTAAGCTCGTCGATGGCTTGAATCCAAAGTCTTTTTGAAGCTGTGTTACATCTGCATAAGTAATCTCTACATCACCCGGCTGCATACCCACAAGCTCCTTGTGCGCATCAAAGTCATAATCCTCTGGCAGAACCTTGGCTTTTTTTAACTCATCCTGCAAAATATCTACAAAGTCTAGCAGATTCTCTGGCTGATTATTACCAATGTTATAGACCATGTACTTCACACCATCCTCGTTTGGAAGCGGACTACACTGCATAACAGCCTTTACACCTGTAACAATATCATCGATATACGTAAAGTCTCTCTTACAATTTCCATAATTAAAGATTTTAATTGTCTCGTTATTTACCAGCTTATTCGTAAATCCAAAATAAGCCATATCCGGTCTTCCAGCCGGACCATATACGGTAAAGAATCGAAGTCCTGTTGATGGAATACCGTATAGCTTGGAATACGCATGGGCAAGAAGCTCATTTGACTTCTTCGTTGCTGCATACAACGAAACCGGATTATCAACCTTATCCTCTGTCGCATATGGAATCTTCTTATTGCTTCCATACACAGAAGAAGAGCTTGCATATACCAGATGTTCTACGCCACACTCTCCGTTATCATAGCTATGACGGCATGCCTCTAAAATATTGTAGAATCCAATCAGATTTGCCTCAATATAGGCATCCGGATTCTCGATGCTATAACGTACACCAGCCTGTGCAGCGAGATTTACCACAATCTGTGGCTTATATTCTGCAAATACTTTTGTAATCAATTCCTTATCTGCAATATTTCCCTTAATAAAGGTAAAGCTTCCTGATACCTGATTAGTGAGTTCTTCAATCTGGCGCAGACGGAATTCCTTCAAGGAAACATCATAATAATCATTCATATTGTCAATACAGATAATATGTGCATTCTCCGTACTTTTTAATAACTCCATTGTCAGGTTTGAACCAATAAAGCCTGCTGCCCCTGTAACCAGAATACATTTTCCATCTAACATGACATTTTTCTCTAACATCGTAATTTTCTCCCTTTTTATCTTCTATTTAACCATTCATATATCTTGCTCTTTATTATTACAAAACGATACTTCTTCTTCGACATAAAGCCTCTCTCATATCGTATCGTCGCATTTTCACGAACACCAACCTGACTGCTTGACATACCGCCTAACTGAAAATTCGATAAAATCTGATAAATCGGTGTAAATACAACCCTTTTCGATTCATAAAAACGAAGCATCAAATCATAATCTGCCGCAGAACGGTATTTCAAATCAAATGCACCTAGTTCTTTATAGGCATTCTTTGTCACAAAACAGGTTGGATGTGTAATCATCTGCTCCGGCAGAAAATCATGATGATAGATAAAGGTTGCCTTTTCCTTACCATTCAAATAAGTACGCTGCATACCATAGACTACCTCATAAGCATTCCCTTGGTAATTCTTTACAACCTGTTCAATGGTATCCTCTTCATACCAGTCATCACTATTCACAATGCCTACCAATTGCCCCTTAGCCAGTCCGATTCCCTTATTCATGGCATCATAAATACCCTGATCCTTCTCTGATATCAGGGTAAACTGCTCTGGTAATCGGCTTCTATGCTGTTCAATTAACTCTAACGTCCCGTCTGTGGAGCCACCATCTACAATGATGTATTGGATATTCTGATAGGTTTGCTTCTCAATACATTCTAATGTCTTTTCTATTGTTTTGGCACTATTATAGCACGGTGTCAACACTGACACTAAGATTTCCTGCATTTCTTTCTTCCCTTTAGTCACTTAATCTATCCCACTGAAACAATATCTTTATAAAGGTTCTCCAATTGCTCCGCAATTGCACTATAAGAGAACTTCTCTTCCACATAGTCTGCAATTCGTTTTGGCTTATATAGTGAATCCTGCTGCCCGATTGCTGTTATCATCTTCTCCAACGCCTGCACAAGCTCTTCTTCCTGCTCTGGCTGAATTAATAACCCATTGAAATCATGAACAAAGTCATCCGGCCCACCATTAGCTACCGCAATCACAGGCTTTCCACAAGCCATTGCCTCGATATAAACCACACCAAAGGTTTCATATCGGCTTGGCAACACGAAGCAATCGCATTGCTGCATCTGCTCTACTACCTGCTCTCTGTCCAATGCGCCAAGGAATTCCACACTATCTGCAACCTGATATTCTCTTGTCCATTCTACTACTTTTTCTAAGGCTTTTCCACCTCCACCAATGATAAGCCTTGCATGTGGATACTTTGAGGTGATTTTTGCCCATGCTCTAATCAGAATATCCATTCCCTTTTTGTATAACTGTGCCTCTTCTTCCATATAGCAGACCGTTAACAGCCCAATCTCCGAACGCTTCTTCTCCTGCTCTATGATTCGGAATCGTTCACAATCTATCACATTTCCGATAACCTCTATGTTATCTGTATATTCTTCTAACAGCTTTCCAAATGCTCTGCTGACGCAGATAACCTTGTTCGCCTTTTGAAAAACTGCTTTTATCACTTCATTATTGGCACTACTGATTTCATCCTTATGGAGCTGAAAAAGCGTTGCATGCTCTGTAATCACATAAGGAATTTTTACTTTTTCTGACAGCTTCATAGCAGCATAACCTGCCCATACACAACAGTGCGCATGAATGATGTCAATACTCTGATTCTTCAAATGCCTATCCCATAGCTGCTCTATTCCTTTTGCAAAGGCTTCCTTATATCCTTCCATGCCATGTTTTAATGGACAAAAACACTTTTCTCGGAAAATCTGGATTCCCTCTGTCTGAGATGCTGTCTCTTCCTCATAAATAAGCCATTCCTTGGCACATTTTACGGAATAGGTATCACAATATAAAATTGTCACCTGATGCCCGGCTCTCTTTAATGCCCTTGCCTGATCCAGAAAAAAGCTGCCAAGAGTGGGTCTGTTCTTTGTTTGAAAAAATGCCGGAATAATTACAATGTTCATGTGTTTCACCCTTTTTTCAGTGCCATTTTTATCCAATATCTTGACTGCTTGATTGCCTCCCAGCCCATACCGGCCTGTATCATGTACCACATCTTCTCTCGGAAGAACAGCTTTGTCTCGTCTCTTTTTACCGGACTCAAGTCAGAAGAACCTGTAATAGACTTTGCGGATATTCGATAACCAATCAATTCCTTATCAACAAAACCAAAGCGATATCCTTGCTTCATAAGCTTTAGGTTCATCGGATAATCTTCGAAACAACGATACGCTTCATCAAATCCATTTACCTCATGCATAAGCTCCATTGGATAAAATGCTGCCGCCGGTGCTACCACCATATTCTGCATTAAAAGCTGCTTATACTGCTCCTTATATTCCAGCTTAGCAAACTCATAACATTTGTCACAATACTTCTGAACTGGTGTAAAATCACAAGGCTCATCCGAGACCAAACGCACTCTCGCTATAGGAATGGCTTTCGGATTCCCTTCACAAAAAGCCACATATTCTGCTATAGCCTCAGGCACCATATAGTCATCTGCTGCCAAAAACTCCACATATTCACCGGTTACCTGCTTCAAAGCACGATTATTAGTCCCTGGAATTCCCGTATTCTGCTCAGTCGTAACCAATTTTATATTTGAAAAGGTATTCTTATTCTCTTCCATCCATGCCTTTGCCACCTCTATGGTATTATCCTTGGACTTATCATCCGAGATAATAAGCTCTATATTAGAATAAGTCTGTGCCTTAATACTCTCCAGCGTATCACATATGGTATCCGCTGAATTATATGCCTGTACTACTACACTTACTAACTTCATACCTTATGCCTTTCCTAATAGCTTCTTAATCTGCCAGAAATTTGCTTCCGTTTCCTGCATTTTCACAAACGGCTGATACCAATAGTATCCCAATACAATAAACAGATAGTTTCTTAAAATATACCAGGATATCAAATGTGCCTCCATAATCGAAAAAACTGTAAATGCGACTACTATAACAAGTAATGCATAATCCTGCTTCTTGTAACTCTGGTAAATTAAATACAGATTCGCAAATACATACAAACATCCTGGAATGATACCATACCAATAAAACAGCTTAATAAAGCCCGCATCAAAAAACTCTGTATTTTCAGGGGCTGCAAACAGCTTCCAATTCTCTAATCTTGACGCTTCTACTACATGGGCATACTGAAATCTGCCATTCAAAAGCTGATCCAAATCCCACATAAACTGCGTAGTACGCCCATAATGAGAACCAATTGCGGAAAAGATTACAATCCCTAACACCAGCAGCATACCTGCCCAGTATGCAAAGCTGCTCTTCTGAAGCCATTTCCAATACTTCATTACAGCCACACCACAAATAGCTGCCACTGTAACTAAGAGGCTTGTATTGGAATCCGTAAACTGATATACCAGAAAATTAACCGCAAAGAGGAGAACAAAATGATACCACTTCATTTCTTTTGCATAGGTATACAAGCATAGTACTGTCATCATAAACATCATACACTGGAATGCATTTGGATGTCCCATTCCAAAGCAGTATCTTGTCTCTACAATCCCCGGAAATGGTCCTCGACCAAAATTAGCAGTCATGGTAAGTGCACCGAATATTCCTGTTACAGATAATAAGAATAAAACAACACTTCCTGCCGCGGTCACAAACAATGTGGTCTTTAAGATATTTTTCAATGGTAAATCCTTACATGCTGCCACAAATACGACAATTCTGACAACCTCATCCTTCTCATTTACAAAATAGGAAATGGCAGCAACAATACCAACACCAAGTATGCACAGCCATTCCTTCATGGTATACTTCGTTGTCATTACTTTTATCCCGAATAATACAAAAGTGATACGAAACAGCCATCCCTCATAAGGATTGATATATGCGCTCTTATCAATAATAACAATCAGTATCTCTATTACTAACCCTATCCAAAAGCAAATTTCTCCTGCTTTTTTTAGCTTTGTCTCTATCATCCTTCTCACCCTCTTTTATTGCTTCCCGTTTATTCCGGCGTTTTTCTTCACCTGTTCTTCCACCGTCTCATAATCATATTCCATATCCTCCCACAAGCGGTACTTTTTATCACCTTTATGGTTCTCCAAGGAATAATTCTCTTCCAGATACGTTATCATATAATCCGTTGCCTTTTTGGCTCCCAGATAATTCAGATGATCTGCATCTCTAAAATCCGTGTGTAGATCTATATCTATCGTGCCATTCTGTATCAATTCGAAATAATCAATAACAGGAATCCCTGTTGCGTTTGCCCATTCTAGAGCTTGTCTGTTCAGTTGATAGTCATCAAACTCCGGCATGGTATACGGCGTCCTGGTCAGAAGCATTTCTATATCTTCATCTTGTAAAAGCTTATATATTTTATTTAAGTATTCATACTCCTGTGTTGTATAGAAATCCAGATAGTTTTCCGTTTCCAAGTTCGGTACAAGCTCTTCCATCGGATATACGGTAGTCGTCGGATAGAATCCAAAGGTTCTATATTCTCTCACCGGCTCTATGACAAGATTTATCAGCTCCCTGACACTATTCCGTGCTCTCTGATACTCATTCTTATACTCTAGCAAACCAAAGGCATCATATTTTGTCATATTCTCAGACCAACCAATGCCAGATGTCCTTATATCATAAAATGCTCTCAGCTTGTTCAAAGAAATATCCGGCATTGCAGAGATTCCGGAAGTATAATGCAAACGGAAATTCTGCACCTGTTCATCCACTGCACTTGTTACAGAATGAATATCCATAACCACTACCTTCGGCTTCTGATACCGTAAGGCTTCTTTTAATAACCAATAGGTATTCTGATAGGATTGGGATGAGGTTGCAAGACTTGCACTTGTTATTCCACTTTGCTCATAGATTCTCTGTGGAATAAAACTGCAATACACATGGGAGGTTCCAATAAACAAACAATCCACGGTATCCTTAGGCAGTTCAAAGAACAGACATGCTCTTCTGTCAGGCTCTGCTTGATCCGTACCATAGACCTGTACAGCAAGAGCAGCCCTCTGTACCAAAAATACCAGTATCACAAGGAATACGCACCACTTTATGCACTTTAAAAAGATTTTTGTTCTAGTCTTCATCTTCATCTTTCTCTAAAACTGGAAGTAGATAAATGCCGAGGAATCATATCCCGGCCCGTAAACTCCAAATAATACAACTGCAAAAAATAACACATAAATGCAGACAAACTGCAAAATTACAGGACTCTTAGAAAATAGCTGTAATAGCTTGACCTTATGATACCTAAGAACATCAACAACTACGATACAAAGTAGCGCTGCAAGCATAATGCAGAACTCCAGCTTCACTACTCCGGTATCCCATAACCAATAAAAACTGATTCCACTTGGAACAAATATATTTCTAATGATATCTACACAACCACTCAGTCCACCAGTGCCTCTAAAAAGTATCCATGCAAAGTTAACAAGAACAAACGTAACAAACATTCTTATTCCTTTATCCAGCACTGTATTGGCAATGTGCAGCTTTTCCTTCATGCGTATTCTATACTTCTCAGTAAGCGCTCCAATTACCTGATATATTCCATGCAGAGCACCCCATGCAACGAAGTTCCAACCTGCGCCATGCCAGATTCCACTAACCAAAAAGGTAATCATCAGATTGATATATTTTCTGGTAATTCCCTTCCTGTTTCCACCTAATGGGATATAAATATAATCTCTAAGCCACCCTGACAGACTCATATGCCATCTCTGCCAGAATTCTCGAATACTCATAGAAAAATAAGGCTGTCTGAAGTTCTGTTGGCACTCATAACCAAGCGCCTTGGCAATACCAAGTGCTATGAAAGTATATCCTGCAAAATCAAGATAAATCTGCAAGGTATAGAAAACACTTGTAACCAATAACGGAAATCCTGCATAAGTCTGATAACTATCAAAAACTGTATTTACAATAATAGCCAGACGGTCAGACACTATCATCTTCTGGAAATATCCCCATAAAACATATAAGAGACCTTCCAAAAGTCTTCTCTCTTCTAAGCGCTTTGGTTGCTGTATCTGTCTGATAAATGGTTCTGCCCTGTCAATAGGTCCTGATGTAATCGCAGGAAAGAAGCTCACATAGATACTATAGTCCCATAATCCATGCTTTGTTTCCAACTTATCCTGATAGGTATCTATCAGATAGCTGATTACCTTAAAGGTAAAAAAGCTGATTCCAATTGGTTCCACAAGGCCTTCAAAATCACAATATTTCAAAAGCACCAATGGTAATAGACTTATTACCAAAAAGAAAATCAGATATCTCTTTTCCTTCTTTTTCTGCAAAAGTCTTGCTCCTGAAAAGGATATGAATACCATAAGTGCTAAAATACACAGGTTTTGTATGCCAAAGGTATAATAGAATACCACATTGGCAAATAGCAACATTATTTTTTTTCCTCTGCCCGGCATCACATAATAACCTAGTATGACACCTAGCAGAAAAAGAATAAATTTCAAGGATACAAACTGCATGTCAATCACTTTCCTAAGAGCTTTTTAACCAGTCTTTTCATTGTCACAAGCATCTGATATACCACATTTTTGCAGGCTGACTTAATCTTTCTTAATGTCTTTGCAAACACTTTCTCCTCCTGCATAATCAAAAAGCTTAATTCTTCCTGATGCGTTCTGATATATTCCGGATAGCTTTCATCAATCTCACAACGGATAAACTTTGCATCTCTTCCGAAAATATCCTTACCATCCTTAATCTGGTCTGAAACCTGTGATAACACACGTCTGGAATTGTATTCCTGATGTGCTGCGGATACTACCTTCTCCTTCACACGCTTCTGCACATCCTTTTCTCCATGTCCACCCATGTAGCCAAAATGCCAGCCACCGTCTTCCACACGAATACCGATTTCCTTGCGTTCCGGGAATCTTAATTCTCCAAGTAACAGATTCTGCTCACGAAGAAGCTTATAGCTGCACATCTTCGAACCTATCCATTTCTTACGCTCTACTCCTTCAAACTCACCGGCATAAGACAAGAGATTACCTGATACCTCTTCCATGTTCAAATAACAATAAAACAGTCTCTGCGCAAAATGATAAATTTTATCCTGCTGGAAATCCTTTAAAATTTCCTTTATTTTTTCCGGATTAGGAATCTCGTCCAAATCACTAAAGATAACGATATCCTCATCTGTACAGTCTTTTAACCCTCTGGTTACTGCATTCTTCTGGAAGGTATCCCTGTCATGGGTAAAGCCTTCCGGTGTATCATCCACCACCACATGGATAATCTTATCCTGAAATTCAGCGAACATTTCCTTATTTTCTTCATAATACAACGGCTTCTTCAAGCCGGAAAATGTCTCTGTTGCCTCACTGATGACAAATTTATCAACAATCGGACTCATGACATTGAGCCGAATCTTCAACATATCAAGTTCATTGAAGAACTGAAAACAATCGTATACCATATCTTTCCTCTCCTGCTTCCTAACGGCTTATCAATGCCTTTAAGCGCTTCTTTATGCCATGTGGATAACCTACGGTAAGCTTCCACCATAGAATTTCAAAATACTGTGCCGCATATTCTCCAAAAGGAATCTTCATGCTCTTTGCATAGCTCCAGCCTTTTCCATATGGAAATATAAAGCTTTTTAGGAATTCCTTTCGGTATTCCTTCTTTTCCACCATATCATACTCTTGGAAAAGAATTTCATAATCGGTAAGCTTTCTTTCATCCTTTTCATCGAAGCCACAGGTATACTGATTATCATGAATTCCAATCGATATCAATGGCTCTTTGATACATACAAAATGACTGTTTTTCTTCAAAATTCTCATAAACAGAAATACATCCGATGCAAAGGTACTTCTCTCATCAAAATAACAGTCACATGCTCTATAAAGTGAAGCACTTGGTGCCCCAATCTGATAATCAATAAACAAATATCGATAATCCTTACGAAATCTCTCTATAAATTCATCTGATGCACAACGGTTATAGGATTCTCTTGGTGATACCTGCATGCTTCCGGTAAATACAAGTGCTGCCTCCGGCTTCTCTTCCAGATCCTTTACCATTCGCTCCAGGCTATCCTTATAAGTAAACCAGTCATCACTGAACATAATCTTGATATATTCTCCGGTTGCCTTACTCAGAGCCTCATTCCAGTTAAAAATATGTCCAAGAGGCTTCTTGTTATGCTGATAAGTACACTTTTTCAGACAGGTAAAGCTTTCATCCTCTCTATGAGCACCTATCCATTCCTCAATTGCAGGATTGGTAGAGTCATCCGTAATGATAATCTCAATATCCTGATAGGTCTGCTCTTCTATGGACTGTAATAAATGAATAACCTGCTCCAGATTATTATAGGTTGGTATACATATGGATACTCTGCTCACACTCTACTCCTTACATCAGCTTCTGCTTTATCTTACGAAGTGGTCTTTTGATTCTCTCCTTCATGGAAGGCTTTCTAAAATCCGGATACTGCGCATTGGTTCCCCACCACTTATGGAACACAAACGGTTTGATATCCTTGCCCTCAAGCTCAGGAATCATATGCTCATGTCCAAAATAAATCGCCAGCTCTAATGGCGCATAACGCATTCCTTCTGCCTCAAATAAATGTCTCATTCTACAACAGATAAAGCCATCCTCATTAAAGCAGCCATCCTCGGGTGTCCAAGGCATATTACACTTTTTCGGAAAATCCATCAAACGCTTACTTCTGATAGACACACTATTTCCTACACGACATAAATTACCATTAATATCACGATACATCAAATCATTGGTTGGCATAGGCCATGGAGAACCGATATAATCATAATCTAAAAATTCATCCCGCCAGCTCTCTGGATTTACAACAAATCCATCTGCATGGACAAGCAGGGCATATTCTGTATTCACATAGTCCCCCAGATCATATACCGTCTTATAATTAAAATGGTCTATATTGGTCAGCTTGGAGGTATGCGCATACCTGATGTTCTTTGGCAAGCCCCATGGCTTCTTATGCGTTACAATGACCGCATCTCCAAATTCTATTCCACGCATGCTATATTTCATTGCTTCCACAGTAGCCTGCACATCCACACTCGTCATGGCTATCAGCGTTACCTGTGGGAGCTGCAGCTTTTTGGCTGTCTCACTCATGCCTTTATCCTCCATCTATTTTCCTTCTATTTTGTAAACATTTTACGTAGCTTACGCTTTCCTGCCTGCCAGAATCTTACAAGCTCCGCTCTCTTATAAAAGCGTGCCGCCTTTTTATATGCTGCTGCCTTTTTTTCCTCTGGAATCGGCTCATTTAGATGCTTATAATTCTCAGATGTTGCCTTATAATGTTCTAATTCCTTTTTACATTCCTCTGCACTAAAGACTCTTCCCTGTCTGTCCTGATAATGCCAGCCGGCATAAATATTCTGTTCAGAGGCCCAATATCCATCAGACACATTATGTCTTGCCCAGTATTTTGGCGCAATAATATATTGAATGGTATCGCTGGTAAATGCCGGGAAGTAGGCAAAGGATGAATTGGCAAGCAACAAATATTTCGCATTCTTTATAATCGAATAATCCTTGGCAAGATCAAAATTGTATGCCTTCACTCCCGGAATCAGCTTCTCTGCTTCCTTCACATCATTGGTAATAATCATAAAGCGCATATTCGGATTAATCTTCCTCATATTCTTCATGCCATCCATCCAATACTTCTTAGTCACAAAGAGCTCAGGACTTCCAATATAATCGGTACATCTTAAATGAATGATACATAAGTCATCCTGTGAGAATTCCTTACAGTCATACTCCGGCTTTACCTTAAGCCATTCCTTAATATCTTCCTTATACGGCAGATAATAATCCTCTGTCTGCATATTACCATAGGTAAGCACCGTTTCCTTCATATTCAATAACGTCTCATCCGTTCCTGTAATATAACAGCCATGCTCAATATCATGCTTGGAATTCGGAATAAACAATCTATCTTCCTTCTCATTATAAATTTTGGTATAATCGTCCTTCTTGGTAGGCACTCCTGTATCCAAATCCATAAAATACAGGCCACACTGGCTATGAATATTATTTGCCAATGTATCTGCCCCAAGAATACTAAAATCACAGTCATTTCTCTTCGCAATACTTCTCACGGTAACATAACAGAACAGCTGATTTCCCAGTCCCTGCCCTGTATGTATTTCCGTTGCAATAATTGGTTTTCCTGACATATTTTCCTCATTTCTGTGTCATTACAATGTTTATTTTAAGGCTGCTTCTGCAATTTTTCCGTTTTCAACCTTATAAATAATATCACACTTCTCAATCGTATTTAATCTATGCGCAATGATAACCATTGTCTTCTTGCCGTGGAAGCTGTTAATCGCATCCATAACCGCCTGTTCTGTTTCATTATCAAGCGCTGAAGTTGCCTCATCAAAAATCAGAATCTCCGGATTATGATACAGTGCTCTTGCAATACCCAGTCGCTGTCTCTGTCCGCCGGAAAGTCTGACACCACGGTCTCCAATCGTCGTATCAAGTCCCTCAGGTAAGGATTTTACGAACTCCTTCATCTGGGCTTCCTCTAATACCTGCCAGATTCTGTCATCATCAATCTCATCATCCGCAATACCAAAGGCAATATTATTTCTAATCGGTTCATCTACCAGATAAATGGACTGTGGAATATAGCCAATCTGCGCAAGCCACGCCGGATAGTTATCAAAAATATTCACTCCATCACAGGTAATCGTTCCTTCATGAAGCTTCAAAAGTCCCAGAAGAATATCTACAACCGTAGACTTACCTGCACCGGATGAACCCATGATTCCTACTGATTTTCCATATGGAACCACCATATCTGCATGATCGAAGATTAACTTATCGGTATTCGGATATGCATAAACCATATCTTTTAATTCTATTTTATCTCGAAGCTCAAGCTTTACATCCTCTTTTGCTGTCATAAGGGCCTGATTATTCTTCTCCGTTATGGCATTCATGTTGAGATTCTCATATACATAATCAAGACATGGCTTCTGATATGCAATCTCTGTCATATAGGTATTGATTCTGTTGGCGCAAGGCATCAGTCTTATCGCTGCTAATCCCAATACCGACAACATGGAAATCATCTCTGAGATATCATTACCATTCAGCATATAGATAATCATATACCCAAGAATACTTGCAATAAATACGGTCTCAATCAGCAATCGAGGTGTGCTGTTCATAACCGAATATTTTCTGGATAATGCCGCACCGACCTTACCTGAGCTTTCATAATTATCTGCAAAAAAGGCTTCTCTGTGTAATACCTTTACATCCTTGATTCCATAGATTGCCTGAATTCGCCACTTTGCAATTCTTGACTGTACGGATAAGTTCCTCTGTCCTAAGCTTGCAAGCTGTGGTTTCATCACTTTCAATATCAACAATGATATAATCCCTAATATAGCAACCATAAAGATTGTCATCTGCCAACTGGTGGCTATGGATATTACACTCAAAATAACAAATACAATACATTCTGATACCAGAGAAATAATGGCCAGCATCATAGCAAACACATTCGGAATATCACTATCTGTCAGACGAAAAACAGTAGGAATATCTGCATCCAGATAAAACTCATACGGACGATTCAAGAACTCTCTTAATACTCGGCTAATCATTTTATTTCTGTTAAAAGCAATAAATCTTGACTGTTCATTAGTCAATAACAATAAATATGCATTTTTAAAAATAAACAGCAGGATAATTAAAGCTAACAGTACAATGATAAAATCATGTGTACTCTGAACGTTGAAAAGCTTGTTTGCAATCCCATAAGCCTTACTTAATATCTCATTGCTTTCTACTGCGCTCTCATCCACCATTGTCCACACAACAGGTAATAACGCAGATAAGCTTAAACACTCCAACAGACCTCCGATAAAAACCATAACACCAAGAACACACAAATGTATCTTCTGCTGCCTGTCCATAATGTATCTCAGTTTCTTTATGATATCCATATCTTTCTCCTTTTCCTTGTATCTCTTTTCTTCTAAGCTTAATAACCTGCCTGCTTCAGGCTTTCCGTATAAAGCGTATCATAGTCATAATTCATGTAAAATTCTCTCTCTGCATCCAGTCTGTCGAGATAATTCTCCTTCGTTACCAGATAGGTGTCCTCTGTCATCCATTGCAATATCTTACTGTTGATTTCTGCACCATAATGCTCTTTATCTCGATAATTGTCCGGATTGCAGATTAGTTCATAATGATCAAAGAAATTATACAACCTTACATTCGGACATTCCAGTAAAAGCTCTGTTGCAATCTGTTCCGCTTCCAACTGACGAAGCAGCATCCCCTCCTGCTCCATAAAATCCCAATAATAGATACTATATGGAGTATAAAAGATATAAAACTGCGTATCCGGATATTGGTTAATCAAATCAACAAAATTTTGCTGAATCGCTTCCGTAACCATAATCCGTTCTTCCTCTGTCATAATAAGCTGTTCATCTCGAAGTGTAAGTCCTTCTCTGGAATACGTCTGAAGGATATATTCCACTCCTGTCTCTTTCTCCCATGCAGAATACTCATCCATCGTTGTACTCGATTCACCAGTAAGTGTCATCATCAGATTCGTCAATACACCATGATACAGAGTCGTCTTATTAAACACATAGGAAGTATCGTTCCAGATATTATCATCATACAGATACGTAGGATAACTGTCATAAGAATACCAGTCCTTATCACGCATCAGTGCATTATAATCCATGGTCCAGAATACCGTCTTTAGGTTCTCATTATATTCCAAAGCTCTTGCCAGATTCTCCGACAGCTCCTTATAGCCTGCACCAGCAAAGGTTTCCTTCACACACTTTGTTCCATATAATTCATCTATCTCACTTGGCTTAAAATTCTGTGCCATGGAAGTTCCCGTAACAATAGCATCATAATCAAAATGTCTGGATATTCCATCATTGATATAGCGTTCATCATATAGCCTGTATGATACAAAAGAGAACGGCTTATGAAAGTGAAAATAAGGATCAAAGACATAAACCAGTCCTACTACAACACCTACTAAAAGAAACAGACACAATATGCACTTTTTAAACCACTTTTCAGCCTTCTGCTGCTTATTCTGTTCCATAAAGCTCCTTTAAAAATTCGCATATAGAAATACACTAACCTCTGTCAGCGATACCATGCACCACATAAGCAGGATAACCGTCACGAACATCTTTCGATTTGTAAACTGCATCGCTGCAACCTTTTCCTGCGTATTACGCATGGTAAAGCATGCCATTACCAATATCACAAGAAACACCACCATGATACACCATGGATAGGCATTCATCAATCCACCAAGTCCTACTCTGTATAACACCTTTACTTCCAGTAAATCGTTAAAGGTCTCAATCAGCTCCGCATAGATACCTCCCCATTCCTCTAGTCGTAAATGTCGCCATAAGTGCTTTGCCTGTGGTATAGAATCTGCACGAAACAGACTCCAAGCAAATGTGGTAAAAAGGAACGTAGTCACAATGCGCAGTACTCTCGGTACTTTTTGAATCACTTTACTAAATAATCTATCGATTACCTTGGCTATACCATGCATTGCACCCCAAAGGATAAACGTCCAGTTTGCTCCATGCCACAAACCGCTTACTAAGAATACAATCATGATATTTACATAGGTTCTTACTACACCTCGCCTGCTGCCTCCAAGAGGAATATAGAGATATTTCGTAAAAAATCTCGTTAATGTCATATGCCAACGATCCCAAAAATCAGAAATCGAATCTGCCTTATAAGGAGAATTGAAGTTCCATGGCAACTCGACATTAAACATATACCCAAGACCATATGCCATATCGGTATAACCGCTAAAATCAAAATAAATCTGCAAGGAATAGCTTACCATAACAATTACCGTGCTAATCACACTAAGCTCCGGGATATTGTCATATCCTATGTTTACAAGCTTTGCTAAGGTATCCGCTATTAACACCTTTTTTGCCATTCCTAAGGAAAACGCATAGATTCCCTTCGACAGATTCATATATTGCAGATGCTTATTCTCTTCCATACGCATTTGCGGAATCACTTCACTATGAAGTGCAATGGGTCCCTGAATCATCTTAGGAAAAAACACCGCATACGCCATATACTCTAAAAAGGTATAATCCTCACATTCTCCCTTGTAGGAATCTATCACATACGCCAACTGCTGGAAGGTATAGAAGCTGATTCCAAGCGGCATGGCAATCTGTAAGAACGAAATATCTGTCTGCCATACCGTATTGATATTTTCAATAAAGAAATCAACATATTTATAATAAAACAAGCTTCCCAGATTCAGCAAAATACCTGTAACCAATAAACATTGCCTGATACTATTCTTCTGTGCATATCTCATTCCCCTTACAATAAGATAATTCATGAATATGCTGATGATAAGTACCATAAGATATCCAACACTGCTATATCCATAGAACCAGCAAGACATGCCTATCAGAAAAACAGTAGCTGCTTTATGCAATTTCCAATGATTTAATCCATAATATCCTGTTAATACCAGTGGCAAAAACAAGAAAATAAATAAATAGGAATTAAAAGGCATGCCTGCTCCTTTACCTCTGCTTCAATGGCACAACAACTGCACCATAAGTCTCATTCATCCAATAATACAGCTTCGGACTAAACAAAAACAATCTCATTCTGACCTTATCGCCAGTTGTTCCCGTCTTTCCCGAATAAATCGAAATAATATCTTTCTTTTCCCTTTTCATAAGCTTTGCAATTTTTTGCACCAGAAGCTTATTCTCTTTATTTCCCTTTAAGTCCGTATAGTACAGCATCATTCTTCGATAAAAATAATACGCCGCATAATCTCCCATCTCATCTGAAACATGCTCTCTTACATAGGAAATATGCTCCTTCCAGAATGGAATCTCATCCTGTATCACACGCTGTACCCGATTCGAATTCATAATGCTTCCCGGTCGATCCTGCTTATAATTATACAGACAACGGTCAATATAAACTCCCTGCTCTAATTTGCACAACAATCTAGTTGTATACATGATATCTTCTGATACTCTTCCCTCTGCAAATAAGATATCTTTGGCAAGGTCTCTATGAAACAGCTTGCTCCATACGGAATTGTTAATCACATATTCTTCACTGTCATTAATGTAATTACGTAACAACTCTTCTCGAGAAAAGAGAAATTCCTTACCGGTTCCTCTTGCATAAGTCTCATGCTCAAACACCGACGCATATCTACAAAAAGCAATCGGCACTTGATAGCTCTGTGTTGCCCGATACATCGTTTCATACATATCCGGCTCAATCCAGTCATCACTATCCACACAACCAATATAGGTTCCGGTTGCAATGGCAAAACCGGAATTTCTTGCTGCCGACACTCCTGCCTTTTGCTTATGAATTACCTTGATTCTGCTGTCCTTTGATGCGTAATCATCACAAATTTTCGCAGAACCATCTGTAGAACCATCATCAATTAGAATAATCTCCAGATTCTGATAGGTCTGCTGTAGTATAGAATTGATACAACGCTCCAGATACTGCTCAACATTATGAAGCGGTACAATAATCGATATCAAATCGTTCATTCTATCTCACCCTTTGGATTAATTAATATCCATTTTTTCCAATTTTCCTGTATTTCCTGAGCGGTTGTTGTCTCATAGTTATCCGCATGCAAGGGACGTATCATAATCTTGTCAGTATTCTGATTCAATCTTGCTCCCCACATGCTAAAGGTACTGTTTGCACAGATATTATGCTTACAACAGCTCATTAGCTGCATATCATACATACTGTCATCTCCGTGATTCCAGTCTACAATATGCATATTTTCTCCCGTAAAATGCTCTCTTGCATATTCTACATCATCCGAAAAAATATAATAAACCGGCTCCGTTACATGCGTTTCTATATATTGCATAGCAGCCTTATAGTACTCCTCTGTACAGATACCCATATAGCGCTTTCCATCTGCTACCGTCAGATAATCCTGCCTGCGAATATGAATACTAACAGACTGTTGCTTACGCATGTTCTCCATTGTTTCCTGATTCTTCGGATTCTTACTCTGTGGAAATCGAATCTTACTCTGTAACAATGGAATCATATCCTCATAATAGCGCTCACAGGTCCAATATCCATACAGATATACCTCATCTGCACTAAGCACCTCCGGCATATAATCGCTAACCTCTCGAAGTGTGCGATTCTTCCTTCCAGTCAGTTTTCTTCGAATTCTGTCTTTTATCGCCATACTATTATCCAGAAACAAAGTACGCTCTTGTGGAGTACAGACCTCATAGCTGATTCCATCCAGCCATGCAAGCTCCAGCTTACGCCATTCCCTATCCTCATGCCCTTCGGGAACCTCATAGGCATATAAATCAAGCTTTACCTCTTTGCCAAGCTGTTTTTGCTTCTCATACATAGCATACTGATACAACTGATTTCCAAGTCCACCCATTACATGTATTATAACCATGTGTTTTCTCCCATTATACTGCACTTCGTTTATTCGATTGGTTCAACCTTCCAGTTCGAAGCATTCATAACATCTCCCTGAATCGTACACTTTAAAAATTCAAGATCAGGATATCTTCCATAGATGAATACTCTTTCTCTTTCTTCATCTTCGCTAATTTCCTTGAACGTTCTTCCATATTTCTGCGCATCTCCACCAACTGCTTCCATAACCGTTGATAAAACTTCTTCATGAGATACCGGCGCCTTTGAAATCACCAGACCATTCTCATGATGCGCATTTTTCTCTTTCACAAACATAATCGGGCTAGAAGTAGGCTCCAATCCCAACTCTTCCTGACTCTTTGCATGAGATTCATCAAATAAGAAATTCTGTCCATGGTCTGCAGTAATAATAATCGTTGTATTGTCATAGATTCCTAACTGTTTCAGCTGTTCAATATATTTGAATAAAATCTTCATACAACCTCTGGATTGCAAAATAACATTACTTGTCTCGCCTTCTGCAAGCCAACTACCATTTTCATTCATAATATATGGAGCATGAGCACCATATAGATGATAGAGCTTGAAGGTTCCATTTGCAGAAGCATTTTCACTTATCAGCATTCCCTCTGTCTCTAATTTATGTCTAAAAGGCACATCACTTAAAATATCATGGGCTGTTACATTCAGTTCATTAGCTCCATTTCCTTCTACATCATCATGAATAATTCCGGTCACAATCTCACTCGTTGCATAGCTGTACCAATTCTTCATCACAAACGGTGCAAGCTTATATCTAGAGCATTTTCCCATGGTCGACAGCACTTGCGAAATACCACTTTTTCTTGCAAGACCTTCCGAGAAATTACTTACAATATCTCTCACAGAGCTGTCTACATAGCTTGCATCTGTATAGATTCCAATGTCATAGCCCTGTTCTGCTATCTCCTGCAAAAAAGTGCTGTTTTGGTATGCGTAGTCTCTATAATCCTCTTCCAGCATTCCATTCTGCCATTCTACGCCAGTCAGCAGGTAAGGAAGAGACATATCCGTAAATGCATATTTACTGGTTGCATTCTGGTACCATACAAAATCAGCTAATGGACTTAAGAATTCCGCATCCTGCTCTACAATCTGTTCCATAATCTGCTCATCGAAGAAATCCAACACAAATACAACAACATTATTCTCTGCGTTCATCTCTAAACGTTCCTCTGTTGTAAGTACATACATCTTATCTGTTGTTGTATCCGAGGTCAAAAGCAAAAACAAAAATGATACCATCTGAATCAGAATAATATAAACACTGGCAATCTGAAGTACCTTTGCCATTTTCTTTCCGAGCTTCACACTTAATAACAGTATCGCTCCCAAAAGTACGCCCCATATCAATGTATTCACAACAACTGTACTGGCTTTCCAAGTCTGGCTTGCTCCATCCATAGACATTAATCGTCCATTTAAGAACATCGTCTGAATATATCCCACAACAGAAACTCCGGCATATACCGTGCAGCAAAGCTTCCACTGCTTCTCTGTTAAGAGCAAAATACTTCCCACGATTAAACATACTGCAAGAAGTAAAGCACCGACTAACAGATTGCTCTCAAAACTACCAAAGCTGACTGTAAATTCTCCTGCATTACTTAAGAACAGCTCATTTGGCAAGTAAACATATACCATGACAATCCAGCACAAAATGCTAATTACACTATATAAAATTCGCTTTTTCCAATTCTCCTTATCGCAGCATATAACTTCTTCTTTTACCAAAAACACTGAAAGCAATGCTGCACATGCACCTGCAATTACAACCAAAAAGATTACCTGATTGGTAATCATATCTGTAAGCAGTATTCCAAAGGACAAAAACAGAAAGTAAAAAGAAACACCAAGCTTTATCAGCTTCTCATATCTGTCTCTTGTTATAAAATAAAGTACCACAGGAATGATGCAAGCCATTACCAGCAATAATACCAGATAATTTCGAAATGTTGTAAAATCAATATCTACAAAGCTCTCAAATATCGTTACTGTGCGAAAACCAACAACACATTTGATTCCTGCCAATACTCCCATAAAGGATGCTGCATAGAATAAAAGCTCTCGTAATATCCCTATTTTTTTCTTATTTATCACAAAACGAACCAGTGTTGCTATCATTCCAGGAATAAAGCACAATAGAATCGTTGCTATATACATCTGCATCTTTATTTCCTCCACTTAACTATCTTCCCAAAATCCATTCCTTCAAATCATAGGTGGAATAATAAAAGCGTTCCACCTGTTCGAGATAATTCAAGCCCTGGAATTTCTCAAAGCTTGCTACATATAAAATGAACACCAGAAAAATCACAGAATTCTTTCTAATAGCCTTCCCTAACTTCTCAAGCCCCTGAACAATTCCTTCATCACCCACATAGGCAAGAACCATCATACTTAGAAACTGTACAATGAAAAATGCAGCAAACCAGCGCCCCCAGTCATTCATTAAAGCAAACACCGGAACATATGCAACATTCGTTAACAGCATCAGAATATATTTACTCTTAGCAAGCGCATCTTTACTACTCTTGATTGCCTGAATCCATAACCACAAATAGGTTCCCCAGATAGGAGTCAGCAGAACAACTGTAATGATTCCAAAACGAATTCTCTCTCTAAGCTCCGGTAACTGGTTTTTATAAAAATGATCCTTTATTGTCCAAAAATATTCCGCTTCCAATGGTGGAACAGAAAGACCAATGCTTGTATGGCTGCTCAATTCAGCAACCAGCTCGTCCAGATTATCATAATAGATTCCGGAACAGAACTGCATATACAGAAATACACAGCCTAATATAACAGCTGTTGACAACGACATAAGGATTTGTTTTTTCTCAAATCCACTCTGCCAGACATCATGTATCATCATGACAAGCAAGGACGGGAAAAACAGGAATATATATACCTGATGAATCGATATCGTAAACACACCTATTGCAAGAAACAAAGCATACTTCACATATCGATTCTTTACCTTCATATAAATCATCGCCATAATCACAGCACTAATAAACAAATAGGTATCAAGTCGTCCCATATTCTCTCTTGTCCATAAATAGGCAGGAGATGCCGGCGATGCAAGATAAAACGCAATCAGAAACAATGCTGCCAGCTTCCTATTATCATCCTTTATCTTTCGATATACCATTCCTGCTAAAACAGATATCAGGACACAGAGAATGCCCAACATAGCAATTACAAAATGATACGCTGTTTCTTCCTCTAAAAAATCTCCCGTAAATAGATGCAGAAGGCTTCCCAACATCAATCTGGAACCAAATCCATAGGAATAGTCCAGAACATACCAGACATTTACATATCCATAAATGGTCTCCGCCACATTAATATAAAGCAGATATAACAGATATAAGCTTACTGCTATCTCTACTATATACTTTTCCAAGAGATTTTTTACTCTGTTAATCATCTATTGTCCTCCCATTGTGTCCTAGCTCTCACTGACTACTGTGCAGTCGGTGCTGTTGCCAAAAACAGCTTTGCTGTTCCATCATAAATCGGCTCCATCTCGTAACCAATGTTCTGTAATGCTACAACCTCATCATTATAGTCACCTGCAACCAGATAGAACTTCTCCGGTATTCCTTCCGGATAAGCATCATTCTCCAGATAATCCATCCATTCTGTCTGTGTAAACCAATAGGTATCCCTATTAATTAAATCGCAGTACATATTGTCCCAAAGAGCTTCCTCATAGCGCTCATCATGGGTCATATAATAAACAAAGGCAAATTTTGACCAATAACATACGTAGGTCGGAAGCTCCTTATCCTCACGCTCATACCACGCTGCGACAACGCCTCTCTCATCCCTCTTATCCCAGTGACAGTGCACTCTGTACGTTCCATATGCGGTATAAGCAAGAGCCACAACCAGAATCAATATCTGCAATACTGGCAGACATCTCTGTAGCCATACCTTTTTATTCTTTGCAACAAAGCCTACAAACTCTCCAATAATGCAAATAAATGTCAGGAACAGAACCGGAATCAGGAAATAATTGTAGCGGTTTCCAAAAATACCATAGGCATAAAAATTATACGAGGTCAGGAAATAATAAATCACATACGTCAATGCCGTACAACCGATGATATAACGTATTTCCTTTCTCTTTGTAAAAATGCATACCACAATACCACTGATTATCAGACCAAATACTAATATCCAGAGCACAACCGCTAATCTAGCTCCATCTCTGTCCGGATCCAGCATGCACCAACGAAGGATTCGCATAATGCTGTCAAAAAAATCCACCAGCATATTATCCCCAACAAAATCAATTGGATTATCGGTATTAAAGGTAGAACCGGTATTATTCGACTGCGGAATAAAGAAAAACAAAATCAGCGGAACTCCAGCTCCGACTGCTGCCACCACAAAGGATACTATCGTTTCCTTAAGTGCCTTCCATTCCTTGCTTCTCCATAAGAACCATAATACCTGACATGCCATAGGCGCTACAATCATAACAGCCCCGTAATGTGTGTACATATTTACAACACACAAAACCACAAACGCAAGAATTCTCTTACGTGTAACCTTCTCCATAATCAGAAGATATACATAAAACGTCCAGAACAAAAAGCCTAAGAGCATAATATATTCCGAAGCTTCCTTTACGTAATACTGTATATGATACACACTGGAAAGAACCAATACCGAAAGCGTTGCTGCCGCTCTACCATACAGCTTCTTTACTACATAATATACACCCAGCATGGCACCAAATCCCATAAGCACACTAGAAAACCGATACCAGAACGGCTCCTCACTAATCTTAAGCCATATACACATCAGCCAGTTATATAGAGGCGGCTGCTGCTGAATATGAGCCATTCTCTCGTACATCGTTGTCAGTTCCGTAACTCCCCTGATCGGTCCCTGTGTCGTTACCGAACAGTAAAACTCCATACATTCATCGCCCCAGATAGGTTCTTCGGTAAGCTTATACAAGCTCATAATCCAGTAATATACAAATACTGCTCCGGCTGTAAACCACTCCGGTAAACTAATCTTGTTTGTCCATTTTTTCATGTTCTAATCCCTTTATCTATGATAAATCTCACACATCCAACTCTGGAACATTAAAATATACCAAATCTGAATTCTCCAATTATCATTCTCAACATAATCCTTCCAGATACGCCATACTACATCTGGGTTCAGAATCCCCTGCTGCTCCAAGGTCTTTCTATCAATCAATGCCTCAGCCCATGCACGAAGCTCCGGCTCCTTGAGCCACTCTGTAATCGGAATAGCGAATCCCTTTTTCGGTCTTTCCATCATTTCTTTTGGAACATAGCGATACAGGACATCACGTAATACCACTTTTCCTATATCTCCCTGTTTCTTATATTCCATCGGAACAGTCCATGCAAACTCAACAACATCCTTATCCAGCATAGGGACTCTAGTCTCCAAAGAAACTGCCATCGCTGTTCTATCCACTTTAACAAGAATATCATCCGGATGATACATCTGCATATCCATTAGCATAATACTGTTGCGTGTATTCTTTAAATAACCATATGGATATATATTCTGCTTATATGGATGTACTTCCCTCTCCAACGGTACATCTTTGCTCAAAGGCTCTTGTGCATTGGACAGTTCATATAAATGCTCTGCACTCTTTGCTCCGAGAAGATATGCTTTCGTTTGCAATATCTGATTATTTTTTCCGAATGGCAATCCAAGAATAAGTTCACTGCATAACTTACGAATTCCATAAGGATAGCCTTTCATTTTTCCCCATATTCTATCGATGGAATCATAACAAACATAACCGGAAAATAACTCGTCTCCTCCATCTCCACTCAAAGATACCGTTACATGCTCTCTTGTCATCTTGCTTACAAGATATGTCGGTATCTGAGAGGAATCAGCAAAAGGCTCTGCAAACATAGCAGCTAACTTTGGAATAACTGCTTTGGCATCCTCTGCTGTTATATATAGTTCCGTATGCTCCGTTCCTAAATGTTTCGCAATTTCCTTAGCATAAACAGCTTCATTATAGGACGGATCATCCATACCAATTGTAAAGCTTCTAACCTTTTGATTCGACTGCGCCTGCATTAATGCCACAATCGTACTGCTATCAATACCTGCTGACAAAAAGGCACCAACTGGAACATCTGCTACCATCTGCTCTTTAATCGATTCCTTAAGCAATCTTTCAAGTTCATCTGCTGCTTCCTCCCTCGTCCCTTTAAACGGGTGGTCTTCTCCATATTTTGCCGCCTCACGCACTGACCAATATTCCATAACCTTCGGTTCATTATAAGGTACTTCTATCTCTAGCATGCAGCCTGCATCTAATTTAAAAATATCCTGATAAATAGAATAAGGTGCCGGGATATAACCATGAATAAAATAAATCTGAAGCACCTTAGTATCAATCTCATTATGAAAACCATCCAGAGCTGCAATACTTCCCAAATCCGATGCAAATACAAAGCTTCCATTTACAAATCCGTAATAAAGTGGTTTTTCACCAATTCTGTCACGAATCAAAGTTAACTTCCCGGTTTGTTTATCCAATAAAGCAATTGCATACATGCCCTTGCACATTGCAATTGTTTCTTTCACTCCATACGCTTCAAAGGCTTCTAATAAAACCTCTGTATCAGAAGTACTTTTGAATGCTACAACTTTCTTTTCTTCCAAAAGCTTGTCTCTAATTTTCTTATAATTATATATCTCACCATTAAAAACACAGACATACCTTCCCGATGCGGAATGCATTGGCTGTGCTCCGTTCTCTGACAAATCAACAATAGAAAGTCTCCTGTGCCCCAATACTACCGTTGCATCCTCATTTGCCCAAATCCCCCCCGCATCCGGACCTCGGTGAAACATCCTATTATTCATTCTCTCTATATTTTCTTTCCAATTATCCGGACGATTACAAAACCCTGCAATTCCACACATTTTTGTCTCACTCCTCTAATCCTTCTATCGAAATCCAATCACCCATCTTATATGCCCATTCCTCTGGCTCGATTCCATTACAACCACCGCCATGATGGAAGGTTATCTCTCCAAAATAGATTTTCCCATCTACATTATAAAAATCCACTCTGCAATGTCTAAACGGTTTTGAAAGAATCTCCGCATAAGCAATCATCTGCTCCCAATTATCAGGCTTTACAATATCATTACCTAGATAATTTTCTCTCTCATCCTTGATTGGAAGAAGGTTAAACTCTCTGTCATATACATTGCAGAACGCATCATCCGCATGCTCACCCTCCGCCGTCGCAAGACCGATATTCAAAAACAGCATTTCAACCTTTCCGCCAAAACACATAAACTTATAATCCATCGGCAGCTTTCCATTTTCATCTTCTATAATCCGCTCACAGATAATCTTTGGTTCAAGGTCTCTATAATTATATTCTCTACTTCCCCAGAAGTAGTTTCGCTTCATCCAATATTCAAACTCATTCTTATAATAAATATAGTCAAACGGCTTGTTTCTATCATAAATCACGTTTGCCCCTGATGTGTGGGTACATTTCATAAAAAAGCGCTCAGGAAGACTATCAAATGGAACTTCTTTAAACGATTCATACACACCATAGACTTCATTCAGAATATGTCCCAAACCACATTCCTGTACGTATTCTCTTACCAAGTACTTATCTGTACATTTTGTCTGTAATGCATCCTTTTCATGAAGTTTCAAATACCACACCTTTTCATCAAAGGTTTTAGGATTTTTTAAGTCAAGAGTCTTCCCTCCGGTATGATTGGCATACATCCACTGTGCAAATTCTTCATCACTTAATTTATTTCTCCGATCTCTCCGATAGTTACGAATCACATTATATATTTTTACCGTAATAGTATGATGATATAAAAACCGTTTTAACGGATGTACACTCATGCTTTTCTCCTCTTATCGTCTTTTGGACACACGAATAGCTATTTTAATTTACTGTAGAAGTTTATCACAATTCACTTTCAATTACAAGTTTGCCCATTTTTCCAATAAAAAAAGACTGATAAAACAGTCTTTTTTTATACTTTCTATTTTGCTATATGCAATAAATATTGTTCCCATTCTCTGTTTACAGTGTCAGGATTTAGCTTTTTTGTGATTTCATATGCATTCTCACCCATTTTTTCTGCATATTCCTGATTTGATAAAATTTTTCTAAACGCATCCGCCAGCGCATATGCATCTCCCACTGGAACAAGAATCCCATTTACATCATTTTCAATCAAAGTTGCTGGTCCTCCGCAAGGACAGTCTGTTGAAACAACAGGGAGTCCCAAAGCCATCGCTTCCATAAGTGAATTTGGCATACCTTCGGTATTAGATGTTAATGTAAATATTCTCGCAGCCTTAATATGCTCTTCCACATCTGTTATGCTTCCCGGAAGCTCAATCTTTTCCTCTAAGCCTTTCTCCGCAACCATTTGTTCCAATTGTTCCCTGCTATCTCCCTCACCATAGATAACAAGCTTCATCTTTGGATATTCCGATACAATTCTTCCAAATGCATGAATCAGCATAGCATGATTTTTATTCTCATCCAGTCTACCAACCGCTACAATTTTATCCTCTCTTGTACCAATAAAACGCTTATTCAAAAAGTTCAAATTCATAGGATTTGGCAGTATCTTTGCCTTTTTCTGTACCCACTTAGGAAAAAAGAGTTTTGCCATTTCCGTCTGCAAAATCACTCCGTCCGCCAACCCAAACATAGCTTTTGCCAGAAACTGCATAAGCTTTCCTTCATACTCCATCGTAGGTTCACCACGTACCGATACTGCAACCTTCGACGGAAGAAACATTGACGTTGCTATTGCCATCAAATTATTTTTTCCAAGGAATGCCAATATAATATCCGGCTTATATGCTTTCCATATATTTCTTAATTTTGCAAAACGAACACAGAAGTTATGAATTCTGCCACCTTGCAACTCGTGCTCCTCCGGCTCTGAATAAACTCTCCTAATCTCAGGCGAAATATCATATTCTACGTCCTGCTTATACTGCGTTACCAGAATTACCTCATAACGATTCTTATGAAAGTACTCTGCCAGATTCACCATAACACGTTCTGAGCCCCCCTTTTGCAAAGAGCTTATAAATAACGCTATTCTTTTCATACACTGACTACTCCATATATGTCTGATACCATTGTTGAAATGTGAAAAATGCCCACATCATCCTCGAATAATTACTGCCTGTTCCAGAACCCTTATCTCCTGTCTTCAGATATTCCTCAAGAAACTGATTCACATAGGCAGCAGCAAAAATCCCCTGTTTTTTCAAATAATCCATATTACACATATCCATCAGCTGTTCTTTGAGCGGACCTCTTAACCATTGATCCAATGGCACCGAAAAACCAACCTTCGGTCTCTCCAACAGCTCCTTTGGTATATAATCATAGGCTATATCCTTCAATATACGCTTTTTCACACCATTCGCATATTTATAGGAATGTGGCAGCCGATAAGAATATTCCATGACATTCACATCCAGAATCGGACATCTGGATTCAATAGAGCACTTCATAGAAGCTCTGTCTACCTTACACATAATATCTCCCGGCAGATATGTCTCCTCATCAAGAAGCATTCTTCTTGCCTGCCAGCTCTTTTCTTTGTATTTTTCTTCAATTTGGAATTTATAAGGAATCCCATCTGTTAGTACCATCTTGTCAATCACACGAATAAAAGGAGTTCCACCAATCTGCGTTTTCGTTGCCGGATTACGATTTTCTGCAATTACACGTACCTTGAACGGAAGTCTGTCAAATACGCTCATCTGCCTAAATGGTGGAAGCTGACATACACCATAGGTTAACGCTCCAAGCTTATCCAGCTTCTGTGCCTGTGCCACATAATCATAAACATTATATCCACAAAAGAACTCATCTCCGCCGTCTCCCGATAAAACAACGGTAACGTCCTTAGCCGCCAACTCTGCTACCAACATAGATGGAATTTGAGAGCTGTCTGCAAACGGCTCATCATAATACTTTGGTATACTTTCCACCATTTGAAACATCATTTTCTCATCAATATACATTTCTGTATGTTGCGTACCCAGATGCTTTGCAACTTCTTTTGCGTATTCTGCCTCATTATGTTTTTTATCATGAAAACCAATGGAATATGTTTTTATTGGCTCACTGCTTACTTCCTGTGCTAACGCTGTTACTAACGAAGAATCATAACCACCACTCAAAAAGGTTCCTAATGGTACATCAGCAATCATTCTCTTTTTAACGGCATCACGAAGAATATCCTTAAGCTCTTCCTTGGCATCTTCATAGTTTCCTACCGGCTCTGCCTTTTTACGTCGATATACCTCAGCAATATCCCAATATTTCCATTTATCAACCTTACTTCCGGATGGCTGTATCATAAATCTGACAATCTGCCCTGGCTCTACCTTATATACATCTTCAAAAATAGAATCCGGCTCATTCACGCACTGCTGATACATATAACGCTTAATAACTTCTTTTCTTATCTCCTTAGGAAATCTAGGATGTGCCATAATAGGCTTTAGTTCCGATGCGAAAACAAGATTCTCACCATCCATCCAGTAATATAACGGTTTCTTACCAATTCTGTCTCTTACTAGATATAATTCGTTTGTTTCCCTGTCAAAAAGAGCAATTGCAAACATCCCTTGCAATCTATCTATACATGAAATCCCCCATTTCAAATACGCTGCAAGAATCACCTCTGTATCACAATGAGATTTGAATGGGTAGTCCTTTAATTCCTCTCTTAACTCTAAAAAATTGTATATTTCACCATTGTAGGTAATTATGAGTCTTTCATTTACAGAATGCATTGGCTGATGTCCCAAGGAAGACAAATCCAAAATAGACAAGCGTCTTTGTGCCAATCCAACCGAGTAACCTCCTACCGAATCAAAGATTTCCTCTCCACTATCATTGGGGCCTCTATGATACATCGTATCATTCATTAACTTTAACTGCTGTGCCGTTATGCTTCTTTTTGAAACAAATCCGCAAATCCCACACATCGTTTCTTCCTCCCATTCTGTCTAATGCACTTATTGGCTATTTATCACATATTTCATTGATATATTCTTCCCATTCGCGGAAAATCATTTCAGCTCCGGCTTTTTTGCCAATTTCAGCTGCATTTCTGCCTAACTTTTCTGCTAATGCCGGATTTTCAATCAATCTGTTAATTGCAGCTGCTAATGCCTTTTCATCCCCTACAGGAACTAAAAGCCCATTTTCTTCCGGAGTAATAACCATTCTTGGTCCCCCTGGCGGACAATCCGTTGCAACAACAGGAAGTCCCAACGCCATCGCTTCCAACATTGCATTTGGCATTCCTTCTACATCAGAAGAAAATGCTGCTACAGCGCCATGAATCATATCCTTTTCCAGCTGATTACTGCCCCCCATAAGCTTCACATAATCCCCTGCTTTATTTTCTTCAATCTGAGCCTCTAATTGTTCCCAAGTCCCATCAAAAGTATTCTGCCCAAAAATCTTAAGCACATATTCCGGATGTTTTTCATGAACTTCTTCAAATGCCCGAATCAGCATACGCTGATTTTTAAAATCCACAATTCTACCAGAATGAACAACGGACTTTTCCCGATACTCTGGAAAGGGATTTCCAATAAATTTGGGATTTATCGCATTTAATATAATACGAGATTTATCCTGTACATATTTAGGAAAAAATTCCTTTTGCTCTGGCGTTTGAAATACACATCCCGATGCTCTTGGGAATAAAATCGGTATTTGTATTTTATCTGTCAGATGATCATAACAGCCAACAGGTGCAATACGAACTGATATAATAACCGGTATCTTCGTTCCAATCGTTGCTGTTAACGCCCTATAATTCGCCTTTCTTGCAAAGGCAATTACAATATCTGGCTGCACTTCCAATAAAAACTTTCTGAGATTGCTAATTCTTGCAAGAAACATGGAAGCTCTGCCCCTCTTTTCCTGTTCCTCGGTAAGTCCCACATGAACTCTCTTAACACGGGAATCAATCTCATACTCGTCCTCTCCCTGCCATTCTGTTGCTATATATACTTCATATCCATGCTCTGCAAACTGTCCTGAGAGATTGGTAACTACTCGTTCTGCCCCTCCTCGCTCCAGACAATTCAGATGAAATACTATTCTCTTCATATCTTCTCCAAGCACTGCCCTCTTATCTACTCAGCACTGTCTTCTTCTATTAACCGGCTTATCTGAGCTACATAGGATTCCATTCCAAAATCCTTTGCCCGCTTTTTTGCCTTATTATGATACTCTGTCCACACCTTAGTATCTGTCAACACTTGCTCCATTTCCTTCGCAAATATCTCTTCCTCTTCGGTAAAGCTATCTGTCTGTAAATTTTTTTCGCCCTTTAAGATTGGTGTCAAAATTCCATAATCTCCATGATATCGCTTATCCTGATTTTCACATTCATGATAATTCTCATGCAATATCTCAGCAGGCCCCGTCTTACAGTTTACACTAACGCAAGGCACGCCACATGCCATTGCCTCGATTAACGCATTCGGAAACCCTTCCGTATCAGAGGTTAATGCATATAAATCTGCCTTAGCCAATAATGGAAACGGATTCCTATGCACACCTGCAAAAAGTACATCCTCTTCCATCCCCAGCTCTCTTGCCAGCTCCTTATATTCCAGATAATCACCATCACCGATAATCATAAGCTTTACATCAGGGAGCCTTTTTCTTAACAGATAAATACTCTTAATTAGATGCCAAAAGCCCTTGATATCGTCCTCACGCCCCATAGAAACTACTAATTTACCAGGTTTATTAAAAAACTCCTCAAACCTGCTATCCACATCTGTCTCTGCAAGCAATTCGATTTCACTGAGATTACAAGGATTATACAAGGTTGCTGATTTCTTAATTGCAACTTTTGCCTTAATATCCTCTTCCATGACCTTTGTACAGCTTATGACTCTGTCGGCTCTACGACCAATCAGCTCCATATGCTCTTCCAATGCTCCATAGCCTCGAATTCCTGCCCATGTAACATCCTTTGTCTTAGACAGGACATTGGCGAGATTTGCTGTTGTACCAAAGCTATAACTAATCTGAATGTCTAATTCTCTTTTCAGCTTCTTAAGACGCTGTATTCGTTTTACAATATTTTTCAGCTTTCCTATCTTTCCGGGTACAGCTCCCAACTGTAAATCAATCAAATGAATGCCGGAAACATCATAAATCATGTCTTCCGAACTAAAAATAACGAGATGAACCTCATAGGTAT
Organism: Lachnospiraceae bacterium; assembly: GCA_017440575.1. Classification (GTDB taxonomy): domain Bacteria; phylum Bacillota; class Clostridia; order Lachnospirales; family Lachnospiraceae; genus COE1. The sequence continues at coordinate 114,593 of JAFSGY010000028.1, read as the reverse complement.
CATTTAACAGCTTTGCTGTCAACGCACAGATTCTCTCAAATCCTCCCTGATGAAGCATCGGTACAATCAGCATAATTCTCTTTTTATTCTGTCCATTACTCATTACTGCTCCAACTTTCCCGGCGGATTCTGTCCTGTACGATAGAATTCTTCCATCAATACCGCCTGTGTATTTACATCAAAGCCATTCTGCGCAATGGCTTCTCTCACATCCTTACGAACCAGTGCTTTTTCTGCATTCTGTAGAATCTCCTCTGCCCAATGCTTTGGTTCTTCCTCAATACTACGATAGGTTACAAGCTCTGTCAGTGCAACCTCCCTTGTAATCTTATCCGAAATCAGACAATGCAACCCTGCTGCCTGTGCCTCTGCAACACTTCCCGGAAGTCCCTCAAAGGTGGATGGGAATACAAAATAATCAAATGCCTGATAATAGCGCTCAACGTCGAATTTGTTTCCAAGAAATAGCACCTTACTCTCCAATGCCTGTTCATCACCAAACAACTCCACACCAAGCTTCTTGAGCTTACTATGAACATTCTCTTCCTCTTCGCCTTTACCTATCAGCACAAGAACCATATCCTCTCTTTGCCTGCACAGTTCCGCAAAAATATCTACCAGATAAGAATGATTCTTCATAAATCCAAAACGTCCCACATGTCCAATGACGAATTTATCCTGAATACCAAGCTCGGCTCTGATTTCATTTCGTACTGTTTCGTTGTACTGAAAACGATTTACATCAATCGCATTCGGAATCGTCCATACCTTACCTTGCTCTACCCATTTCTTTCCAAATACGGCTATACCCGCCTCCTTGGAACAGGTAAAGCAATAGTCTGCTTTATATTTTAAAGAACTTCTCAAACACTTTGTTACATAGCCTTTGAGTCCCTTATCTACGCCTGCACTTCTTGCGTGTGCAATCGTTACCATAGAGGGATTTGCTTTCTTGGCAATCGGTAAATAAATAGAAGCAGTACTTGTCATATGTCCTTGTACTGCAACAAATTCCCTATGCTCCTGAAAAAACTGTTTTATAGCTTTTTTATATTCTGCATAATTTATTACCTTAAAACGCGGCAGACTGTATATACGTCCACCAAGCTCCAATATTTCCTTGCTATAATGCCCTTCTTTATCCGTATGCACCAAAAAATCAAACTGTACCTTTCTACGGTCAATGCAACGATACAGCTCCATGATTCTACTCTCTGCGCCGCCAAGATTGGTCGTTCCAAGCACATGCAGAACTCTGATTGGATTGGTTGTTTTCTGATTGCTCATTTTCAATCTCCATTCACTCAGCTGTGAAACAGTTATATTCCACACTAATTCTTTAGGCTCGCTAATCTGACTAATACATATTTACTGATTGCCATCAAATACTCTTTTACTCTACCTATGACACCTCTTTTTTCCGGAGTGACTTCCAAGTAATCCTGATAAGATATGAGCTTATCCTTCTGCTCTGCAAAGAGCTTTTCATAGCGTTCAAAGTCTTTGTCATTCATGGTATTGGCATGAACAACAAAAGTGGTATATCCCTTTTCCTGCTTCAAGCTGTTACTCTGCTTGAAGGAAATCGGATAAAAGGTTAATCCTTTCCATTCATACGGCTTGTCTCCAAAACCATCTGTCAGCTTTGTAAATCCTGCTGATTTAAGAGCTTTTAATGTATTCCTGTCATATGAATGAGCCGGTGCCATAAAGATATCTGTATAGACACCGTGTTTTTCTAAGATTTCCTTACCCTTTTTCAGATTTGCCAGCTGTTCCTCATAAGCTTTCCCTGCATATTCGGAAATAGCATTTAGCGGAAAACAACCTTTTTTCTTCGTACTATAAATATGTGTACAGCCATGCTGGGCAATTACCCATCCTTCTTTTTCCAGTTGTAATAAATATTCCCAAAAATCATCCCGCGCATCATCAATACGTAGCATGGTATCTTGATTTTCGGGAACTACCCCTATAAGCGGTTTGACCTGATACAGATCACAAAGCTCCTTAAATCTAAGGAACTTTGCCCAATCCATATCAGGTGTAATATCATCCATTCTTATTGAAATGTTCATCTAATTCTCCATACCTTGATTAGAGGTTCTCCTTGTACCATTCGATAGCAAGGGCAATACCCTTCTCAAAGTCATAATCCGGATCATATCCCAATAACTCTCTTGCCTTTGATATATCTGCATTAGAGTGCTTGATATCGCCAGCTCTGTCCGGTCCAAAGTTTGGCTCTACATCCTTACCAAGAGCCTTGCAAAGATTATAGTAAATATCAATCAGATATTCTCTTCCACCGTAAGCAATATTGAACGCCTGTCCGACTGCATCACTGGAAGCAAGACATGCTCTCATATTTGCCTCGATTACGTTATCAATATACGTAAAGTCTCTAGACTGTTTACCATCGCCATTAATCGTAGGAACCTCTCCATCTAAAAGCAGCTTAATGAACTTCGGAATAACCGCAGCATAAGCACCATTCGGATCCTGACGACGTCCAAATACGTTGAAATAACGAAGTCCATAGGTATCAAGACCGTATAACTTCTTATAAAGCTTTCCATACTCCTCATCTACACGTTTGGTTAACGCATAAGGAGAAAGCAGATTTCCTTCCTGACCTTCCTTCTTTGGAAGTACAGGATGGTCTCCATAAACAGAAGAGCTTGATGCATAGACGAACTTCTTAACACCATTCTGTCTGGCAGCTTCCATCATATTCAAAGTACCCATAATATTATTCTGCTCATAGAACAATGGCATCTCGATACTTCTTGGAACAGAGCCCCATGCAGCCTGATTCATAACATAATCAACACCCTCACAAGCCTTCATACAGGTATCAAGGTCTTTGATATCTCCCTTAATAAAAGTATAATTTTGTCTGTCCATCAGCATCTTGACATTTTTCTCATGACCTGTGGAAAGGTCATCCAGACATCTTACCTGATATCCCATATCTGTCAACGCTTCACAAAGGTTAGAACCGATAAAACCTGCTCCACCCGTTACAAGAAACACACTGTTTTCCGGAAACTTCAACTCTTTAAATCCCATTACTTTTCTTCCTTCCTGTCACTTCGTTCCAGTAACTTGCCTTTTGCTGTTGTATATATATCAAAACAGTCAAGCAACAACAACAGTCCTGCCATATAAAACAACGGCAGATTATATAACATATATCTGGAAATACACTGAATCATCAAAGACGTACCTGTTACATTTCCAGTAATCATCAATAACACCAATGACATCAACGGCGCTGCCTTAGAGCTAGGTTTTTTCACCCATACGAATATCGTAAGCACAACCGCTACGAAATAAATTACAAGTGAATACCAGTTAAAAACGGGATGAATAAATGCCACACTTCTAACAAATCCCATCATAATCATGGCAATGTAATTATATACATATCTAGGTAATACCTCTGGCAGAAGCTCTGACATGAGGGCAGCTGCCACCTTATCTACCTCTACCATCATACGCTGATATTCTTCCACTGTAACACCTGTAGTCTCAGTGATATAATCCTTTGCTACAACCGCAAAGTAATCAAAATTAAGAGTATCATGACATTCCTCATGATGTGCCGCTCTTGCAAGAAATCCATCGGGCGAGAACTGATAATTCATGCCATCTGCATAGGCTCGGTCAAAGATCTTGTAATAAACTGCTCGTAAGCCTTCATCTTCTATTGCTTCTCCATCTTCTCTGTCAGCTACATATAGCACATTTGCTACCGACATTGCTTTCCCGGATGCGGTATCTACGAATAATCCCTGCTCACAAAAGTTATAAGTCTTGACAATGAGACCACGCCCTACAAAAGCAACTGCCAACATTGCTACCAATATCATAATCTGCTTCCAACGCTTCTGCAATAGAGCGATCAATCCCATTGCCAAGAACCAGACTAGAATCAGTATCATAAACTGTCCGCGTACCAAGGATACAAGTATTGCCCAGAAAAAGGCTAGAATACTATCTCTTCCTAAAATCTCTCTTCTCCATATTGCCTTAAGAATATACATCATATAAAACAAATATAGGGAATAGGAGATTCCCTCTGAAAGGAGCGAATTCGTAATAACCATTCCTGATGCAGATGCTATCGGTGTCATAATATGCGGTGCAAGCAAGATTGGTATAAATAACAGTATCATATACCATTTTAGCTTCAATTCTTGACGCAACGCACATACAAATACAGTGTTTGCTACTATTGCCAAAAGATTTTGTACCACAATTAACAACTGATAATGATAATCTGGTGATACCCATCGCAGAAACTGAATAAGCAACGCATATATCGGTTCTCTTGTCACAAACTGATTCTCATGCTGAAAGGTGTCACCTAAATATAGTGGCTCACCTGTTATTAACAAAAAACCAAAAAAAGCTGTAAATATAATAAATGTAGATATATTTACTATTCTATTTCGCATTTTTACCATAACCTTCTATACTTGCGAATTTGTGCCCTTGCACAAATTTGCCATACGAAAATCCATTTTCGTATTATAGTCTCCAATAAATATAGCCAGCATCCTGATATGCTTTCTTATCCAGGATTCCCTTCAGGTCTGTTAATACCTTTGCCTGATTCTTAGCAGCATATATTGCATCAATATCCTTCATTTCCAGCTTCTTATAAGACTCATGTGCAACCGCAAGAACAACTGCATCACAATCCTTAATCTCTGTCATTGGAACAAATTCAATACCGTATAATCTCTTAGCTTCCTGTGCATCTGCATCATCATCAGTAACCACTGCTGTAATGCCATACTCCTGAAGCTCTTTGTAAATATCAATAATCTTAGTATTTCTGGTATCAGGACAGTTCTCCTTAAAAGTGAAGCCTAAGATAGCTACCTTTGCTCCCTTAACTGGAATATCAGCTTTGATTAAGTTCTTCACTAAGTTCTCTGCTACATATTTACCCATATCATCATTGATACGACGGCCGGAAAGGATAATCTGTGAATGATAACCTAACTGTTCAGCCTTATAGGTTAAGTAGTATGGATCAACACCGATACAGTGTCCACCTACAAGTCCCGGCTGGAAGTTTAAGAAGTTCCACTTTGTTCCTGCTGCTGCAAGAACTGCCTTAGTATCAATACCCATCTTATTAAAGATAATAGATAACTCATTCATAAACGCAATATTAATATCACGCTGGCTGTTCTCAATAACCTTAGCAGCCTCAGCAACCTTGATGCTCTCTGCACGATATACACCTGCTTCTACAACAAGCTCGTACACCTTTGCTACCTCATCAAGAGTCTCTTCATCCATACCAGATACAATCTTAGTAATAGTCTCCAGTCTGTGTACCTTATCACCCGGATTGATACGCTCTGGCGAATAACCAATCTTAAAATCCACACCACATTTAAGTCCTGATTCCTTCTCTAAGATTGGAACACAGATATCCTCTGTTACACCAGGATATACGGTAGACTCAAACACAACAATAGAACCCTTTGTCAAGTTCTGTCCTAAGAGTCTGCTTGCGCCCTCAACCGGCGTCAGATCTGGTGTATGATCATCATTAACAGGAGTTGGAACCGCTACGATATGGAACTTTGCTTCCTTTAGCTTAGTAGGGTCTGCTGTAAATTCTACGGTTGTATTCTTGATTACTTCGTCACCTACTTCATTTGTTGGATCGATTCCTGACTTGTACAAATCAATCTTTGCAGCATTTAAATCAAAACCTACAACCTGAATCTTTCTTGCAAACGCAACTGCGATTGGCATACCAACATAACCAAGTCCTACTAACGATACTTTCTCTTTTCCATCTACAATATCTTGATATAAGCTCATCATCTATTCTCCTTTTTTCGTTGCTCTATTTCCTCACGATACGCCTTTATTACCAGTCTTCTATCAAAATAGGTCTCTACCCACGCTCTTGCAGCAATTCCCATTTGTCTTCGTTCCTGTGACGTAAGTGCAAGAATTTTCTCTATTGCTTCCACCAAAGCCTCTACTCGTCTAGGCTCAAATGCAATACCACTTTCTCCCGGTGAAAAGGTCTCAATACAACCATTAATATCACTGGCAAGCACTGGTCTTCCACATGCTGCCGCCTCCAACAACACATTAGACAATCCTTCATGATAAGACGGATGTACGATAACATGGCACTTTGCCATAACCTTGTCCACATAATCGATATGCCCTAGATATGTTATTACCTTAGCATCTACCAATTCCTGTATCTTTGGTTCATATTTTTCCCTTGTCTCTTCTTCGTATTCACCAACTAGCCAAAAGCATGCCTTGGGATATTTTCTTTTTATTACTTTGGCAGCCTCTAGATATTCTTCAATTCCCTTATCCTTCATGATACGGATAACCGCAAGGAAATGGATTCCATCCTCCTCCGAAGAATACTCCTCAAAGGGGTGTTCTGTCAAGTTTACCCCAGAACCGGGCAACATCTTATGATTATGGCATGCAACACCATATCGATTCATAAAATCTCTATTTTTCTTATTTTGAAAAAAGACACACTGTGCTGATTTCATGGAAATCTTATAAAATTTTAAAAGAATATGACTTAACAGACTCTCATTTTCAATTGCGGTTCCGAGTCCGGTAATATTACACAGATAAGGAATACGCAAAAGTCTGCAGGCAAGTCCTCCATAAAGATTCGGCTTAATAGTATAGGTAAATACCATATCCGGCTTGTGCCTTTTTAAAAGCTTCAGATAAGCTAGAAATAACCCCATATCCTTCACCGGATTATTTCCGCGTCTCTCAAAAGGTGTTTCTATGATATCTATACCTAGCTGTTCCAGCTTTTTACAATTTTCATCAGGAGGAAGAGATACGGTTATCGTATGTCCATCCTCCTGCAATGCGGTCAGAAGTTCTTTTCGAAAAAGATACAAACCGTTTGCATAGTTTGTTAATATCAGTATTTTCATCGTTTCTCTAGACTTCTTTCTTCATACTATCCTGAATATCCTGCAATTTCTTAATTACAACACTATCATACATCATCATAACAACGTCTTCTTCATAGCAGCCGATTTCTTCCTGATTCTCCTGCTGTTCTTCTACATTTTGATAAATCATCTTAGGAAAATCAACTCCTGCTCCATATGCATGAAGATATGCACCACCGAATCTCGGATTAATCTCTGATAGATAATATTGTCCGTCCTGATAAAATAAATCCATATCTAATGGACCATTAAACTGGAACACTTCAATTGCCTTATTAACAAAGTCAAACAATGCAGCATCTTTAAAAGAAATCGTTTTATTGGCTCCTCCAATGGTAGTCGACAATTTTCGCTTAGAAAAAATGGCTACCGGTTTATGACTTTTCGTGTCCACATAAATGTCAGCATCCATATCTGTCCCTGTCATTAATTCCTGTATAATCAACGATGGGTCTGCTGCCATTACTTCCTCTAGCATTTCATAGGTGTCTACTCTTCTGGCTCCAACACTTCCGCTTCCGGTTCTTGGCTTTACGAATACAGGTATGGAAATCTCTCCTGTTTCATAGGCTTTCTTAAAATCTTCAAAACAGCCATAGGTTTTTACTGTCGGAATACCTTTCTCCTCAAGATACTTTGACATTTCATACTTATCAAAGCATAATGCTGCCGTTTCCCTATATGGTGCAAGCACTTCCACGCCAATTGCTTCAAATTCTTCTCTATGCTCTGCCAAAATTGCAATCTCTGGATCTATCAAAGTAGTAATCGCATTGATGTTTTCCTTTTTACAAATATCCAAAATCATAGGTATATAGGAAGGATCCTTGATAAGCGGTACCTTATAGCTAACATCTGCAAATGCCAATGCCGGTGCATACGGACTATTATCTGTTACCACCAGCTTTACCTTATCTCCCAAGGAATCTCTAAAATCCTTTAACAGCTCACATCTTCTTCCTACACTACAAAACAAAATATTCATGACTATTCCTCGCTTTTGGTTCCTGTAAATGCCTCCATTGTGGCATCTGTACTGCTATTAATATCACTATGCTTAAACACTACTGCCACCGTTTTAAACAAGATTTTCAAATCCAGCAAAAAGGATTGGTTATTCACATAATAAACATCCATCTCAAAACGCTCTTCCCAGCTAATAGCATTCCTTCCATTTACCTGAGCCCATCCCGTCAACCCAGGCTTCACATCATGCCTATGCTTTTGAAATTCATTATACAACGGAAGATATTTTACCAACAAAGGTCTTGGACCTATCAGACTCATATCCCCCTTTAAAATATTCCAAAGCTCCGGTAGCTCGTCAAGACTGGTTGCACGAAGCATCTTTCCAAACTTGGTAAGCCTTACCGCATCCGGTAGTAACTCTCCGTTCTCATCCCGCTCATCCGTCATGGTACGAAATTTACAAAGCTTAAATACCTTCTCCTGATACCCCGGTCTTTGCTGATGGAAGATAACCGGTGAGCCCAATTTACATCTGACAAGTATTGCTACAATCAACATAACCGGGCTTAATATAACCAATGCTGTTAATGAAATCACGATATCTAATAATCTTTTTATATACTTGCGATACATAGGTTTCCCTATCCCTTCTATTATGCAAAAAGCTTACGAACTGTGTTAATAATCAGTTCCATATCCTCTGGTGTATTCTTGATGTCACTTGGCATGCACAAACCTCTATTAAAAATGTCCTCACCCACACTGATTCCTTCATCATTATGGCTAAAGAAATCACAATCTGCAAATACCGGCTGAAGATTCATTGGCTTCCAGATTGGTCTGGACTCAATATTCTCAGCATCTAAAGCATCCATAATCTCATTTGGAGTTACCTTGCAGCCTTCCTTTAACAGGATGCAGGATAACCAGTTATTGGCATCTCCATCCGGGTTCATCGGATTCATAGAGATATCTTCTATATCTGCAAAGGCATTGGTATACTGCTTGTAAATGTCATTCTTAATTTTCTTGTGTTCCTCAATATGTATGAGCTGTCCACGTCCAATACCGGCAACCACATTACTCATACGATAATTATAGCCTATCTTGGAATGCTGATAATGTCTTGCTGCATCTCTTGCCTGTGTTGCAAGATTCGTTGCCTCTTTCGTCAATGCCTCTTCCTGCGATACCATCATACCACCGCCAGAGGTTGTAATTATCTTATTTCCATTAAAGGAATAAATACCAATACGCCCAAAGGTTCCTGTCATCTGTCCCTTATAGGTAGATCCTAGAGATTCTGCAGCATCTTCAATTAACGGTACATTATGTTCTGCACAGATCTCCATAATTTCATCTAATTTGGCTGGTGTTCCATATAAATGAACCAGCACAACTGCTTTTGGATTCGGATACTTCTCAAAAGCCTTTCTAAGTGCCTTAGGAGACATATTCCAGGTATCTGGTTCCGAATCAATAAATACCGGCTTTGCCTTTTCATAGCTAATAGGATTACAGGTTGCAGAAAAGGTAAGAGACGATACAAATACCACATCATCCTGTTTGATTCCAAGAAGCTTGACTGCCAAATGAATTGCAGCTGTTCCTGCACTCAATGCAGCCGCATGCCCACATCCCGTATAGGCTGCCATTTCTTCTTCAAACTTTGTTACATTTGGGCCAAGTGGTGCTACCCAATTGGTATCAAATGCTTCCTGCACAAACTTCTGCTCTTCTCCATGCATCGTTGGACAGGATAAATAGATTCTCTTCTTCTCTGCCATTGCTGTTTTCCTCCATTTACATTTTTATTACTTTATTCTTCTGACTTTTTACGTGGTACATAAGTTGGAACAATCTCCTTTATCAGCGGTCTGACATCGGAACATTCCTTTTCTACTTCCCTTTTCAGTTCATTCAGCTGTACAAAGAACTTTGCTTCATCAAACTCAATCGGTTTTCCAATATGAATCAACTTATTCTCCGTATCTGTAAGCCCTTCCTCGTTCATTAGAAGCTCCTCATAAAGCTTCTCACCCGGACGAAGCCCAGTAAATTCAATCTTAATATCCTCATCTACCTTGTAGCCTGATAATCGAATTAAATTCTTGGCCAAATCAAGAATTCTAACCGGCTCACCCATATCGAGGACGAAAATCTCACCACCCTTAGCATAAACTCCTGCCTGAAGAACAAGAGATACTGCCTCAGGAATCGTCATAAAGTAACGAATAATATCAGGATGGGTAACCGTAACCGGTCCTCCCTCCATAATTTGCTTACGGAACAATGGAATAACACTTCCATTACTTCCAAGTACGTTTCCAAAACGAACAGCAACAAACTCTGTATCATAATGTCTGTTATAGGTCTGAATAATCATCTCACAGATACGCTTTGAGGCACCCATGATGTTTGTTGGATTTACCGCCTTATCCGTAGAAATCATAACAAACTTCTTTACACCATTCTGTACTGCTGCCTGCGCAGTCTTCCATGTTCCAAATACATTATTTTTAATTGCCTCGTTTGGACTATCCTCCATAAGCGGAACATGCTTATGTGCTGCTGCATGATATACGATATCCGGATGATACTCCTCCATAATACTGTTCATACGGTTTGTATTTCTAACCGATGCAATCAACACGACCAAATCTAGATACGGATGCTTATGCTTTAACTCCTGTTGTATCTCATAGGCATTATTTTCATAGATATCTACTATAATCAACTGCTTTGGGTTATGCCCTGCAATCTGTCTGCAAAGCTCACTGCCAATCGAGCCACCACCACCGGTAACCAGTACAACCTTATCCCTTACATAATTCATAATGGAATCAAGGTCAACCTTTATCGGATCTCTTCCTAACAAGTCCTCTACATCTACATCTCTAAGCTTGCTGACATTTACTTCACCATTTACCAGCTGATAGATACCAGGTAGCGTTCTAAGCTTACAGTTTGTTTCCTGACAAATCTCTACCAATTCCTTCATGGTAGCCCTGCTCGCAGACGGAATCGCAATAATAATCTCATCTACGCCGTAAAACGCGGCATATTCTACAATCTTATCACGGCCACCGACAATCTTGATTCCCTGAATAAAACGTCCCCACTTCATGGCATTATCATCGATAATACACTTGATGGTCATAGTACTGTAATTACTGTTTACAATCTCCTTAATTACCGTATTGGCAGCCTCTCCGGCACCAATTACCATAACCTTAATTCCATTCTTCTTATTCTGCTGCTTATGCTTGATTCCTCTTAAAATACGATAAGAAAATCTACCGCCTGTTGTAATAACCGTTAAAACCATTGCATAGATAAAATAATAGCTTCTTGGAATCGGAAGCCCTATAAGCTGAAAAGTACAAAAATTCAATACTGCACATAAAGAGCATGCAGCTACAATATTTTGTGCCTCTGCAGTTCCTGCGAATGCCCACAAGCTATGATATAACCTAAAAATATAAAATACTACTAACGTAATAACAATATTTATAACTATCGTATTCCAGGCAGAATTCAGATATACATCCGGTATTTCTCTGTAATTCAATTCAAATCGAAACCATAATGGTATCATACTTGATATACAAACGGTCACTATATCCAACAGAATCAATACAATCCTTCTATGCAATATCTGTCTGTTTATTCGATCCAGCATCTTCATAACATACTCCTCATCTATTCTGCCTGTGTATTCCCTTCAGCATTCCTTATCTTATCCTTAGGACTCCATGGCTTCTGCATTAACACCATCTGCATCAATAAAAATGCAAAGCCTACCGGAATACACGGATGGAATGCCCACTCCGTAAGGCTGATAAATCCAAATACTATAATTAATGAAAATGGCACAAAGTAGATATTATAATTTTTTCCATAACAATAAGCCAGTACCATAGAACGCCATAACGTTATAGCACATAAAATTAAAAATGCAACACCGGCTATCAATCCAAAATCATAAGCAACCTGAATATAGGAATTGTGCGCATGTGCATAATCTTTGCCTTCCAAAATCATGCTCTCATGCCCAGTTAACTCAAAATTCTGAATATATTCCTTATAGATATCAAATCTGCCATTTGACACATCGGAACTACTTTCTGCATTCTCTTGAGCATTCTCAACAGAAGGATATGGTATTGGCAAAGACTCCTGCCCTATGTATGCCAGTAACATATTTTCTTCTTGCACATTTTTTGCTTCCTCTGACTGAAATCTTCCAAAAAACAGATTGAAATAACGTTCAATTGTCATATACTTGTCCGAGTCAATCGTGTCACCCTCAAAAATCATATAATGTCGTTCCTGCGGCTCAATCTCATAACGAATCGGATCATTCACAACCGCCGGAACCACTCTGATTGTTGTATACATAAGTGGAAAACCAATTATAATAGCAGCACCCAAAAGAATACCTTCCGCCAAAATCTGTCTAATCACTTTCTTATACGCTATCGCAGCCATAATAACTACTGCAATTGCATTTACAAAAAGTGTTAGCAATGCTGTCCTCGACATCGTCAATAAAACATTAGCTACTACCATAGATAACAAAAACAACTCGGTTTTTCCTGCTTGTAACAGTTTCTTTCCTGTTGTCCATTTTCCATAAAGCTTTCCAAGAACAGCCCCTGATACTAACGCAAGGTACATTCCTGTACATGCCACGGTATGAAACATTCCATTATAGCGATACCGCATCCAGTAATGATATGGTCTATGCATCAGACAAAAGAGCATAACCAAGCCAAAGTTTAATATAATTCCGTTCGTAAAGTTTTTCAATAAACGACTTTTTGCTGCTGCACTCATATTCATCACAAGTAATATCACAAATGGCAAAGTAGCAACCAATGGCCATACCTTTTCGAAACGATTATTATACATAAATACAACAAAAACCAACCATACTGCAAAGAATGGCCAGTGTACTGTCTTCCAAAAATCCTTTTTTGCAAAGCGTATTGTATGAATCACCACAAGTCCCCATATCACCGTAACTCCTGCTGCCAACTTCGCAAGATATAGCTCTTCCTGCTCTACAAATCCATGACAATACAAAATCGCTCCTGCAACAGATAGCAGAAGCCATATTCCACTAAATAAATTCCAAAGCTCTCTTCCCTTATATACTGCAAGCAGCGCTATCCCCAAAAAGATTAACATCCATCGTGTATTTACCAAGTGAATATATTCTCTGTCTGCATTCACATACAAGCATAATGCATAAAATAATAATGCAAAGCTGACCGTTTGAATATAATTACGCCATATAAAAGAGATCTGATTGCTTGTTGCCAGGCTTGACTTACGTTTTTCCTCCTTAGGCATCCATACAGCTATAAAAAACCATATCACAGCCACAACCACAGCTATGGCATACACAACCCTATCTGCCACTTCACCGCCAAACCCATTCATAACTACAGCAAAGAAAAAGAATCCAACAGCAGTAAAAATCACGAACACTGTTAATACTCTCTTTCCATAGTATACAGCTATTTCCAAATACTCATCAAAGCGATACAAACACCAAAGAATTCCCACATAGCATAATACAGCCATTATAAGAATTAGCAAATCATAGCCTATGATATGGAATATCGTAAGCTCTTTTGTATAATCAAAATCTGCTACAAGAGAAATATCATCTCTATAAATACCATCTACGTATAAAATAGTATTCTCTTGCTGTGCGAGTCTTGTCCTGTCAGCAACCGGTAATTGCAAGCTTCCTACTGCTTCTTCAGGAACAATCACCTCATAATAGTAATCTCTTCCTGCATCTACGTCCATATTGGGAGTCGCTAAAAAGCCTCCTCTTTTTTCAATCAGGCCAAAGCCCTTTGTTTCTTCATAAATACAAGAAAATCCATCATCATAAAGACGAAACAAAACGTAGTCTTCATTCGCATCATAGCTATCATTACAGTCCAGATAGAGCATTATCTGATAGATATGTCCCTGTGTAAAGCGTACTGTCTGTAGCTTTTTATCTGCGTGGGTAAAGGTTTCCCCCTGCATCTCATTGGCATGCGAATAAGCCTGTTGAACAGACTCTGTGTGCCGCTGTATCACACCATATGGCCAGACACGGCATAACAAAATAAACGCAAGCGTGGCTATAACGATTTGAATTATGGTATTTCTTCTTACATGCTCTGTGTCATGAAACGCATGCTGCATCAATTCCTTTAAGTTCAAAGTGATAACCTTCTCCTTCCGTTCTTTTTTGCCTATCGTAGTATAGCACAATCATTTTGTGAATACAACCTTAGTCATGATTGGTCTTATGTCCTACCTCTTCCCGAATGACATACTGCGGGGAATTATTAATACTGATGTAAATTCTTCCAACATATTCTCCAACCAGACCCAGCATCAGCATCAGCATGCCGCCAAAAAAGACAATCGCTGACATAATCGCACTAAAGCCCATAGGAACTGCCGGATTTACAAGTCTCTTAATAATTGTATAAATACCATACAAAAAGCCCATGCCGGCAAAGGTGCTTCCTGCTACCGTAGCAATACGAAGGGGTAATATAGAAAATGCTGTAAAGCCGTTAAACCATAATCCCAAAAGCTTTTTCATAGTATAACCTGATGCTCCTATTTCACGGCTTCTATGATTAACCGGAACATTGGTAATATTCTTCGTTGCTCGCAATACAAGCCCGATTACATAAGGATAACTTTTTTCATAAGCAAGCATACTTTCTACCACAAAACGCTTTACAGCAAAATAGCTTGTAATATGCAAATCCTTTGGTTTTCCTAGCATAACTCTTGTCATCATATCATTCATCCAACTGCCAAAATTACGAAACGCGCTGTGTTTTTTCGATTCATACTGTGCATAAACAACATCGCTACCCTCTTCAATTCCTGCAAGTAGTTTACCCACCTCATTAGCCGGTGTCTGGCCGTCATCATCCAGACAGACCACAATATCACCGTCCGACTTTCGAAGTCCTGCCATAAGCGCCGCATGCTGTCCGAAATTCTTAGCAAGACTGATTCCTGTAATATTATCGTACTTCTTACAAAGCTTACAAATAACCGAAAAAGTATCATCCGGCGAGCAGTCATTAATGAGAAAAATATCATACTCATATGTGGTTAAGCTCTGCATCGTATCACGAATCTCAGTGATTACACTTTCCAATGTTTTTTCACTACGATAGCACGGAATAATAAAGCTAACCTTTTTTCTGCTCTCTTCTTTTTCCTTTTCTGACTCCGCAGGATTAATGGCTCCGTAAAAAATCAAGTCTTCATATTTTCCATCCAGAAAAAGCTCATCCTTAAGACAAGATTCCAGCACATAGCCTGCCTTCTCATGCATCTTACAGCTTCCCTGATTATAACTTAATACTCTTGCTGTTAGCTTATGAAGCTTCATGGTTTCAAAGGCATATTGGAGTACCAGCTTTGCGGCCTCTGTCCCAATTCCTCTTCCATATGCCTCTTTCTCACCTAAGAAGATGCCTTCCTCTGCCTGCCTGCTCTCTTCCTTGAAGTCCTGCAAGTAAATAGAACCTAACGGCTTGTCCGTCTGTCTGTCACAGATGATAAATTGTACCACCTGTCCAGTCTCAACTTTATTATGAAGCCAATCCAGATGTTCCTCTCTGCTGATATACTTACGGTAGATAAAGTTTTCAACAACTTTTCTGTCATTTCTCCAACGCACCACATTATCGGTATCCTCAATGGTAATGGGACGCAGATAAATCTGACTTCCCTCTAGTCTTAAATCCTTTCGTACCTGTTCCATGCTTTTACACCTTTCTGTATCTTAATATCCTGTCTCTCATACCTTTATCATGCACAAAACTTCGCAACGACTCCTCATCTTCCTAGTTACAAATACATTTACAAATCGGTTCTTTGTATACAATATACTATAAAGCACTCGGTTCCGTTATCATATATGGAATCCACTCTCTGTGGTTCTATTGCCTTCCCTTTGTAAGCATAATAATCTATAAGCCACGTTAAATCTTTATCCGGCGCTGCCACAAAATACGCCTGTTCTCCCGTATATAGTGCACTTTCTATATCTGTAATCTGCATTTTCTTAAGCTTAGTATGCATTAGCGGACTCTTTGACAGCCATCCTCCACATAGATCAAAGTTACGATAGCTGTTATCCACATTTTTAAAGATTTTTTCTGAATAGGAAACCCCGTCATAAGAGGTTGAAGAATACACATCTACCACATAATAGGCATTTTCATGCTCCATACAATATTCAATCAACGATTCCCAACGAGAATTCACACGTTCCCTCGCTTCATATTCTGCTACTGTTTTTTGCACGTTCATATACAAAGCAAGCCCTGCACACAGACTCAGCAAACCATAAGCTCCCAACGCCTGCATCTTAACCGATACAAAGTTCTTTGCACTCGGCTTTGCCTGAATGCTCTCCTTAATAATCCAGCCAAGTAATACATTAATCTCTGTTACCAGTAACGGACAGGTAATTCTATCCAAAGCTCTGTCCACCATAAATAAATATATCCACAATATGCTTCGAATAACCAACAAAAGTATTATTTTCCAGTAACAACCGCTTTTTTTCCTTCCTCCAGCAAGCAGGATAAAAGATATATAAGCAGCAAGCAATATATACGCATATACTCCACTCTTCATATTTAGAAGCTGTTCTTTATAAAGCCAAATCGCTTCTGACAGACTGTTTTTACTGATAAATCCAGCCGTGATAGCAAGCCCCTGCTCTGTTTTTGCCATCTTTTCCTGATACTGTACGATATCTGCTAACAAATTCTCATTAATTGACTCATCCATTGAAAAATTATAATTTTCCAATAAGGCATAAGATTCTCTGGACAGTCCAATTTTTTCATAAAATTCCATATGTTCCTCATAAGAAGGGATTCCATAAAAATCATACAGACTTGTTCTTTCGTCAAAAAAGCTTTGGAAAGACTGCCATGTCTCACGTTCCGTCGATGTTGCTATACTAAGCCTATCGATTGACAGTACCGCAACCATTCCTAAAAGAGCTGCTCCAATCAGATACAGATAACGTTTTACATTGCGAACTGTAACTATTTTTTCCTGCGTCATCCATTCACAAAAGCCCGCAAGAAGCAGAAACGGTAAAAGCATAATACACATCTCCGTTCTTATCATAAAGGCAAGAATCACCAGAAGAATGGAGACTATATTCTGTTTTAAATATTGCCCTGGTGTCTCCTTCTCCTCTCCTGTCAAATAGAGAAAAATCGCAGTCGCCATACAAATGCCACTTGTCACACTATACTGCACGATGACAAGCTGGCGAATTAATAAGCCAAAAAAAATAACCGTTTCAAAGCAAAGTGCTACAACCTGTTGCCACTGTTTCTTTACCAGACCTGTCGCACGCCACGCAATTAGTACCCATGCTCCAAATTGGCATACGCACAAAAACAAGCCATACCAGGGAACTCCGGGAATGGCTCGGTAACATAAGGATATACAAAAGCTCAATGGAAATAGCATCTGAACGCTATATCCACTCGGACTTCCTGTATAAGCTCCTGAAATAATATCCTTAATCGTCGTGTCATCATTCAAATCATAATAAAAATCAAATGTCGCTGCAAGACCAACTACCAAAAGCACCGTGAATAAAAGCACCTTCCACAGTCGGCCCAAAAACAGCTTTTTCAGGCTCTCCATCATACGTGGTAGAACTCCTTCACTTTACTTACAATATAGTTAACTTCCTCTTCTGTTAAAGCATAAAACATAGGAAGTCTGAATAATCGTTCGCTTTCCTTTGTAGTATACTTGTCCTCTCCATGGAATCTGCCAAACTTGATTCCTGCCGGAGCAGAATGAAGCGGCACATAATGAAATACTGCATGCACACCATTTTCTTCCTTTAGAAAATCAATCAGCTCAGTTCTTTCCTTCAAATCCTTAGCCTTCGCATAATACATATGGGCATTATGCACACAGCCCTCCGGAATCGTCGGAAGCTCTAAAATTCCACGCTCCTGCAATGGCTGTAACAGCTCATTATACTGATTCCATCTGGCAAGTCTCGCATTCGTAATCTCATCCGCCAGTTCCAGCTGTGCCCATAAATACGCAGCATTCATATCACTTGGCAGATAAGAAGAACCATAGTTCATCCATCTGTATTTATCTACCTGACCGCGGAAATACTTAGAACGGTCTGTTCCCTTTTCACGGAATATTTCTGCATTTTCAATGTATTTTTCATCTTGTAAAAGAAGCGCTCCGCCTTCACCCATACTAAAATTCTTGGTCTCATGGAAAGAAAAGCAGCCCATGTCTCCGATTGCACCAAGTGCCTTGCCCTTATAGCTTGCCATAATTCCCTGCGCAGCATCCTCAATGACAAGTAGATTATGACGCTTTGCAATATCCATAATCGTATCCATTTCACAGGAAACCCCCGCATAATGAACCGGTACAATAGCTCTGGTTCGTTCGGTAATCGCATCTTCTATCAAGGTCTCATCAATATTCATGGTATCCGGTCTGATATCCACAAAGACTACCTTTGCACCACGAAGCACAAATGCATCGGCGGTTGATACAAAGGTATAGGATGGCATGATTACCTCATCGCCTTCCTTAATATCTGCCAACAATGCTGTAAGCTCAGTTGCATGAGTACAAGAAGTTGTTAACAGACACTTTGCCGTTCCTGTTTTCTGTTCTATCCATTCATTACACTTTTTTGTAAATTCTCCATCACCGCAGATTTTCTGATTCTCTACAGCCTGTCGTATATAATCCATTTCTCTCCCGGTAAAAGGAGGAACATTAAAATTTATCATAGTTAAGACTCCCATTGTTTTCTTATACTAAACTTTGTTTTTATATTACACACTTTTAAACCGTTTGGCAATACGTGAAGCGCTAAGCTATGGCGCTTCATATACATAAAACTGCGCAGAAGTATAGGTATTGTCATACTCCATTTCTGTTAGATAATGATAAATAGCAGCTAACTTTCTATCTGCTTCTCTCTCTGATTGTTCTACTATACGTGTAGCGGCTTCTGCACTCATAATAACAATCGGCTCTTTCTCTCTTACTTCCCGGCTTGCAAGCTCTGTTTCCAACTGCTCCAAGGAATTAGAATCCAAATCTGCCCAGGTCGTGTAGACTGCTGGTTTTAAATCAAAGATATAAGCGATCGCCGGAATATCACCATATAAAATAACTTCTTTTTGTAATAAATCATTTTCTTGTAGATATCCACCAAGCATGTCTAATTCAGATGCTTTATCCACAGTTGTGCGCACTCCCTTTGTGGATTGTGAACCAGTGATATTGGATTTGGTATAATCAAACAAGCCTTCAGAAGGATCATGAAACACAAAGACCATACCGAACAAAATCGACTGAACTGACACACACAAACAGATAAAAATTGCCATACTTTTTACCACAAAAGGCGTCATAGCGCTGTCTGTATTGTGGACATTCCATTTCTTACTTACATAATACCATAACATTCCCATGGTAAGTGGCACAACCAAAAACATATTATTAATAATCGGGTATAAACCATTGTTACTACCAAGAGGCGTTACAAAAATCATCACAAGTAAAAAAACCGCCCACAGCTTTTGCTCCTTTTCTGCTTTCTTACTAATAATCAGCCAGATACAAAGCAAAATAGCAACTAGCAGAAACACCGTAACCCATTTGTACATGGAAAAATATGCTGTGTAGTTAAAATCAAACATACCTCTTCCATAACAGAGGCGAAGCAGCACAAAATACCCTACTATATAGAGAACCTTTTTCACACGTTCCAAACGTCCTTTTAATATGCGCATCAAAACAAGTCCTGCCAGAAAATATACAACAAAAACACCAAGCCATACACTATACGCAATATAATCCTCAAACATGGCCGTAATCATAGAAGTCGGCTTATAATCCGTTGCCGTGTCTGTCATATCAAATAAGGATGCTATCATATTGGGATAGGCTTCTATACCATATCGAATACTGATATAACCAATTGGAATCAACAGTCCTACTGCATAGCCTGCCACACAGTAGCCTGTCTGTTGCAGCAAAGAAGTGAACCACTTCTTATTCTGTTCCTCATTACGATTCAACCACGCATCGTACCATACTGGAATAATCAGAGCCATATAAGTAATATTCGGCATTCGTACTGCAACAGCCGCCCCTAAAATAACGCCCGATATAATTAAGTATGTTTTCCTTTCCTCTGCTAATGCCTTATATAATAGAATAACAGCTGCCGTCATTAAAATATAGCCTAAATAATGATACAAAATTACACTAGGTGCCCAGCATAATGATAATGCAACAAGCTCACCAAGAAACGCAATCCACTTGTTTACAATCTTTTCTCTTACAAGGGAATAATAAGCAACAACTGCTATTATTCCAATCAACAGACTAGTATATACATTCATACCAATCCAGGTATCTCCACATGGAAGCTTGGACAGCAATACACCTAGCACATTTGCAAGGTATGTAGCTATCTTCCAGTTTTCATTCATCGTATCAAAGAAACGATAATTCCCTAAAGCATAGCCTGCATCCATCATATCCAGACCAATTCCAACCTTTCTGAGTGGATAGACAAGGAGAATCAGCATTAATATAGCATTTGTTATTTTTTCTCGTTTTGTTTCTATTGCTTGTTGTATCATTGTTTCATGCCTTTCACTAAGGTATTCATTTCCATCTCATAATCTTATTTCTTAGCATTTCAATTACTGTACATCCCAAATATACTACCACTACCGTTCCCACCATGTGTAGTAGAAATATTGGTATTGGCTTCGTTGCAAATTCCGCACTATGAAACCATGTTGGCCATACATAACGCAGATTCACATGTTCATGAATCAGATACACACCAAAGGTAGCACTGGAAATTGTCTGTAATATCGAGCCACATTGTTTCTGCTGTTCTTCTCTCTTGGGCTGAAACGCAAGAAACAAACCAATCGATGCCAAATAACAGAAAAGGAAATTATAAGAATAGCCATAACTAATAAAATCTTCTAAGCTTCCTGTTTTCAGATATAGAAAACGTATGACTAGCATACTTGCAAAAACAATACATGTAGCGCCTATATACAACACCACAGCCCTTGTACGGTTGGTAATCCACTTAACACCATATCTTCTGATATAAGCACCTGTCAGATATAAAAATACAAACCAAAATGCATCATATCCCTTATGATCCCATGGAAGCTGCATTGGAAGAATAGTCTTTGCCACCGAAAATACTGCAAGCATACACACAAGCACTCCTTGTATAGCACGTTTCTCCATCCTATCAAATCCAGCATTTAAAAATGGCATAAAAAGCGTTAGTAATAGATAAGCAGTTGCAAACCAATAGTGCTCTGTGGATAACGGAAATACAAACATGAATACAGTATAGATGTCAAACTCCTGCAAACCGGTTATCAGGAATATTACGCCGATTACAACAGAGTAAAACCATACCTGCAAATAGATACGAATAGTTCTCTTTAAAATATCCTGCAATTCTATTTTAACTAATTTTTCAGTTGCTTCTCTCTCTCCAATTCCAAAATAACCACTTATAAGAACATAAACATTCACTGCTGACAAACATAAAGCTTCTATCAGCCATGCTGCATAGCCGGAATCGGTAAGCTCTCCTGCCGGACTTGCAAGTGCTCCGCCTTTACTCAGATAATGTAGGCAGACAATCATCAGCATGGCAAGAATTCTCAGTATTTCGTAGTTTTTTACCCGTTCTTTTTTCATGGATGATGCTATCTCCTTTCACATTATCTGATTCCTTGGCTATGCATGTTTTCTTTCATATCAAATTTATAATCTATATCTCTTTTAAAATAGCCTCCGCTATTCTTACTGATCCCTTGCCATCAACCAGTTTCTTCTCATCCCAGTTTAATTGCTCACGATAGCTTTTATCTAAAACACACCTTTGTAGCATTTTCACTGCTTTGTTAACTACCTTGATAGATTCTTTCGAAAAATCTCCACAATTAATAACGTTCGTTCTTCGTTCTATTTCTTCTGCACCCTGTCTCTGATTCTCTGCAAAATAGAATACGAGCATTGGAACACCAAGAGCACTCACTTCATAAATGGTACTTCCAGTCGCAGTCAGAACTACATCACACTTGCGCATAATTTCCTTCATGCTCTTCACATTTTCATAGATGGTTACATTTGCATGCTTCCCATACATCTCCTTCAACTCTGCTACATGACTATTAAAAGGTCCACTGATAATATGGTATCTGATATTTTCTTCCTGCATCATCTTGTCTGCAAGAAATGCATCTGTAAACGCTTTTGATGCAAAAAATGGGTCACTCCCACCAGTTGTAATCATAACATCTGTTACTTTTTCTCTCAATTTGTAATCAATGTCACTCAAAAACTCCTGTCTAAGGGGCATATATGATACCCCCAAAAGAGTCTTTTTCGGCTTATTTTCATTATCCGCCTCATATTGCGAGGTAAGCTTTTCTCCATAAATATTATAATTAATCAACAAATCAACAGGATAAGGCTGTCCCATATCCTCTAAGCATGCTACATATGCCAGCTTACCAAGTTCTCTGTAATATGCTTCGCTTACCTGATAGCTATCAACCAATATCACATGTTTTTTTATTTTTTCATCTTCTTCATTCAGAACCTTCTCAAGCTCTGGAAGTTCTGAAATCATATCCCTATAATCTGTTGTAAGCAATCTTGTCCGAAAACCTCTCTGCTCTATCATAGGAATACATTCTTCACAAGCCGTTACAAATATAGGAGCTGTCCCCTTTGCTTTTACTGCATCCGCAATAGACAGGCAACGCATTACATGTCCCATCCCTATCACAGAATTACCATCTGCACGTATAATAAACATCTTTTGACCTCTTATCCAATCTTCCGAATTAGCATAAAAGCTTCTGCACGTTGCATTCCCACAGTCATTCCACGCATCTTAGCCAACACATCCATTCCCTCTAAGGAACGTGGATGCGGAAATTCACACAGCTCTGATACATAACAGTTCATCGCCGCTTCCTTCTTTTCGTAATATTCTGTGATATCCACATAAACATTCGGGCAAAAGGCAGGTTGTCCACTATAATCAAAATTCCATTCTGTGGATGAAAGTGTTTCAAAGGCATAGATTTCCTTTACAGGATAGTCTTTGCCAATCGGACGTGTTGCTGTCAGTACCGCTCTTGCTGTGTACTGGTGATCAATATTAAGATCACCACTATAATGAGTATAAATAATCTCCGGACGAAGTTCTCGAACCTTTTTCTCCACTTCCTTCACGATATCCAATAAATCCACCTCATCAAAGCGGTTGTCAGGGAAATCAGCAAAGAAAACATCCTTATACCCAATGGCTTTTGCACTTTCCATGGTATTCTGGTGCAGTTCCTTTACCACATCCTGACTGATATCCTCTCTTTTCTCACCACGCGAGGTCTGTCCCTCTCCTAAAATAATCGCATATACTTCATCACCACATGCTGCATGCTTTGCTGCTGTTCCTCCTACACCCAGAATTTCATCATCCGGATGTGCAGCTACTACTAATACTGTTCTCATGAAAACATCCACGCCTTTCTAATATCTACATGCCTAACAGATAAATAATCCTTATCTCTCTTTATCCCTATGATTCACTACGTTTTCTAAATACTACCCTTGCCTCAACGGACTCACCGTTCTCCGATAAGGAAGCATTTTCAAAACATAAACGATATTCACCGAAGTCCATAAACGCCCTTGGATACCCTTCTGCATCTAACATTCTGATATAATCATAGATTTTCTCTATTTTCATATCAGATGTTATCTCACCATCTTTTTCTGTTCTACGTTTAAAAACAACCGGCTCGCCTTTTTGTTCCACAGGTTCTAAACACTTTTCTAAAAAAATCGGTATCATTTCATTGAAAATAATATCAGAGCAACGAACGAAAATTTCCTGTGCAGAACCCGCCAAGGATAATGGCTTTTTCATATAAACAGGTCCGCCATCAAGTTTCTCTGTCACCTTTATAGCTGATATCATGGTTTCCTTATGCCCTCTTACAATCAGATTCTGTAATGGACTTCCGCCTCTTCCATAAGGCAAATCAGTCATATGAAAAACAACACAATTCCAGTTCTTCGTAATCTCATCAGAAAGAATGTATGACCAGTGCGGCATCAAAATATAATCCGGTGCAAATTCACTCACTGCTTCCGGTGTAAACTCTTCCTTTTTCGTATACACTACGATTTCATGAACTCCTGCATACTTTTCCTGTAATGCTCTTGCCCTTTCTATATTCCAGGATTTAATCGTTGCAACAATAATCTTCATGCCTAATCACTATATCCTTTCTAGCTCCTAATTCTTTTTACAAATTCCAGATATTGCTCTCTCTCTTCCACATCATAGCCACACTTTTCAAATGCCTTTGCTGATGCAATATTCATTTTCTTTACCTGTCCCTTACAATAAGTTACATCTGCCCTTACTTCCCGAAGCTTCTCCTCTGCCATCAGAATCATTCGTGTTCCAAAGCCCTGACCACGTTTTTCCGAATCTATACTATAATCAATCAAAGCCTCTCCATCCTCAATGGATAAGCGAATCTGTCCAATATCCTGCATTTCTCCTGTATTCGTAATATTGCATAAAATATATTTCAGAACATCTCTGTCTGCTAACATCTTCACAAACCATGTCCGATGTGTGTCATACGGTATCTGTTCGGTATGAAACGCATTCTGCCGTGTTTCCGGGTCATTTGCCCATTGAAATAATAGGTCTATATCTTTTCCTGTTACCTCACGTAACATTAATCTCATTGCAAATCCTCCATACGTAAAGGTGTTCCTGCTTTTAATTCCTTATTTACCGTCTTTCCTAAAACTTCTTTGTAAAACTTCGGCTTCATACCATATGCAGGACGAATGCTTCTGATATTCTCCGATGTCAGTGCTTCCCCCTCAGCAATGTCCTTTACTACGAATAGGGAACGACGGAAGCATGCATTGGATTCCTCCTGCTTAGACACACCATAGGTTGCAACACCCTTTGCCTTTTC
The DNA here is from genome assembly GCA_017440575.1 of Lachnospiraceae bacterium. Classification (GTDB taxonomy): domain Bacteria; phylum Bacillota; class Clostridia; order Lachnospirales; family Lachnospiraceae; genus COE1. The sequence goes on along the minus strand of JAFSGY010000028.1, from coordinate 89,494 downwards.
CACCTCTCGAACCTGTGCAATCATTTCCTTAAATTCCTGTGGTTCCATAGAGAAAGAAGAATCCGGATTCTTAATCTCTCTGCTAACACAGAAATGCTTCTCGATAATGGTTGCGCCCATTGCTACCGCAGTTGCCGCACTAAAATAGCCTAGGGAATGGTCAGAAAGCCCTACCGGTATACCAAAACGTCGCTTCATATCCACGATTGTTCCAAGATTCATTTCTTCTACCTTTGCCGGATAAGCACTGGAACATTTCATAATCGCAAGCTGATGGTTGCCTTGACTGTAAATCGCTTCTATCGCTTCTTGAATCTCTTCTAAGGTTCCCATTCCGGTTGACATAATAATTGGTTTGCCCTTGGAAGCAATATACTCCAATAAAGGAATATCTACAAGTTCAAAAGAGGCAATCTTATAAAAAGGCATTTCCAGCTCTTCCAAAAAATCTACTGAAGTCTTGTCAAAAGGTGTAGAGAGAAAATCAATACCAACCTTTTTTGCTTCATCACGAAGCTCCTTCTGCCATTCCCAAGGAGTATATGCCTTCTGATATAAACCATAGAGATTCTCTCCCTCCCAGGTACCCTCGGAAATATTGAAATATTCATTATGACAATCAATGGTCATGGTATCCGGTGTATAAGTCTGAATCTTGATACAATCAGCACCGATTTCCTTGGCCGCATGGATAATCTCCTTGGCATGCTCGATGCTTCCGGCATGATTCCCTGACATCTCTGCAATGATATAGGCAGGATAGCCATCTCCGATTCTTCTGCCATTCACTTCTATATACTTTGTATTCTCCATTTACTTAACCTTACCTTTCCCAAATCCGTAAACCTTACAGCGGCTTTCGCAACAAACACAGAAATACAATATTATAGATTCCTCAAAATCTTATACTTCATTTCTGCAATCTTCCAGTCCTCAATGGTATCAATATCCTGCACATTACTCTCGTCTTGCACAAACGGAACTACATTTTTCATCCAAATTGCCTTTTGCTCTAAAAAGCTCTTGGTATTCAGACAATAGAACTGCCCACAATCATGATAAAAAGGTTCTAAATCCTGCGAACGTTTCTTCATATTTTCCGGCCATTTCGGAGCCAAACGATTTTCCTTGATAATCACACAACGCTGCGGTGGGAAAGAAAACCTTACAACCGGAATACAGGCATCTGCCTTCTCCTGCTCCAACAGCATCATAGCTGTTTTTATGGCATTTGATGTTACAAACGGAGCTGTCGGGTAAATACAACATATCTGGTCAAAATGCTTCCCAATTCTGTCATAGGATGCAATCACCTCTTCTAATACTTCCGCTGTTGTGGCATAATCATTTGCCGTTTCTTCGCTTCTAAAAAAAGGTACCTGTGCACCGGCCTTTTTTGCCACCTGTGCGATTTCCTCATCGTCTGTTGAAACCATAACCTCATGAAACATATCTGATTGTAGTGCTGCTTCAATACTATATTCTATAATTGGTTTTCCTAGAAACGGCTTGATATTCTTTCTTGGAATTCTCTTACTTCCGCCTCTGGCGGTAATAATTGCTACACTTTTCATATCATTTCCCCCGTTTTATTCTTATTATTACTTACTTGTTGCATACGCAACTTCTACCTTTACATAGGCATGTGTCTATTCCTATCATAATACATGGCAAAAAAGCCCGTGGGCATTTCCCTCCGGGCTTTATTCATTCTATTTATGATAATACGCTGCTATCTTTTTCACTGCACAAATAACATCCTCTACATCCTGATCTGTCATATCATAGTACAATGGAAGACTTAACATTTCATCATACAGTTTTTCTGCATTCGGACAGATTCCTTTTTTATAGCCCAGCTTCTCATAATATGGATGATAATAAACAGGAATATAGTGTACATTACAACAGATATTTTCTGCCGCTAACGCTTCAAAAAATCCCTTTCTGTCAATGCTTAGCTTTTCCGGTCTGATTCTTAAGATATATAAATGTCTCGTTGTGTCAGACTCAGGAATTTCCTGCTGTACAAACAGTTCAGGAATCTCTAAAAATGCCTGATTATATCTTGCTACAATTTCTTTTCTTCTTGCACTGAACTTGGCAAGCTTATCCAGCTGACTCATAATCAATGCACACTGGATGTCTGTTAATCTATAATTATAACCTAAATCAATTTGCTCATAGTACCATGGGCCATGTGGTTCACGCTCTAACAGACTTTGCACTCTTGTAATACCATGTGCACGATAAAGCAAAAGCTTTTGATACAACTCTTCACTATTGGTAAGAACCGCTCCACCCTCACCACCGGTTACTGTTTTTACCGGATGAAAGCTAAAGGTTGTCATATCTGCTATACTTCCAACCATTTTATCCTTGTACTTTGTACCAATGGAATGTGCGCCATCTTCAATCAAAGTAATGCCTTTTTCGTGGCACATAGCAAGAAGCTCATCAAGCTCTACCGCCTGTCCGGTAAAATCTACTGCTACAACAGCCTTCGTCTTATCGGTAATCTTCTCTTGTACACTCTTAGGATCAATGTTATAGGTGTTCGGATTGATATCTGCAAATACAGGCTTTGCACCACAATACAACCCACAATTCGCAGAAGCTGCAAACGTAATCGGAGTCGTAATCAACTCATCACCTTCGGAAACACCTGCCGCCATAGCCGCAATATGTAATGCAGCTGTACCATTGCTGCACACTACGGCATATTTTGCACCTGTCAGCTCACAAAGCTTTTTCTCAAGCCCTGCAATTCTTGGTCCACAGGTAAGGTCATCGCCACTGGTAAGAACCTCTGTAACTGCCTTTATATCTGCTTCATCAATATGCTGATGTCCATAGAAAATCTTTGTATCTCGAACCGGAGTACCTCCGGCAATTGCTGGTTTATTCATATCAAAACTTTACCTTTCCACGACCTGTAAGTTTGCTGCTCTGCAAACTTACCAATCGCAAATTCTTCCGTTTATGGAATTTGCGATTTTATTTCTCCAAATCAACATCCTTTAACAGTTCTCTGATCTGCTCTACACTAAGCCACTCTGTGTTATTGCCGGATGAATAATAGAACTCATCCTCAACCTTTTTACCACTTGGATTCGGGCGCTTCGAATTCTGCCAGAACATCTGTGGATAGATAATATAGTGCTTATCATACTCAAAAGTAGTCATAGAATCTTCCACAGTAACCATTACCTCATGAAGCTTCTCACCCGGACGAATACCGATTTCCTTTGTCTTCATGCCTGGTGCCATTGCCTCTGCAAGGTCAGTAATCTTGAAGGATGGAATCTTACTTATAAAAGTCTCTCCACCCTTTGCTTCTTCTAATGCCTTGATTACAAGCTTAACGCCTTCCTCTAAGCTAATCCAGAAGCGTGTCATACGATAATCTGTAATAGGAAGCTCTGTTGCTCCTTCTTTGATTAACTTGTTAAATAAAGGAATAATAGAACCACGACTTCCTGCTACATTACCGTATCTAACGATAGAGAAACTAAGCTCCTTATCTCCACAATATGCATTGGCTGCGATAAAGAGCTTGTCTGATACAAGCTTAGTTCCGCCATAAAGATTTACCGGATTAACTGCCTTATCAGTAGACAATGCAACAACCTTCTTAACACCTGTATTCAAAGACGCATCGATGACATTCTGCGCACCGACAACATTTGTCTTGATTGCTTCATTTGGATTGTATTCACAAGCAGGAACCTGCTTCATAGCTGCTGCGTGAATGACATAATCTACACCTTCAAATGCTCTCTTCATACGCTCATAGTCTCTTACATCACCGATAAAGAATCGAAGCTTGTCCTTATACTCTTCAAATTCACTTGCCATCATCCACTGCTTGAATTCATCTCTGGAGTAGATAATAATCTTCTTTGGATTGTAGTTCTTCAAAACATACTTGGTAAAGCACTTTCCAAAAGAACCGGTTCCACCTGTAATCAATATTGTTTTATTATTTAACATCTTTCTTTCCTCCGTAAAAGCTGTTTTCTTTTCTCTATTTCAATAAACACTAACTATTCCATACCTTCATAGTCACATATAACAACTCATTTTATCACAAACTACATAAAACGTCAAAAATAGTATTGCACAAATAACTTTATACTATTCTATTTTGTCTTACCCGCAAGCTTTCGATAGCCATACAGCAGCTTAAAGTAAATCAAAAACATGAACGGCGATTTAATATGTAATGCCGCCATCTTCTTCTGCTCCTCATCATATTCCTGCTGATAATAAGGATTATCCTGAAAATCAGGGAATTCTTCCGTCATTCCCTTAGCTATCAGCTTCAGAAAATCAAGCTTTGGATGCTTAAATCCGAGCATATAGGTATATAACGTATTCATGTAATACAGCTTTGTAAATGCAAATTCAAATTCCTTACGATACATCTTGTAAAAGCCATATTTACGAGCTTCTTCAATCAGCTTTTTGCCCATCAGAAGTCTTGCCTCACATTTTTCTATGCTGATTGCATGAACAGTAGAGGCATCATGCTGATAATAGTAATACAGTGGTTCTTCCACCTTCTCAAAATGGGTGAAATGCAGCATCCAGATAGGAGACGCACAATTATCCTCATAAAAGGTCTTTTCCGGAAAACGCAAATGATTCTCATCAATGACAGATTTTAAATAAATCTTGATTACCATGCTTCCCGGATTCATCACTAGAAGCTTACCTTTTTCAATATTCATGATTCCGGTCTGTTCACGAGTATTATTAGGCATAATCTTACCAATCTTCATACTCTGTTCCGTTGTCATGTGATAATCACAACCAACAACATCTGCTCCGGTTTCCTCTGCCTTGTGCACCAGCTTTTCATACATATCTGGCGCTACCCAGTCGTCTGAATCCACAAAGCCAAGCCATGTTCCGCTTGCTACTTCCATACCCATATTTCTTGCTCCGCCCTGTTTTCTGTTCTCATAGGACTGCAATGCTTTGAATTTCCAAGGATATTTTGACTCATATTCCTTCAATATTTCAAAAGATTCATCGGTTGAAGCATCATCAACCGCAATGATTTCATAATCGGAAATCGTCTGATTCACTAACGAATCCAGACAGAAACGCAATTTATTGCCTGCCGCCATATTATGCACAGGAACCACAATACTAAGCTTCATAACATTAACCCAAGCCCTTCCATAATACTGCAAATTTTCCCGTCTAAGGATTTTTCACATTAACGCTCCTTAACAATCGCTCCATCTTCAACTCGAAATACCATGTCACATTTTTCAATCGTCTGCAATCTGTGTGCAATGATAATCAATGTCTTCTTACCATGCAGGCGATTAATAGAATCCATAATCGCAGCTTCGGTATCATTATCTAGCGCGGAGGTTGCCTCATCCAGGATTAATACCTCCGGATCATTATACAATGCTCTGGCAATACCAATACGCTGTCTCTGCCCACCAGACAGACGAATACCACGCTCACCAATACCTGTATTTACGCCTTCTGGTAAAGTCTTTACAAAATCATCCAACTGTGCTTCTTTTAATGCATACCAGAGTCTTTCCTCATCAATTTCTTCCTCCGGTACACCAAAAGCAACATTCTTTCTGATATCTGCATCCAATAAGAAAATCATCTGAGGTATATAACCAACATTTGCAAGCCATTCCCTGTAATGCTCCTGAATATCCACATCATCCGCCTTAACCTTACCAGTCTGCAGCTTCAATAAGCCTAATAAAATATCAATAATTGTCGTTTTTCCTGCGCCGCTGGCACCTACCACACCAATAGACTTACCAATCGGAAATGATACACTTGCATGATTGAAAATCAGTTTGTCTGAATTCGGATAGTGATAAGTAATATCTTCTAAATGAACTGCCTTCATAACAGGCAACTTTTCCTTTGCTACTACCGCATAAGAAATATCGGTATTCTCCTCATTTGTTTCTTCTACAAGATTATCACTTACATTGAAGAAAAATGGCTCATTAAATGCCATACTTGTCATCTGATTATTAATTCTGCTGGCTGCCGGTAACAGACGCATTGCCGCAATACCAAATGCTGCAAATAAGGAAATCATACCGGACACATTAGAACCCGTCACGATAAGTACCATAATATAGCCAAGCAGACCAGCCATACAAACCGTCTCAATTAACAGCTTTGGTGTATTATTGAAAAGACTAAAACGCTCCATTGCCTTTACATAGCCCTCTCCAACCTTACAATATTCATTAATAAAATACTGTTCCTTACCTGCTACCTTAATATCCTTGATACCTTGAATCGTCTGTGCAATACATGAAAACATGCTGGCACCATAGTCCTGATTCTCTTTTCCTGTTCGGTTCATGATTGGCTTAATAATACTCTTAATCACAACCAAAGTCACTACTAACAGTACACCGATAATAATGGTCATCACAGGATCCTTCATAGCAAGAGCAACTACAAGGAATAACGCTACTACCACTTCGGATGCAATCTGCAAAACAGACTGAATCAGTGCATACATATTGCTGACATCCGCTGTAATACTTCTCTGTATCACGGAAGTCTCTGCATTTAAATAATATTCATAATCTCTCTTTACAAAGTTCTTCATCAGATTCGCTGCCGTCTTAAACTGATTGGAATATACAAAGCGGTACAGGCTTCTCTGCATAATAAACTGAAATGCACTTTTCGATATATAAAGAAAAATCAAAAACAAAATAGCAAGAACCGAAAACTGAACAGTTCCATTCAGATTCAATATCTTACAAATCATTTTATAGGTATCTCCCTGCTCTAATGTTGCAGGATCGACTATCAACTGTACTACATTCATAACCATCAAAACAGTTACTGTTTCCAAAAAAGCAGCTATGACCATCATGCATAACAACCCCAACATTGACTTCTTCTGCTTTTTATCCATTAAGACGTTTATTTTCTTTAAGATTTTTAACATGCTACTATTACTCCAATACTTTATGCTCATTTGCCAGTGACAAACCGGCCTTTTTATTAAAGGCATGCTTCTCCGGATCCTCATACGCATCCCAGAAGCTTGCACCAAGATTAATCTTTTCCTCCACAAAATCCACAGAATTCATGGCAGTAGTAAGGATAGAAATTGCTTTCTTCACGCGAAGTCCTTCAAACATATTCAGCACCTCAATTGGAAATCTTCCACGAAGTACCACACAATCGGGACAAAGGTTTACATAATCTATCATATCTCGTGGATGAGGTTTTATCAATACCCGATACCCTTGGCAATACTGCGAAATAATATCAAGACATACTCTTTTCCTTGCTTCCTCATCTACCGGATGCGGCTCGGTCAGAAACATCGCAAATTCTTCTCCCTCTTCCTTTGGTTTCATTTGCTCTAGCAAAGTATCCGCATCCTCAATAAAGGCCTGAATCATTTTTTTCTTCTGTTCACTGGACAGTGCCTGCTCTAGCGGCTTTCTTGGGACTTCCACAAATCTTGGACAATCCGTTGGCACAACACTTCTGTCGTTAATCTCCATATCAAGACAATACTTGCCCCAGCCATTCATAATAAAAATCAAATTATGTCTGGAAAACCATGCCTTAAGCTTAAAATGACCATGATTTGCAACATAAGCATCATCAAGGTTCTTCAAACAGTCAAGTCCATCCTCAACGGCATGATAATAAATCTTTTTATAATTCAGATAATAACCAATCGGATCACTGTCACAAAAAACATAAATATCCTGATATGCCTTAAAATCAATGGTAATATACGGCTCCTCGCACTTTGGAAGACGTTTCGTAAAAATCATACGATTCACCATATGCTTTAGAATATTACTATAGTTCTGACGATATTTCGCAAGCTCCGGGAAAAAGTTCTCATGCTTCTCATCTAGCTTTAACACCTCATGAAAGATACCTGTCTTCTCTAGTCTTTCTCCCAGATTCTCAAATTTCGTTGATATCTCACTTAATGCAATATCACCCTTTTTATAATTCATATCTTCCCTTTGCAGCTTCATTTCCTTTAGAATAGCCACATATACATGATAAAAAGTATGGCAGACATAAATTCTGCTCTTTGTCTTTTTTGACTGCTTCATAAAAAGTGCTCCTATATTACAAATCATTATACTTTCTGGTATATTCATATCCTGCTCTTGGTTTGATAACAGGCGCTATGCTTAATGGTCCTTCTTCCTGTATTACCATTTTTCCATGCATAAGTCCTTCACAGAACTCATACAAACGCCTTGCAGCCTCCTTAGGATTCCAGGTCATCGTCATAGTTTCATATGCATGAAGTCCAAGCTCTTTGCACAGTGCTTCATTCTCCACAAGTCTCTCAACCAGCTCTTGGAATTCCTTATATTTTCCTGTTTTATACACCAGACCATTATACTCATGCCTTACCAGAAACGGTACAGCGCCGATACCATGCCCTGCTACTACTGCACATGCACTATTCATTGCTTCATTTAATACAGCTCCCCAGCCCTCCAGATAATCACTGGTAAAGAGAAAAATATCTGCCTCTTCCATAAAACGTCTTACATTCTTAGGAGGCTGAAAGCCATGAAAAATCACCTGTTCCTGCAAAGCATTTTTTTCTACCATGGAATGAAGCTTATCATCAAGCTCTCCACCGCCTACCATATCAAGCTGAAAAGAAATCCCTTTTCTCTTTAAATAACAAGCGATTTTTATTGCATATTCCGGATGCTTTAGTTTCAAAAAGCGACCTGCCCATAAAATTCTTACCTGATGTTTACCCCTTTCATCCAAATGAAGCTTACGGAAAAATAAAGAATCCAGATTATACTCCTTTACCTCAGGGAAATAGCCCCATTGAAACTTCTTCTCTGGATAAGCCCTAATTATTTCAAAATCAGAAGCCACATAAGCACCATGGCATAACAGATAAACCGGCTTATCACGGTATTGTGTATGATCCTCATGCTTCTTTTTTAATCCTCGGGGAGAAACTGCTTTCCACTGTCCCTCACGATATAATCTCTCACTGGAACGAATCACAATCTTCCCCGCCTGTAATCTAGGCTTAATATAACTCTCATCTTCTACCCCGCCAAAGATTACGATATCACTATCCATCACAAGCTTCGCACAGGCTTCCGGTTCTTCATAATACAGTTTAAGATAGGGTAGATTGGAAAGCTCGCTTCCCCATCCCATCTTCACTCTGTCCTCTTCCATTGGTTCTGTCTGGATAAAAGCAAAGTCACTGCCTAGCTTTTGATATAACTCCTTTGCCAGTGGAATCTGATGATGATTAATATAATTAGATACTATGGTTAATGTCATGATAAATCTCCAATAATCTGCGGTAATTTGCCTCGCCGTCATGCGTTTTCTGTGCATGGGCACGAGCATTCGATGATAAACTCATTGCCAGCTTATCATCCTCAAAAATGCGTAGAATTGCTTCCTTCATTTGCTGTGGCTTATCCTTATCATACAAAATGCCATCCCGGTTATGTGTTAAAAGATTATGAACGCCTCCGACATCTGCACTGACAACCGGAACACCTAGCAACATTGCCTCACCTACAGAATTCGGAGAATTCTCAATGGCTGATGGGCATAAAAAAACGTGTGTTTTTAAATATCTCGCACATATTTTATCCGAATTAAGTCTTCCTAAGAACTTTACATGATCCTCAAGCTTTTTCTTACGAATCATATCAAGAAGATATTTTCCATAGCCCGATATCTTAATCTTATCCTTTAAGCTCTTATTCGCTGTAATCACATCTCCTGCTACATAAACCACTGTCTCCGGATATTTCTCGATAATATCCGGTAACATATCCAGCACATAATGCAGTCCCTTAATCGGATAATTTCCCTGACTCACAAAAAGAGAATACTGTTGTATTCTATCTATATTCCAACTATCGTGATAAAACTCATCACGAAGCGTTTCATTCATAAAGTGATATTTTGCCTGTGGTGCAAGCTTCCGGGTCATTTCCCTGTCAAAATCCGTTCTTCCGGTCACATGCCCTGTCAAGGCAAGGGCAGCTTTCTCATTCTCTCCACGCTGCACAAACTTCTGCTGCTGTTCCAATAAACCATCCTTTTTCAGAATATCACGAAACGTCTTTTTCTTCTGAACAGAAAGAGGTAAATCTGCCATATAAGCATCTGCTATGGCACCACATAATCCCTGAATACCAATCAAAGTACGTTCCGGTCTTCCAAAAGCTCTTGCCATAGCAAGCGTATGTGGATATTCTGTTCCAAAAATATGAACAAGGTCGGGCTCAAAATCCCTAACAATAGCACCAAGACTTTCCTCCATCGAAGCATCATAATTTTCCGGATGCACCGTATCTTCGCGGAACACATAATAAGAGATCCCTTTTACAGAATTCTTTATAAATAATGACTCGTCACCCTCTGCAAATGTCAAATCCTTCGAAGCAGGAAAACAAATAGCTAGTGTTATGTTATTATTATCCTTATTCTGTAGAAGCTTAGAAGCAAGTCCGGACAACCAGCCTTCCTTAACCACTATTCTTTGCCCCAGACTTTTTGCTATAAATGGAAGCATAATATTACATAACCATAAAACCTTCATCCATATCCCTCCAAAACTCTCTCACTTTCTCTCAACGGATAACTATCTTTTATTATCCTGGTCACCCTTATTCTGTAATTTATATATCATGGTTTTCAATCCATTATAGATATTCGAAAAATATTTATTCTCAGCCAATACACTGCGCAACGGCGCTAACGTAAGCAACAAAATCAACCGATATTTCCATGCCTTTGCTTTTCCCATATAATGCTGCGTAATCTCCTTATGCTGTGCGGCCGACTGCTTTCTATGCTCTTTTGTCTCTGAATAACCGCCTCCTTCATAAGAAGCTGTCATAACCGGCAAATAGAATATACTTGCCTTTTTCTCATAATAGCACCACAAGAAATGCTCATAATCTGCACGAACATTATAGCCCGGCTTATAGCCTCTCTCTGCAAACATATTTCTATGATAAAAACAGGTCTGATGACAAGGCACATTACGATAGCATGTAAAATCATTAATCTGCGGCGCAGCATAAATCACGCTATCTAATGCCTTATGATACATGTTCCCATATACAATATCCGGATATTTTCCCAATTCCTTTTGTTTATCTACGATACCAAGTGTTATTTTTTCTAGTACAAACTCATCATAAAAGGAGTCTCCTGTATTCAGAAACAAATAGTAATCACCCTTGGCATAAGTACACGCCTGATTCATCGCATCATAGATACCTGAATCCCTTTGACTATAGATCTGAATACGGCTTAGATATTCCGTATAACGACTCTTTACCAATTCTACGGAACCATCCTGTGATTCGCCATCCTTAATGATAATCTCATAGTTCTGATACTTCTGACTTATAATACTATCTATCGTATCTAGTAATCGCTGTCCGGCATTTAAGCAGACAACCAAAATACTGTATTTTATTTCCTGACTCATTTCTTACCTCAAAACATTATTTCTTACTGCTAATATATCATTCCGTCCTTTTATTTGTATAAATACCGCTCTGTTTCAAACAACCAGCTTCTGTATGGAAGCAGTCCAACACCAGGCTTATCAGCCCCTGCAAGAAATATTACGAAAAAAACAACACACGTTATCGCAACTATCAGTGTTACTTTTTTACGAACATGCTCCTGTGTAATTCCATGTAGGATTCTTGGAATCATCAACAACTGGGACACAGAAAAATAGTAAGCAATTCGTGTTACTACCGGTAAAAAAGAAAAGAATATACATACCACAACAGAAAGCAAATTCAGCTGCGCATAAAACACAAGTTCCTTGTCCTCTTTCTCTCCTAGATACCTCTTTCGATACCAGAGATACAATCCAATCACAAGCAAACCTCTTACAATACTGACCGGATTTGTCCCTCCCTCTAAATACACAGTATTTTCATAGGATGGATATAATAGCAATGCTACTTTCAGGACAACGCTCTTTCCAAGAAAACACCCTGCACTGAATGCAAGTCCCACAAAAATCATCCATTTCTTCCATGTATAGGAAGCAATCCAATACACCGGTATCGTAAGTAGCACCGATTTATGAAATAGTGCTGCAATCAAAATCCAAAAGACAAACTTAATCCAATCCCTATTTAACACATTGCGCATTGCATACAGTGCAATAGCCAACGCTAAATAATAACGCATGGTATTATAAGTTTGAAAATACAACCCCAAGGTCATAAACAGGAAATAAGTCCATGCAAAATCTACACTTTGCTCATAAAATGCCTTCAAAAAAAGAATCAATGTAACAAAAGCAAATACTGCAAATACAAGCTCATAGTATTCTCCACCTGATAAGGTATACAGAATCCTGACCAGCCAGTTAAAGCCTGCCTCTGTCACTACATAACCACCCACAAAGGCTTCATGTGCTGTCTGTGTATATTGTTTGTAATCATTACCTATATCAAAGCGCAAAGCCGAACAAAGAAAAAGAATACCAAAGATTCCTATTAGATATAAACGGTTTTGAAAACTTCTTCTTGTTCGAAATCCATCCGCTGTATATTGACTTATCCTATCTTCTGCTTGTTCATATGCTTTCGTCTTTACTTTTCCTGCCAGACGTATTGTTACCATTACAATCAACATATAAAAGGCAATAGAAATCAACATGTCTGCTGACATAAAATGCTCCTTCACCTATTTTTTATAAATGTCGCACAGAACGAATTCCGCGTTTCATCATACCAAAGGCTTCTTTCCTCGGAATCTCCCTGCACATGACATCACCATGCGCCAGCAAAAATCTCAGCGCCATCGGTATTGCAAGCTTTCCATACAGAAAATGATATAGCACACCTCTGTCCACAAAAAACTTTTCATGGTATCCGTTAAACCACGTCGATTCTCGCTCTCTCTCCATACCAATTTCAACCGGAACCGCATATACTTTTAAGCCATATTTTAAGCAATCCTTTAAGAACAAACTATCTTCTCCATTGCTGTACTTGGCACCTCCACCAAACAACAGTGAGAATGTCACATGCGCTGCATGCAGCTTTTCTCTTCTTACCGCAAAGGAATAAGTTGGGTAACGTCCTGCATTCCAGATATGCACCCGATGAAACTGCTCGGTATAATAGGTTGCTCTCGCTTCCCCTACACGCATATTAAACAGCAGCATATCTGCCTCCGGATGCTTTTCAAATTCTTCTAAAATCTTTTTTTCATAACCTAAATCATAAATAATATCTTCATCAGAAAACAGCACAATATCAGCTGTTGCACGAAGTAAAGCATTATTTCGGCTAAGTCCTACACCCTTTTCTGCAAAGCTGTAACAACTTATCTTTTTCCCTGCATGCTCATACTCCTGAAATGCAAAGGTATCTGTTTGATTGATGATAATTGCATCACTTTCCAGATGCATTCGTTCTGCCATGGTAGAAACATCCTGTCTCACCCCAGAAACAAGAACCTGTAAGTTCATATTAATTACCACGCCTTTCCTGTACTCCATATAGCTTCATCCATTTTCTATCTACATCAACAAGAATTGCACCAAGTATCTTGCAGTCCTGATTTTCTAACTGCATCAGCTTCTCGATTGCCGCTTCTCTACATGGCTTAGCAAATGGAATTGCAAGAATCACACCATCTGTCTGACGAATCCTGTCATAACTCTCTTTTGACGGAATCGCAGAGTTCTGAACACAAATTTCTACATCTGTCATTTCATCAGAATAAAATGAAGTCAAAATATCCTTACACCGCTGTGCAGCACCATTCTCCACAACATTCATTATGACTAGATTCTTACTGGAAACCTTCTCCACATGATGCTGCAAGGAAAGACACAGCGCCTTTTCCTGTACACCGTTTACTTCATTTCTACCTTGATATAACAATCCAAATACAGGAATCCCCAAACTTTTGCTAAGCTCCTGCTTCGTATAATAGCGACTTCCCACGCAAAAGCACGCTGAAAGCCAAAAAACACCTGCTAAAACACCACAAACAGCTCCCAAAAATGCCGCCCGCCAAGTAAATAGCGGTTCCATTACCAGTTGTACGCCATCATTTTGTATCTGTTCAATCGAGTCAATTTCCTCTGTCTTCTTCGCACGGTTTACAAAGCTCTCAAGAGATTCCTTTGTCGTTTCACTAACTTCTCTTACCCGCTCTTTATCCATTCCCTTCACAGTAATGGTCAGATATCTGACATCTGATAATATATCAGCTGTTATCATTGCATCCACTTCATTTCTTTCATAACCAGAACCTAGAACTTCCATGGTATTGCCTAAAATCCAATCCGTTTCCATAACGGTATTCCATGTAAAATCATTATAATAATCCTTAGCATCGATTCTGCCAGGTGCAAAATCGATATAATATACTGTTTCTGCCTGATACATCGTACCCTCTGAGGTCATAACCGCTATAAGCAAATAGAGACCGCTGCCCAAAACGGCACCGGCCACTCCCATCAGAAGCAAATATGGCAATTTTCGCAGGAAGCATACAAGCAATGCTTTGCTGTCAATTCCTTCCTGCCAATACTTAGATCCAAAAGCCTGCATTACTTCTCTTCCTCCTCTTTTCTGATTTCCTTCATCGCAGTAATCTGATTTTCCTCCACACCTTCGGTACTATCCGGTTGGAACAAAATCTTCAAGGTAAGAAGCATAAGCTTTAAATCAAGCCATATACTATAATTCTCAATATAAAATAAATCTAATTTTAGCTTATCATAAGGAGTTGTATTGTATTTTCCATACACCTGCGCATATCCCGCAAGTCCAGCCTTCACCTTAGTTCTAAAAGTAAATTCTGGCATCTCCTCCTGATACTGCTTAATAATCTCCGGTCTCTCCGGTCTTGGACCGATAAATGACATCTCTCCCTTTAAAATGTTAAATAACTGAGGAAGCTCATCAATTCTGACCTTTCGAATAAACTTTCCGATAGGTGTAATTCTGCTGTCATTTTTAGAAGCCAGTCTGGCAACACCATCTTTTTCCGCATCCGTACGCATACTACGGAACTTTAAAATCTTAAATTCCTGCATATTTCTGGTGCAACGAACCTGCTTATAAAGCACCGGACCACCATCATAACATTTCACCAGAATCGCTGTAATCAGCATAAATGGTGAACTTAAGATAATCAAAATCAAGGAACAAACAATATCAACCGTACGCTTAATAAATCTCTGCTCTACAGTCATAGAATACTCTCTTGTAAACAGAATCGGCGTATCAAACAGATGCAGCTGTGCAGACCCCTGAATCATAATGTCAGGAATCTTCGGCATCATGTACACTCTAATGTCCTTGCTATAACAGAACTTTAACAGCTTATTACGAAGCGCTGTATTAATATCCCATAATATAACACCATCATATCGGCATAAAATCTCTTTCTCTAATGCCTGCTGTCCCTCGTCCTCACGTACACACTTTACAATACTATACTTGTCCTTTCTGCTCTCAAACTTCTGCAAGATACTCTCGATTGGTCTGTCACCACTAATTAATAGCAAATTCCTTGGCGGAAACAGCTGAGCATAAAACCGTTGGCAGATAAAGGTCCAAACCGCTGCAAACAAAAACTGCATCACCGTCATTACGATCAATGGATATGCAGTAACCAGCCTCAACGAAAGAAGACATATCTGAAAATATGATATTACATTCACAAACAGAAGTGATAAAACCTGCGAAAAATATACATCCATAGGCTTCAAATATCCAATCTTCAAGCCACCATAAGTAGCCGAAAAAAACAGCAGAAGAAGTAAATAAACTACTGCCAAAAGCCAAAAACCTCTTCCAGTAAAGTTTCTCCACATATATCTCTGCATGATATCGTTATATATGGTACGCCATACATATACATATGCAGCTGTGTGTACCAGTAATCCTATCAACGAAAGCTGCAATACGATAATTCTTTTTACAGATTCTAAGCGTCTCACTCTTTCACCTCTATATCCATCCTAGTTACTGTTCACTTCGTTCCAGTAACCAATTCTCTCATTATACCCTACGAAGCACAGCACGTAATGCCCAAAAGAACATGCAATACATACTATAAAACACATTAAGCTTCTCCTGTTTACGATAAAGCCTCCAGATTCGCCTAATTGCCTCCAGCTTATTGGAAGACAAGGTATTTGCACTTCTTCGGTACTTCACAAGATTCTTGTCAAGCCCATAGGCTTTTCCATAAGTTTTAAGTAAATGCCACCATGTTGCAGTATCTTCACTGGCAATTGTTGGCATAAAGATATCTTCATCTTTTATGTGTCTACGGTCGAACATTACAGTAGACGTAAAAATTGTTGTATTCTTCAATGCTTCCGAGTACGTAATCTCTTCTGGCACTCTGACAATCTTGCCAAGCCCATTTCCGTGTTCATCCGCAAATTCATATCCGGTAAAAACAAAACCTATCTGTTTTTCCTGTATAAAAGCAAGTTCCTCAGAAAGCTTTTCCGGTTCCCACAAATCATCTGAATCCAAAAAACACAAAAACCTTCCCTTAGCATGACGAACGCCACAATTTCTTGCAGCTGCTGCACCCTGATTCGCTTCCTGTCGTATCAGACAAATTCTGGAATCCTCTGCCGCCATACGTTCGATTATGGTACAGCTTTCATCCTTAGAACAGTCATCCACAAGAATCAACTCCCAATTCTGATAGCTTTGCTTCTGCACAGATTCTATAGTTTCTGCAATAAACTGCTCTACCTGATAAACCGGCACAACAATACTGATTAATTCACTCATGTACTAAAACTCTTCCTTCACAAGATACTTTGGTCTGTCCTTTACTTCCATATACATCTTGCTCATATACTGTCCCATAATACCAAGACATAACAGCTGCACACCACCAATGAAAGAAATAATACAAATAGTGGATGGCCATCCTGCTACCGGGTCACCATAAATCATGGCTCTGCAGAAAATGAAAATCATAAAAATAAACGCCAAAGCACAGAATAAAATACCAAATAAAGATGCCATTGAGAGCGGTACTGTAGAAAAAGCCATAATTCCATCTAGCGAATATAAAAACAGCTTCCAAAAGGACCATTTTGTTTCTCCTGCCACACGCTGTACATTCTCATATTCAATCCATTTGGTCTGATATCCTACCCAGCCAAAAATCCCCTTAGAAAATCGATTGTACTCCTTCATAGAGAGAATGGCATCTGTTACCTGTCTTGTCATCAAACGATAATCTCTTGCTCCATCTACAATCTCTGTCTTGGAAATCTTACGCATCAGTCCATAAAATCTTCTTGCAAAGAAAGAACGAATAGGTGGTTCTCCCTTTCTATCCACTCTTCTAGTTGCTACAGAATCATAACCTTGCTCAATATAACCATACATTTCCGGCAAAATAGCAGGCGGATCCTGCAAATCAGCATCCATTAGTACCGTAAAATCACCGGTTGCTTTTTCTAAACCAGCAATAATTGCCGCCTCTTTTCCAAAATTTCTGGAAAATGATACCAAATGTACTCTGTCATCCTTCTCATGTAGCTTCTTCACCGCCTCAACCGTATGATCCTTAGAACCATCATTTACAAACACAAACTCCAGTTCTACATCCTTTTCATGAAAAAATGCTTCCTGCTTCATTGCCTCCTCATAAAACAAAGGCACGCTTTCTTCTTCATTATAGCAGGGCACAATAATACTTAATGTCTTTCTATACATCTTTAAGCCATCTGCTCCTTACTCACCTTATCTCGTAATACCTTGATTACTTCTGTGTTTGTAGGTCTCTCAGAACTTTTTTCATAATACTCATGAAAAATCTCCTTTAGGACCTCTTGATTTCCCTTTATCCATGCTGTCTCTATACTATTCCTGATTGCTCGTTCTACCTGCTTATCATTTGCCTTAAAACGCTTTGCAATTTCCGGATACAGAAGCTTTGTTACACTTGTAACCACTTCTTCATCGAAGCATGCGATTAATACAGCCTCTCTCAAATAACGATAGCCTATCTGACTCGCTTGAAATCCACATTGAAGTAACAGATATGTAGTATACTTCAGTATATCTACTCTATTGTTGACATCCATCCAATTCCTCCTGCGAATTTGTGACATACACAAATTTACAATGCCAAAATCTCCACTTTATGCATTTAGGCATTACATCCTAGCATCATGAACATTCTCGCGGAACCAATCATAAGCTAACTGTACACCTTCCTCCAGTTCTACCTTATGTTTCCAACCAAGACCATGCAGCTTTGTTACATCCGTAAGCTTTCTTGGTGTTCCATCAGGCATATCGGTATTCCAGACAATATCACCTTCAAAGCCAACTACCTTCTGAACAGTCTCAGCAAGCTCCTTAATAGAAACTTCCCTACCTGTACCAATATTTACATGCTGTTCACCACTGTAATTCTCTAACAAAAATACACAAGCATCCGCCATGTCATCTACATATAAAAACTCACGAAGCGGCGTTCCTGTTCCCCATAGTTCAACGCTAGGAGCACTATTTACCTTTGCTTCATGGAACTTACGAATCATTGCCGGCATAACATGAGAACCGGACAAATCATAATTATCATGTGGACCATAAAGATTAGTAGGCATACAGCTGATAAAATCATCTCCATATTGTTTCTTAAAGAATTTACACATCTCTAAACCTGCAATTTTAGCAATTGCATATGCCTCATTTGTTACCTCTAAAGGTCCTGTCAATAATGCATCCTCAGGAATCGGCTGTGGTGCCATCTTAGGATAAATACAAGTGCTTCCCAAGAAAAGAAGCTTCTTTACCTTAAAATCATGACATGCCTTAATCACATTACACTGAATCTGCATATTATCATATGCAAATTCAGCAGGTGCTGTATTATTCGCATTAATTCCACCAACCTTTGCAGCTGCAAGAACAACTACATCTGGCTTCTCTGCTTCAAAAAAGGCACGAACAGCAGCCTGATTGGTCAAATCAAGCTCCTTATGTGTTCTTCCAATTACATTTGTGTAGCCCTTTGCCTGAAGATTTCTTACAATGGCAGAACCTACCAGCCCTCTGTGACCTGCTACATATATTTTATCTGTCTTATTCATTATCCTTCAAACCTTTCTACGAACGAACTTATTGATTCTGCGCCTTATATTCCTCGCAAGACATTCCTGCAATTGTCTTAAGATCAGAATCCATCATCATAGATACAAGTCCCTTGAAACCAACCTTTCTCTTCCAGCCAAGCTCTTTTTCTGCCTTTGTGGAATCACCCCAAAGGAACTCTACCTCAGCAGGACGATAGAACTCAGGATTTACATCTACTAAAAGCTTACCTGTCTTCTCATCATATCCCTTTTCATTTACACCTTCGCCTTCCCAACGAATAGTGATGCCAAGCTCTGCAAAAGCCGCCTCTACAAATTCACGAACGGTATGAGTTTCATTCGTTGCCAGCACATAATCTCCCGGAACTGCCTGCTGCAGCATTAACCACATACCTTCAATATAATCTCCTGCGAATCCCCAGTCTCTCTTTGCGTTCATATTTCCAAGTGAAAGCTTGTCCTGCTTACCTGCAATAATATTTGCAATCGCAAGAGTAATCTTTCTTGTTACGAAGTTCTCACCTCTTCTTGGTGATTCATGATTAAAGAGAATACCGTTGCATGCAAACATGTTATAAGACTCTCTGTAATTCACGGTAATCCAATAAGAATAGAGCTTCGCTACACCATATGGACTCTTCGGATAAAACGGTGTCTTCTCGCTCTGTGGTGCTGTCTCCGGAAGACCGCCAAACAGCTCAGATGTGGACGCCTGATAAAATCTACAGTTTCCGCCATTTACACGAATCGCCTCTAACAGCTTCAAGGTACTTACACCTGTTGCATCTGCTGTATATTCCGGCACTTCAAAGGAAACCCCTACATGAGACTGCGCAGCAAGGTTATAAACCTCTGTTGGTCTAATCTCGCCAATTAATCTCATTAAGTTAGAAGAATCCGTTGTATCTGCAAAATGCAGGAAAAACTTTACCTTATTATATTCAGAATTGAGTAAATGGTCGATTCTGGCAGTATTGGAAATACTATGTCTTCTTACCAGACCATGTACCTCATAACCCTTTTCCAATAAAAACTCTGCAAGGTAGGAACCATCCTGACCTGTGATACCTGTAATCAATGCAATATTCTTATTCATCATATACCTCACTTATTTATATACTTAGTCCTTTATTTTCTCACGTTGCTTTCTATAGTATACACGTCAAAAATGTGCATGGCAACATAATTTTACGTTACTGTCCACTTCATTTCCCGTAATAATCCCACACTTTCATCATCCTGCTATTGTTTTTTATCCAAAATATGATTATAATTCTTATGTATATATTAACTAAAGCAGGTATTACTTATGGAACAATTATCGTTATTACTTGGGAACCGCATCTTAATCTCCGCTGTTTCAGGCTGGTTAATTGCTCAGGTTCTCAAAACCATTATTCATTTCTATTTCACCAAAAAATTCGTTGCAGAGCGTCTTGTTGGAAGCGGTGGCATGCCAAGCTGCCACTCAGCAACTGTATGCGGACTTTGTACCGCAACCGGCATGCAATTTGGTCTTGGCAGTTTTGAATTTTCAATTGCTACAATTTTTGCCATCGTTGTTATGTACGACGCCATCGGTGTCCGCCGCGAAACCGGTATTCAAGCTAAAATCATAAATGAAATGATGGAACTTTTTGAAAGCATGAACAAAGAATTATCTACCGAGGACAAGTTAAAAGAGCTTGTCGGACACACGCCACTCCAGGTGCTTGTTGGTGCTATTCTCGGTATACTGATTGCCGTCATAGTCATGACCATATAAATTGAATATACTTATTTAAAAAGGGGATTTTAACAAATCCCCTTTATATATTCTGCAATCGCATCCTCCCACTGTGCAAACATATGGTTCGTAGTCAATTTCAGCATATAATTCTCCAATATGGAATAAGATGGTCTTGGTGCCACTGTCGCCTTGGCATTAGCACTATATTCCTCAGAACTAATAGCCTCTACAAAAGTATTCCTTCCCGCAAGGCGGAAAATCTCTTTGGTAAAATCAGCCCAATTCGTAGAGCCCTCACAGGTTCCATGGAACAAGCCATAATTATCTGTTGGCAGCAGATACGCAATTGCCTTTGCAAGCTCGATAGCACTTGTAGGCGAACCAAACTGGTCACAAACAACACGTACCTTATCATTTGTCTCAGAAAGGCGTAGCATCGTCTTTACAAAATTCTTACCATCTCCATACAGCCATGCAGTACGAATGATAAAATGCTCCTTCGCAAATTCCTTTACGAAATTTTCTCCAGCAAGCTTCGTCTTACCATACATACTCTTTGGTCCTGTTGGATCAAATTCCAAATATGGAGATGTCGCATCTCCGCCAAAAACATAATCGGTAGAAATATGAACCATCTTTGCCTGATTCTGTGTTGCTGCAATACTAAGATTTCTTGGTCCAATCGCATTAATCTTATATGCATTATCTACATCTGTTTCACAAGCATCTACATTGGTATGTGCCGCACAGTTGATGATAGCGTAGGGCTTTACCTCTGCTACCATCTTTGTTACAGCATCAATATTCGTAATATCAAGCTCCGCAACATCTGTATTCACACATTCATATTCTGTACTATTTTCATAAATCTGATTAATCGCACGTCCAAGCTGTCCATTACAACCTGTCACAATAATTTTCTTCATAATTGGAAAAACCATACCTTTCTTTATCTTTTACCAATTCCCAAACGATTTACAGCGGAAAAGATTGCTCTGACAGAGGCTCTTGTAATATTAGAACTTACACCTACACCATAGGTAACGGTGCCCTCCTCTGCATCCAGCATATGAATATATGCTGCTGCCTGAGAATTCGCACCACTCTGTAATGCATGCTCTTCATAATCAAGCACCTTAATCTTAACCCCAAGTCTTTCCTGAAGTCCTCTCTGTACTGCATCAATCGGTCCATTTCCTTTCGCAGTAAAACTCTTCTCCACTCCGTGGTCTGTATATACCACTTCTACTGCCGTATCGAACAGCGACTCGGTTTCTCCTGATAAGTCCTCTACACGAAGTTTCTTGAAATGAATTGGCTCCTTACGCTCCAAATAATTCTCCTTGAACTCCTCCATAATCTCTTCCGGTGATACTTCACCCTTTGTTTCAGAAAGCTTTTGAATCACATTTGCAAATTCCTTGTGCATTCCCTTAGGTAGCTTGAATCCAAAGTAAGTATCCATAATAAAGGCAACTCCACCCTTACCTGACTGGGAATTGATACGCACAATTGGTTCATACTCTCTTCCGATATCAGCAGGATCAATCGGAAGATATGGAACCTGCCAGTATTCATTATTTCTTTCTCTCATAGCTGCAACACCTTTGTTAATTGCATCCTGATGAGAACCCGAGAATGCAGTAAATACCAGTTTCCCAGCATATGGATGTCTTGGATGGATAGGCATCTTAACACATCTCTCATAAATCTCGATAATATCGTTTACACGTTCAATCTCTAATTCTGGATCAATTCCCTGAGAAAACATATTGTAGGCAATATTCAAAATATCTACATTACCAGTTCTCTCACCATTTCCGAATAAAGTTCCTTCTACTCTGTCAGCACCTGCGAGCATAGCAAGCTCTGCAGAAGCAACACCAGTTCCTCTGTCATTATGCGGATGGACACTTAATATAATACTTTCCCTATTCTTAAAATGCTTATTCATCCATTCAATCTGATCTGCATAAACATTTGGCGTATTCATTTCTACGGTTGATGGAAGATTGATAATGATTGGATTCTCCTTGGTCGCTCCCCATGTTTCCTGAACGGCAGTACAAATATCCAGTGCAAAATCAAGTTCCGTTCCAGTAAAGCTTTCCGGTGAATATTCCAAAATAATCTTACCCGGGAACTTCGCAGCTCTTTCCTTAACCATATTGGTTCCCTTAATCGCAATATCAATAATCTGCTCTCTATCCATGTTGAATACAACATCTCTCTGTAAAGTTGATGTTGAGTTATAAATATGTACAACAGCCTGCTTACAACCCTCAATCGCCTCAAAGGTTCTGTCAATCAGCTCTTCTCTGCACTGCGTCAAAACCTGAACACAGACATCATCCGGAATCATCTTTCGGTCAATCAACTGACGAAGAAAATCAAACTCAATCTGACTTGCAGCAGGGAATCCAATTTCAATCTCTTTAAATCCCATATTTACAAGGAACTGGAAGAATTCAATTTTTTCATCTACTACCATCGGATCAATCAACGCCTGATTGCCATCTCTTAAGTCAACACTACACCAGATAGGAGCCTTTTCAATCTCCTTATTTGGCCATTCTCTTTCTGGATAATCCACTACCGGATTTCTACGATATCTCTTATAATTTAACATATTTACTCCGCCTTTCATGGAAAAAGCCCGAATCGGATTCGGGCTGATTCTTTTCTTTATTCGCCTAGACCTTCTTCAATCGCTTTTACAACTGCTGTCAAAGCTTCCTTCTCATCTGCACCGTCACAAAAAATTTCAATTTCATCACCACATTTTACACATGCTCCGAGTACACTCAACACACTCTTTGCATTTGCTGTGCTTTCACGAAACGTAAATGTAATTAACGAGCTATACTGCATCGCTTCCTTACACAGATTCCCTGCAGGACGCAGATGCAAGCCAGTCGGGTTCTTAATAACTACTTTTTGACTTACCATATCTTTCCTCCGAATACTATATAATCATTCCGTATCTTCATAGTCACATACAACAACTACAGCATTACATTTTGAATTAATTCAGCAAGCGCCTTGGCCTCCTGTTCTATCAGAGCCTGATCCTTTCCTTCAATCATAACTCTGACTAACGGCTCTGTTCCGGATGGTCTGATTAAAACTCTTCCTTCCCCGGCAAACTTTGCTGTTGTCTTCTCGATTGCTTCTGCAATCTCCGCATATTCCATATAACTTTCCTTCTTATGGTTAGGAACCTTAGCTCCTACCAAAGCCTGCGGAAGCACTGTCATAATCTTTGCAAGTTCTGATAACGGCTTTCCTGTTTCCACCATTACCTGAAGCAGATGAAGAGCGCTGAGCAAACCATCTCCTGTTGTATTCTCATCTAAGAAAATGATATGTCCTGACTGTTCTCCACCAAGATTTGAACCAATTTCCTGCATTCTTTCCAATACATATCGGTCACCAACCTTGGTCTGCTCAATATGAATACCATTTTCCTTACCCATTAGGAAAAAGCCAAGATTGCTCATAACCGTTGCAACAATCGTATTATCCTTTAGCTTGCCTTGTGATTTCATATAATTACCGACAATTGCCATAATCTCATCACCATCAACCTGCTTACCATTCTCATCCACTGCAAGAAGTCTGTCTGCATCTCCATCAAAAGCAAGACCGACCTGAGCATGCTCAAATACTACTCTCGCCTGTAGTTCTTCCATATGTGTAGAACCGCAGTTTGCATTGATATTGGTTCCATCCGGATTGTTATGAATTGCAACAATGTCTGCTCCAAGCTCCTTTAGTGTTTCTACAGACGTATAATAGGATGCACCCTCTGCACAGTCAACCACAATCTTCATGCCTCTCAAGTCAACAGGAACAGCATTTACTGCATGATTAATATACTCTTCTCTTGCATCCGTACGATACTTAATTTTTCCTACACTTGGTCCCGTTGGAAACTGAACATCCTTCATTCCATTCTTAATCAACACTTCAATCTCATCCTCTAATGCATCCGGAAGCTTAAATCCATTTCCATCAAAAAACTTAATTCCGTTGAATTCTACAGGATTATGAGATGCTGAAATCACAACACCGGCATCCACTCGATATTTTCTTGTTAAATATGCAATTGCAGGAGTTGGAATAATTCCAACATATACTACATTCGCTCCAACCGAGCAAGCACCTGCCATTAATGCATTCGCCAACATATCACCAGAAATTCTTGTATCACATCCCACCATAATGGTTGGCTTATGCGCCTTCTCCTTTGATAATACATATGCTCCTGCCTGACCTAACTGCATCGCAAGTAACGGTGTTAACTCATCATTCGCAACACCTCTAACACCATCTGTTCCAAATAATCTAGCCATATTGCTCCTCCCAAACATTTATTTTATATTCTACATACATATTATGAGTAATTTCTACTCTGTCGCTTCACTTTCTGTACTTTCTTCCGTTTCTTTATTTTGATCCGTCAGTACAACCGTCAGACTGTATGGCGCCTGTAACGTAACATTTTCTGAAAGATTGAAAGTAATCTCGCCTACATAGCTTCCTTCTGCCCATTCTGTAATTCCCTGTGTTTCTGCAATCATTTGCATATCCACGACACCAATCACATCATTTGCCTTTATCTTCCGGATATCATCTTCCACTCCGCTTACTGATATCCTGTAATTATCAATCTCTTCATTTTCAAATTCCTGAATGGTAACTTCATAGCCTTCCGGTGCATTGCCTACCGCAAAGTTCTTTACGGGTATATCATATTCCCGTGTAATCAGAGGTTCAATCCCTACTGTAACACTTACGTTACCATTGAAGCTAGCCTCTGCCAACTGAATACCACTTGGCAAATACTTGCGGATATTAACTATCGTCGTCATATCCTCACTCAGCCCATCTACATTCAATGCTGCATCTGCTACATTAATCTCTGTTATACTATCTAGAGCGCTCTTTCTTCCCGCAACCATTACTGTCTCTGGTACCATTATCATTTCGCGACTTACCACATAACCGTCTGCCGGTCTACCTTGTGCCTCAAATTTCAAAGGTATCTCTTTTGTTCCTAAAATCGTAACGGCAACATTAATTGCCGAAATATTGGTTTTAATCGAACTACTTTTAATCTCATTTCCTTCTGCATTACAGAATTTCAACTCTACACTGGAAGTAATATCCGTTGCATATCCTGAGATATTAGCAACAGCCTCTACCCTCTCAATCTGGTCAATCAAAGACTCTGGTCCTGACAAACGTACCACATTTTGGCTCGGTGTTACTGTTCCTACAATATATCCTTCTGCCGGAACTCCAAATGTCGAAGTATTAATCATCTTCTGAACCTGTTTCATATCCTCTATAGATAGCTTCATATTATCAACAGAGGGCGAGAACTCCAATTCGGTGTTATTCTTAACACTGGACACCTTAATTGTAACGGTATTCATAAAGGTTAATTCTGACAAATCTGCCACTGCCTTAATATCTTCCTTGTTGATATAGCTTATGACGGACTTCTTACCTATGATTTTCACATTTATCGCATCTGTTCCGTCCAAGATTTCATAAACCTTACCTTCATTCGTAATCTTATCTTCATTAATAATTTCTACCGGAACATTGTAAAACGCTTTTTCCCCTATCGGATCCGTTATGTTATTTACTACAAACCACAATCCTACCGAAAAAACAAGAGCCAGAATCTTCAGTCCAAGATTATGTGTCAGCTTATTTCTCATCCTTAGCCCTTCCTTTCCATAATCTGTGTTTCTTCTCTTCTATTTCCTTATTTTGTACCATCTGTAATTTTTCTTTTAAACCATTGGCGTCCAGATTACGATACAGTTTACCTTCGTATGTAACGCTTACCTGTCCTGTCTCTTCCGAAACAATAATTGTCAATGCATCTGTGGCTTCCGAAATACCAATACCAGCTCTGTGTCTGGTTCCCAAATCCTTACTAATTCCAAGATTATCAGAAAGCGGCAAATAACAGGTTGCCGATACTATTCTGTTACCACGGATAATAACCGCGCCATCATGCAACGGAGTATTGTGTTCAAAAATATTAATCAAAAGCTGGCTGGATACAATTCCATCCACTTCAATGCCCGTTCTCTCATACTCTGACAAAGTAACCTGTTGTTCAATCACCATGAGTGCACCTGTTTTAACCTTGCCCATTTCAAAGCTTGCCTTTACAATATCATTCACTGTTTTATCAGAAAAACGCTCAAATACTGTCTTCTCAAATGGCAGAATATTAGAAATAAAATTCTTTCGTCCAAGATCTTCCAATGCCCTTCTCAGCTCCGGTTGCAAAATAACAACCACACCAATAACTGCAATACTTATAACATTTTCCACAATCCATAATATAGTATTCATCTGAAAAACAATAGCAAAGAAGATAAACACTGAAATAACCAGAATACCTTTCATCAAAAACCACGCTTTGGTATTCTTTATCCAAATCATAATATAATACACTAAAAAGGATATAATGAGTATCTCCACTATATCCTCCCATCTCACACTCAGCCTGTGCCAGGAAAGAGTTGAAACATATTTATTTATAAAGTTAAAAATCTGTTCTCCCATCTTCTACTATTCCCGTTGTTTTTATTTTGACGTTCTTCTTGATTCAGCATTCTTCTGTGGATGATTCACTGCCTTATCAGGAACACGTATCGTTTTTACTCTTTTTTCCGGTGTTGCAACGGTATTTTTCGGCACCGCCTTTACATAATAATAATACTCGTCATCCTCAAACTGCACCATCTCTGTGCGGGAATAATCCACATTAAACACAAAGAATTCCAATACCTTGATTAACAATACTGATATGACACTTCCAAAAATCAATCCTACTATCGAAACATTAGTATTAAACATCAAATCTCCAAACAGCAGAATCAAAATGTCTACTAACGCTCCTGTTATGATTGCAATCGTCCATGCATAATCCACGCTAAGTCGTCTGATAAAGTATACTACAATAATAGTAACCGCAAATGCCGCTACCACCATCAGCATTGTCTTGTTCCCTAAGACACCATCAATTATATAACGAAACTTCTCTACTGCACCTTCCGCATCAAACGTATTCAATACAGAAGCACTCTCACTCATATAGCCAATTACATAATACACAATCACTCCACAAGCTACTGAAACCGCTGAAGCCGGTGTGCCTATCAATCCCATCGCAATCGGAACAACATATGGAATTTTAAGAATAAAGAACAGTGGAGTCAACAGTACTACCACCGTATCCTTCGGCGAAAAACGGAAGTACAAAATAAACATCAGCAAAAATACCGCTAATGCCACAACTGCACACTCCAGTGAAAAAGCATATAAATGCGCCAATGCAACACCCGCCGCCAAAACCACCGTCAGATTCATCGGCAAAAATGAACAAAGCAATGCCAATATCAAAACAATTGCCATACTATTCAAAGCGCTCATATAGCCTATTGTCTGGTTAATCATGGCAAAAGACACAAACGCCAGCAAAAACTTCAACGCCGGTGTAATATATACTTCGTACTTCCCATAAAATCTTTTCAGCTGCTCTCTCAGCACTAGTAAATTAGTCATAACTTATCCTCTCATAACTCTACATTCTGTCTATCTTATTTTTTGCCCTCTTTATCATAGAGATACGCTAGCTTTTTCAAATTATTATAGTACATCTTAAGACTTCTCTTCGCCTTTGAATAACGGCGTGTGAAGACCAGATAGGATAATAAAGCATAGCCTGCAGTAAATACGACGTAGCTAAACAGCACATTTTTGCCAAGGCTTAATAAATCCATCTTGTAAATATCTGACATAAACACTTCAAAATCATAAAACACAAATAAGGCAAAACAAATGGCAAACGCAATCGTCGCACTAATAATCGATTTAATTACTTGAAGACTGATATAATCCCCTCTGAAGTAACTACCGATGGCTACGTTGCGTTTCCCTTCATTTGCCTCATAAGATGCCATTTTAGTCATTAACTTAATACGTTCTTCGTTTAACATGTTCTTTCCCTTTATGCATATATTTTAATACAGCACAGTAGTCTTCCCCATCGCTGTCAGGCAAGTGTCTAACGCTTATCCAAGAAACGCATTTTACTGGTATGATCTGCCTCCTTTTTAGGTGCTGCTGTCACAACCATTTTCGGCTTCTCAATCACACTGGAAAGATTCTTCGCCATAGATCCCTTACACTTTTCGCAATATTTTCCTGCACGAATCATCACTCCGCATTTTTCACACGGAAGCTTAATTGGAGAATCCTCTGTAAACTCAAGGCGTTCTTCTCGAATCCACTGTTGAATCTGACCTGTTTCTACTTCACACTCCATAGAAACCTCTCTGATATCTGCACGCGGATTTTCACGAATATACTTCTTTACTATCTGAAAAATCTCTTCATTTTTTTCTCTACAGCCCTGGCAAATCGGTAGCCCCGAAATATAATTAAATATCTTTCCACACTTTTTGCAGTTTCTTACGTTCATACAATTCCCTCCATTACATTCCCTCACCGATGCAAAGGGTCAAATAATAAACCTTCCCCACACCATGCTGCCTTAATCCCTTTGCAACAGCATCTATTGTACTGCCTGTGGTATAAATATCATCCACAACGATAGTTTTATTTAATTTTACAACATCTGAGTGGATAAGAAAAGCCTTTTTCAAATTATTTTGTCTTTCCTGCACATCCAGTTCCTTTTGTGGCACTGTATTTTTCACTCTTTTTACCAAATTGCTATAGCATGGTATCCCTGTAAGCTTTGACAATTCCTTTGTCAACACCTCTGCCTGATTGTATCCTCGCCTTGTTCTTCTACTAACATGAAGCGGAACCGGCACCAGCGCATCTGCCCCAATAGCGCTTATTTCCGATCTTAAATGCTCATAAATATCTCTTGCATAATATTTTGCATACTCGCTCCGATTGCTATACTTAAAACGGTAAATACTATTTTTCATGCTTTGATAATCGTAAAGTGCAAAACCATATTCAAATTCATGCCTTCTCTTCTCACAATCCTTACAAAAGATTGTATTTTCATCCTGCATCTGCTTACCACACTTACGGCATCTAGGTTCCTCTATATATTTTATTTTTCTCCGACAGTCTCCACATATAAGCCCCTGTTCTAAAGAAACCACATCATCACAGATCGGGCAGCGCCTTGGGTAAACAAGATTAACAATATTTTCTAAATACCTGCTGCTATTTCGCATATTCTTGCCTTTAATCCTGTATATCGTTTCTGTTCATTTTCATTTGCAATCATCTGCATAACAGTATCCTTACTTCCAAGAATCGTCACACAATTTTTAGCTCTGGTAACCCCTGTATACAACAAATTTCTGTTAAACAACATTCTTGGCCCTGTCAAAAGAGGCATAATTACCGCTGGATACTCACTTCCCTGAGACTTATGAATCGTAATCGCATAGGCAAGCTCCAGCTCATCCAAACCACCCATTGGATACGTCACTCTTCTGGCATCATCAAATTCCACCAGCACCGTCTTTGCCGTTTCATTAATCTCTTTTACAAGCCCTACATCTCCATTAAACACGCCAAGTCCTCTATCAATCGCAATGCCATACTTGCTAACAATTTCCCACTCTAGTTGATAGTTATTCTTCGTCTGCATCACCTTATCACCCTCTCGCAGAATCCCATCTCCATGAGAAATCTGAAGCTTTTTATCCGATGGCGGATTCAAGTATTGCTGTAATATCTGGTTCAGTGTTTCTACCCCAAGTGCTCCCTTCCGCATTGGCGTTAACACTTGAATATCATAAGCTCCAGCCTTTACGAATTTAGGAAGTTTTTCTGTAATCAACTGAATCATATGCTTATAAATGACATTCACATTATCTCTTGCAAGAAAAAAGAAATCCATGCTTTTATTATCAAGTGCAATCTGTTTTCCTTCATTAATCAAATGGGCATTCATAACAATATCGCTTTCTCCCGCCTGTCGGAAAATCTTTTTCAACATCACACTCGGGAAGCAATTACTCTCCATCAAATCCTTCAAAACCTGCCCCGGTCCCACACTTGGAAGCTGATTACGATCTCCTACAAGAATCAGCCTCGTCCCCGGTGTAATCGCCTTTAAAAGTGCTTGAAACAAGTAAATATCTACCATAGACATCTCATCTATGATAATGACATCCACTTCTAGCGGATTCAATTCATTTTTCTCAAACGAAGCATTTTTATCTTCAGAAGCCGAACCATTCAGCTCCAACAATCGATGAATTGTTCTCGCCTCAAAACCTGTCGCCTCTGTCATACGTTTCGCAGCTCTTCCTGTTGGAGCAGCAAGAAAAATATCGCAGCCTTCCTCTTCAAAGTAACGCAACATCATATTAATCGTTGTCGTTTTCCCCGTTCCCGGTCCACCCGACAAGATAAAAATTCCATTTTCAATCGCATCCATAACAGCCTTGCGCTGAAGCTCATCAAGCTCCACTTCATTCGATTCTTCCAGCTTTTTCAGCTTCTTCTCCAATCTTTCACGTTCTACTTTCGTAAGACGTTCTGCATCTCCAAACGCTTCTTGAAGCTCATGCAGCATCCTTGCACAATTTAATTCCGCATAATAGTTTGGCATACTATAAATACACTTCTCACCATTCTGCTCCTTCATAACAAGCTTCTTATCCATAGCAAGATTAGCTATCTGCGGCTCTATCTGCTGTTCTGTCAATTCCAACATCATAGCCGCCCTAGATAACAAAAGCGGTTCAGGCAGATAAACATTACCTTCACCTCCCGCCTGCATGAGTGTATACAAAATACCACTTCGAATACGATAATCCGAATCGGTATGAATCCCTATCTTACTCGCAATTTCATCTGCAATACGAAAGCCAATACCTGACACATCTTCTGCCAGCTGATACGGATTCTCCTGCATCACTTTATAGAGCCTCATACCATATTGATTATAGATTTTTAACGCAAGTGTATTGGATATTCCATATTTTTGCAGGAAAAGCATAGCTTCCCTGACATCTCTTTTCTCTTCTACCTGTTCTGCAATCTCTCTGGCAATTCGTTCGCTGATACCTTTTACTTCCACAAGTCGTTCCGGTTCTTCCTCGATAATGCGGAAGGTATCATTCCCAAACCTTTTTACAATCCTTGCCGCAAGCGCCGCTCCGATTCCCTTAATCGCACCAGAAGCAAGATACCGTTCCACTGCCACAGCATCCTCCGGAGGTACAACAACATAATGATCTGCCTTAAACTGCATACCATACACTGCATGCTCTACATATTCACCATGAACCTCAATACATTCACCTTCATCCAGTCTCGTAAAAATACCCGTACAGGTAATCTCACTCTCATCTGACATCAGATTAATAACACCATAACCATTCGTTGGGTTCTTATATATAATGTGCTCTACGAAGCCCTTTATCGTCTCCAAGGTATTTCTCCTCTCCTTTTCTCCTCCTCTTATCATAACAAGGAAGTACATGAAATACTATGTTTAAATTATAAAATATTTTAAATTAAAAAAATCCAGCCACTAAAGTGTGGCCGGATCAATTGCACTATATTGTCTTTTCATTTGTTCATATAAGGTCTGGGCAATTCCCAAACCGTTCTGTTCTGTTGCCTGTGCAGTCAACTCCTGAACAGCTGTATCTTTAAAATAATCTACCATTTTTGCTGCATATCCATTCTCTTCCTCATCAGAAAACACGGTTGCTGTTTTCATCATGGCATCAAATACCTGTTCTAAAAAGTATGCTTCAAATTCTTTACATACATCCATCAACTCTTCATCCGATGCATTGGCATATGCATCAGTTCCAAGCTTTGTCTGCAACGCAGATGCCTTACTCTGTGAAGTCGAATTTGTAAGATAATCCGAATACACAGAACCAATTCCACTCATTTCCATATTAATTACCAAGCCTTTCTGAAATGTGCGAATTTGTGCCATGCACAAATTTGCCAAGCGAACCATGTTCGCTTTTACCTCCAAGTCTAATCATTCATGTCATTGCTTTATTACTATCTCTTCAGCTGATTTGCCTGTTGTAACATCTCATCTGAAGTTGTAATAACCTTGGAGTTCATCTCATAAGCTCGCTGAGCCACAATCAGATTAACCATTTCATCGGCAATCTGTACATTAGAGCCTTCTAAGTAACCCTGCTTCAAGCCACTCTTGGTAAGCTTTTCTTCTTCTGCTTCGCTCAACGCTTCCCCACTGGCTGGTGTTACTTCATATAAACTATCACCAATTTTATTTAATCCAGCCGGATTACTAACCTGCCAAAGACCGATTGTCATATCTAAGCTCTCATAAGTACCATTTTCATCCGGATAGAAGAGTGTTCCCTCCTTACTTACTGTAAGCTTGTCTACAACCATGTCCTCTTCCAGCACAATTGGTTCACCCTCTGTACTCAACACTGGAAGTCCATCTGATGTTGTAAGTGTCAATCCTTCTTCACCTATCGCAAAAACAAAATGTCCATTTCTGGTATAATATGTATTTCCATCAGCCCCCTGAATCCCAAACATTCCCTGTCCATCAATCGCAAAGTTTGCAGGTCCAGCCTGCTCCAAAAAGCTTCCCTGTGTAAATATGGAAGTAATGGATGCGTTTCTTACACCCAGACCAACCTCTGCACCAATCGGCTTATTCTCGCCATTCGCAGTTGTAGTCTTTGTTTGAATTGTCTGATACAAAAGCGACTTAAATTCCATCGCTTCTGCCTTATATCCGGTTGTATTTACATTTGCAAGGTTGTTAGAAATATTGTCAACATTTAACTGCTGTGCAATCATACCCGTTGCACCAGTCCATAAAGATCTTACCATATCTTTTCCTCCTCATTAAACTCTGCCTATCTGATTCACGGATTTATCCAGTGATTCGTCATAGGTTGTAATCAGTTTCTGGTTCGCTTCATATTGTCTCTGGATGCTAATCATATTCACCATTTCGGTCACTACCGAGATGTTGGACATTTCCACATATCCCTGATGAATACGAAAGTCTGTTGCATCATTAGCTACAGCTCCTTCCTTCGCATCCCACATGCTCTCACCATAATGAGTCAGATAATTGGTATCTTCAAATTCTGTAATTTTTAACTTTGTCACAAGCTCGTCATCCTGATAGATGCTACCATCTTCAGCTATAACTGTATTACCTGCTGTTGTAGAGAGCTGGATTCTCCCATTCTCACCAAGCACATAATCCCCATCCTTTGTTGTCAGATAGCCATCCTTGGTAAGTGTAAAGTTACCGGCTCTTGTATATTTTGTAGAAGTCTCACCAGCCTTGTTGGTGAATTCAATATTGAAGAATCCATCACCAGAAAGTGCCAGATCAAAGGTATTACCCGTATCTCTAAGCGACCCCTGACTAAAATCTGTATAGGTTTCTCCAATTTTTACACCAAGACTCATATTACCCAAGCGCTTTGGTGTATTCGGATCCTCCGTTGTATCCTTGATTTTAACTGCCATTACTTCTGAATATGCCTGGCTCGTAGAACCTTCCTTTTTGAATCCCACGGTATCTGCGTTAGCCAGATTGTTCGACATGATGTCCATTCTATACTGCTCATTCAGCATGCCAGTATAGGCTGTGTAAAGACCTCTAAGCATATGTTCCTCCTAATTGTCATCAATTAAGAGGCAGTTGGTAATTAGATATCTTCCCTATATCCTGC
Organism: Lachnospiraceae bacterium; assembly: GCA_017440575.1. Classification (GTDB taxonomy): domain Bacteria; phylum Bacillota; class Clostridia; order Lachnospirales; family Lachnospiraceae; genus COE1. The sequence goes on along the minus strand of JAFSGY010000028.1, from coordinate 54,879 downwards.
AAGGAATTCTACGTATTTGCCTGTTCCTATCGCTACTGCTGTCATAGGATCTTCTGCTGTCATTGTATTGATTCCTGTTCTGGACTCAACCAAATCCTCCAGTCCGCGAAGCAGACTTCCGCCACCGGTTAATACAATACCACGGTCTGCAATATCTGCTGCCAGCTCAGGTGGAGTCTTTTCCAGAACACTATGAATCGTATCAATAATCTGAGAAGTGGTCTCACGCAATGCTTCCTCTGTTTCCTCAGACGAAACGCGAATTGTCTTAGGAAGACCTGTTACAAGGTTACGTCCTCTGACGTCCATGTAATCTACTTCTGCTCTCTTGAATGCTGACCCAATCTTGATTTTAATGTCTTCTGCTGTTCTCTCACCAATCAAAAGATTGTGCTTCTTTCTCATGTAGCGGACGATTGCTTCATCGAAGTCATCGCCTGCAACCTTGATAGATGCGCTGACTACAGTTCCTCCAAGAGAAATGACAGCAATATCAGATGTACCACCTCCGATATCTACAATCATGTTTCCACAAGGCTTGCTAATATCAATACCAGCACCAATTGCTGCTGCAATTGGCTCCTCGATAATAGAAACATCTCTTGCACCTGCCTGATAGGTAGCATCCTCTACTGCCTTCTTCTCTACTTCGGTTACACCACTTGGTACACATACCGCAATTCTTGGTTTACGGAATGTCTTTCTTCCAAGTGCTTTCTGAATGAAATGCTTCATCATCTGCTCTGTAACTTTGTAATCAGAAATAACACCTTGGCGAAGCGGTCTTACCGCTACGATGTTTCCAGGTGTTCTACCTAACATTAATCTCGCATCTTCTCCGATGGCTTTTATCTTCTCAGTATCTCTATCAAAGGCAACTACGGAAGGCTCTTTTAAAACAACTCCCTTACCTCTGATGTAAACTAATATACTCGCTGTTCCAAGGTCGATTCCAATATCTGTATATTGCATGGCTCTCTGCCCCTTTCTAATGGTTATCTATCTTCATTATACCCAATGATATCAATTTAAACATACTAGGACATTATAACCTAATCTAACCATTTTTCAAAGAGGTTTCATACTTTTTTTATAAGAAATAGACTTGAAACTCCAATAATACCATCTGGTAACTATATCGGTTCCTTTTACATAATACTTTAGCTTTTTTCAAAATATTATGTAAATATATTATATAATCTGACAATTAATTTGTAAACATATTAATTTTTTTATTTTTACATTTGAATTATAAAGTAATTCTTTCCATTCCTTACATCATAAAACAGTTTTCCACCATGTTTTTCAATGATTACCTTGGAAATAGATAATCCTAATCCTGTTCCACCATCCGATTTTCTTGCCTTATCTCCACGAACAAAAGCATCAAAAATACTTTTACGCATATCCTCTGCAATTAATACACCATCATCCCAAATGGCAATTTGTACATATTCCGTCTCCTGCTTTACACTAACTCCTATCTGTTCACCAACTTGATTATACTTTATCGCATTGGTCAGAAGATTCGTAATTACCCTTGTAAATGTTTTTTCATCAACATCACGATAGTAAGGCTGTTCTGGTATCTCGATATCAAATAAATATCCGGCAGACTCTATTTCTTCATAATATTCTGCACACACCTGTCTCATCACTTCACACAAATCCGTTCTTTGCAGCTGTAATTTATAATCTGCATTATCCATTTTAAGCATCAAAAACATATTTTCGGACAAACTGCATACTCGGTCTGCCTTTTTATCAATCGTCTGATAATACGCCGGTATTTTACTCTCAGGTACAAGACCACTTTCCAATGCATTAACATAACTCTTAATTGTAGCCAAAGGCGTCTTTATATCATGCGACAGTTCCAACAATAACTGCGCCTTCTTATGCTCCATTTCCTCTTTTTCCCTTTTACTCTTCTCCAAATCTCTTGACATCAGATTAAATGTATCACGAATGCTTTCAAACTCACGCTCTGCCGCAAAATCCAAACAGACCGCCCCCTCGCCATTTTTCACTTTTTCCATACCGTTTACGATATATTGTAAAGGCATTTTAATTTTCTTATTCAGATATGCACAAATAAGCAGCACATTGATGAAGCATAGCAAAAAGAAGACAACAATAACTCCCAAAAACACATTATCTGCTCCTTCATTTTGTGCATCTAGAATTACTGCAAGTCTAATTTGTACCAGATTTCTTTCATAAATACATAAGAAATAGGTTCCCTTCTTCTCTATATATTTCAAAAAACCAATATAGTAATTAGGTTCTCCGGTTTCCACACTGGTAAGTGAAATCATCTCATTCCTGCTATACTGCATACTATCTGTTTTCTTATCTCCATACACACGCAGTACACGATATTCTTCATCCAGCTCTTCTACCCAGCCTCCTAATTTCTCAATGGTCTCCATTGTAATAATTTCGCCTGCTTCATTCACAAACGCATTAGGTGGCATATTATCATCGTTTCCACTGCTCAAAAATATCATTGCACCTATCATACAAATAATAAAGGTAAGCAGAATGGATACTGCAAACACAATATAGCCAAGCACCATTTTTGAAAAAATACTTTTCTTCCATAACTTAGATAGCCTTTGTTTCCTTTTCAAACTTATATCCCAGCCCTTTCACTGTCTTTAATAATTTAGGCGACTTCGGATTGTCTTCCAGTTTCCCGCGCAAATTGCTGATATGTACCATAAGCGCATTATCGTCTGCCACATAATCATCACCCCACACATAGGTATAAATCTGTTGTTTGGTATAAATCCTCCCCGGACTTTCCATCAAAAAACGCAGTATCATAAATTCCGTTCTAGTTAATTCGATTATCTCATCCTTTTTCTTAACAATTCCTTCATCTATCAGAAGCTCTATATCAAAATAAGAAAGCCTCCTCGTCTGCTCCTTCTCCTGATAATCATAATTTCTGCGTAGCTGTGCCTTTATACGTGCCATAACCTCCATCGGATTATATGGCTTCGTAATGTAATCATCCGCCCCAAGCTCTAAGCCAAGAATCTTATCATAATCCTCGCTTCTTGCCGTCAGCATAATCGCTGGCACCTTGCTGATTTCACGAATCTTACGAAGTACTGTAAATCCATCCATTTCCGGCATTAGTACATCTAATACTACAAGATGAGGCATGGTGCTTTGAAACAGCTCCCATGCCTGTCTTCCGTCCTCTGCCTTAACAAGCTCCATGTTTTCCTTCATCACATACAATTCAAAAACAGACAGTAATTCAACCTCATCATCTGCAATGAGCACCTTATAATTCATGCTTATCTTCCTCTTTGGTCACTCTGCCTGTTGATATAATACCTCTGTCAGACTCTCTGCAAATGTATAGGTATCCTGCCAGCCAGGATTAAGCTTATCCATAATGCGACATTTTACCATTCCCATACTATAATACTTATGAGAACCTTTCGTATAGGTATCAATTGGTTCTACATAATATGCTTGATATGCCTCTTGTGATTTCAGCATTTCATAAGCTTTACTTTCTATGTAATATGCCGTTCCTTCTATACGCTCATAATAGTCCTCTAAGATTAATACATCCTCAGACAACAACCCTTTTCTTTCATTATCTATTCTCTTATACTCTGCCAATCCGGCACGCATTTCCTCCATACTATCACTTAGCAATACCTTTTTCAACATTGCCATTTCCTGCTCATAATAAGCAACTATAATCGGATTATTATCTATTTCCTCTACAATCAGACTTTCCCCAAAGTTCTCATCTGCAAAACTTCTCCCGTGTAAGCATTCTACTATCTCCTGTTCAAAATTACTCATCTGCCAGGCATGAAAGCCTTCATGAAAAATCGTTGTGATATGCTCCTCATCACCATAATCCACTCTATCTCTAGTATCATTTCCTTCTGTGGAAACTATCTGCGTTGCGCTTATCATATCGACCATTCCGCCGAATTGCTCTACCGTAGGAAGTATGATCTCGTAATGCCCCTCTACCTCGTATGCTGTTCCTACAAAGCCACCCAAGACAGGTTTTCTACGCTTTATATTTTGTTTCTGCGCTCCACCTGTTACTACATAATCATACGTTCCGTCAAAAAAGGATACGGGATAGTCCGTCATTTGATAGTCCTTAAAGGTTTGTGCTGCCAATTCTTCCTGCATCTGTGCCGCATTCTTGTAATTATCTATATTTCTGTCACTTAAACCGTTGGTATTTGTCACAACCGTTGCCACAGCTAAAATCACGCCTGTTGCTATATATAATGCCTTCTTCCACATGTTTATCTTCCTCCATATGTATTATGCTTCCTTTTTCTTAAAGATAAAAAATCCTATTGTTAAAATATAAATGGTCAATAGCCCTTTCCATATCACATGTGCATCTACAGCACTACCTGTAATCAGATTACCCGCCTGCTTCTGAATTCCATGTAAATCCGGCAAAATCACTAACACTATTTTAATAAGATTTCCAGAAAAACCACCTATTGTGTTTGCTACCATTCCCAAAATGCTATGTAATACTCCTACCGCAAAACAACCTCCGGCAAGGATACCTGCTGCCATCGAAGGTAAAAAGATGCTAAGCACACTGCTTAAAACACTTACGATTGCAATGCTGATTGCCAGTACAAAAAATGCCGGAACCATTCGCAGGATTCCATCTCCCTGATTCTTTACCAATGCTAAAACAGCTAACCCCGCATACATTATGCCAGTTGCAATCAAACTAGAAGCAACATTCGCAATCGTTAATTCTGCATGATATCTCCACTGCTTTACTCCCCGAATCCAAATCAGATGGCTTGTACGTCTCTCATATTCATTCGGAATGGTACGCAGACTTAAAGCTATGGCAAGCGCACCACCAAGAGCATTTATTAGTATCAGCATAATCGGTGCAAGATTTTTATAACCGGAAATCGGTTCTCCATCAATTGTAATTGTTCCACCGCCGGAGCAAAACAACAATACTAATACCAACCCAAGAATACCCACTATATATAAATCCTTACGTCTTACCTTTTCCTTCATTGCTGTTATTGCTATCATCATTTCTCTACTCCTCCTATGTACTCCACAAAAATATCTTCTAAGCTTTTTCCCTTATTATCCTCGTTCTTATCCCATGTTCCTAATAACATTCCCTTTTTAATGATAATTCCCCTGTCACATACCCTTTCCATATCACTCAAAATATGAGAATTAATTAAGATTGTTTTCCCTTGCCTTTTGAGCTTCTGTATCAACTGCATCATTTCAATTCTTCCCATCGCATCCAATCCGGCTGTTGGTTCATCCAATATAAGAAAATCAGGATCTCCCAGAAGCGCCTGCGCCAGTGCAAGCCTTTGCAGCATTCCTTTTGAATACTCCTTCACACGAGTCTTTGTATCCTCAAGCCCTACCACTTCCATAAGCTCTCCTGCCTTCTCTTCCACTTCAGACTTTGACATTCCCTGAATCCTTCCATAATAGCAAAGAACCTCTTTTCCAGTAAGAAAAGGTGGAAAATACGGCGTTTCCGGTGAATATCCAACATGAATATTTTCTCTAACGTTTATCTCTCCCTCTTCTCTTTTCACTAATCCTAATATCATCTTTATCGTTGTACTCTTACCTGCTCCATTACTACCAAGGAGTGCAAATACTTCGCCCTCTTTTACAGCAAAGCTAAGACCATTTACCACTGTTTTATCTTTATATGTTTTTCTCAAATCCTTGCATACTAACATGTTTCGTTCTCCATTTCCTCTGTGATGTACTCATCATATAACTCCCCTCTAAAAACAAAATAAAAGCAACCTTAAGTTAACCTTAAGATTGCTTTATTCGTAGATAAACACTCTATTTCTTTGCTTTCTCTAACATCTTCTTAATATATTTACCTGTATAGGATTTCTTAACCATTGTAACATGCTCCGGTGTTCCTTCTGCAATAACAGTTCCGCCACCATCGCCACCTTCCGGTCCGATGTCAATAATATAATCTGCTGTCTTAATCACATCCAGATTATGCTCAATGACAACTACGGTATTTCCGCCCTCTGCAAGTCGTTGTAATATCTCTACCAGCTTATGCACATCTGCAAAATGAAGTCCTGTTGTCGGCTCATCCAAAATATAGATTGTCTTACCGGTACTGCGACGACTAAGCTCTGTCGCCAGCTTGATTCGTTGCGCTTCACCACCAGACAATGTCGTAGAAGGCTGTCCGAGCTTAATATATGAAAGCCCTACATCATTCAATGTCTCTATCTTCCTTCTGATAGAAGGAACCTTATCAAAGAAATCTAACGCCTCTTCTACCGTCATATCCAGAACATCATAGATACTCTTTCCTTTATACTTTACATCCAGCGTCTCTCGATTATAACGCTTACCTTGACATACTTCGCATGGAACATAAACATCCGGAAGGAAATGCATCTCTATCTTAATGATTCCATCACCGGAACAGGCTTCACAACGTCCACCCTTCACATTAAAACTGAAACGTCCCTTGGTATAGCCCTTTGCTTTCGCATCCACTGTAGAAGCAAACAAATCTCGAATCTGGTCAAAGACTCCTGTATAGGTTGCCGGATTGGAACGAGGTGTTCTGCCAATCGGAGACTGATCAATATCAATAACCTTATCTAACTGTTCTACTCCATCGATTCCCTTATGCTTGCCCGGAATGGTTCTAGCACGGTTCAGACTCTTTGCCAGATGTTTATACAAGATCTCATTTACGAGAGAAGATTTACCAGAACCTGACACACCTGTCACACAAGTAAATACTCCTAACGGGAACTTAACATCTATGTTTTTCAGGTTATTTTCTGCCGCACCACGTACTGTCAGCCATCCATTAGGTTCCCTTCTCTTATCCGGTACTGGAATCTGAATCTTACCACTTAGGTACTGCCCTGTTACAGACTCCGGTACCTGCATAATCTCTTCTGCTGTTCCCTGTGCAATCACTTGTCCACCATGTTCTCCTGCACCAGGACCGATATCCACAATATGATCAGCTGCAAGCATGGTATCTTCATCATGCTCTACTACAATCAAAGTATTACCAAGCTCCTGCAAATTTCGAAGTGCTCCCAGAAGCTTATCATTGTCACGCTGATGAAGTCCAATACTCGGCTCATCTAGAATATAGCATACACCAACCAAACCGGAACCTATCTGCGTCGCCAAACGAATTCTTTGCGCCTCACCACCAGATAGCGATGCCGTTCCTCTAGAAAGACACAAATACTCCAGACCAACCTCTCGCAAAAAGCCAACTCTCGCCTTAATCTCCTTCAAAATACGTTTACCAATTAACTGCTGTTGCTCTGTCAATTCCATAGTATCCAGAAAATCAAACAGTTTTCCAATAGAAAGCGATGTAACCTCATGGATATTCTTTCCACATACCGTCACTGCAAGAGAGCTCTTTTTCAAACGTCTTCCGTCACACTCCTTACAAGGTGTGATACGCATGAAAGTCTCATACTCTGCTTTCATAATTTCTGATGATGTCTCACGATACTTACGCTCTACATTTTTAATCAGGCCCTCAAAAGCAACCGGATATTTTCCTTCTCCACGCTGCCCCTTATAATATACAATAACTTCCTTTCCCTTCGTTCCATGAATCAGAACATCCTGAACTTCTTTACTATACTGTTCAAACGGCGTATCTAAATCAAATCCATATTCCTTACACAATGCCTGCAAAATTGCATTGGTAAAGCTACTCTTATCCGTACAGGACTGCCACCCCATAACAACAATCGCTCCCTGATTGATACTAAGGTTCTTATCTGGAATCATCAAGTCAATATCAAACTCCATCTTGTACCCAAGACCAAAACAGGTAGGACAGGCACCAAATGGATTGTTGAACGAAAAGCTTCTAGGCTCCACTTCCTCAATACTAATACCACAATCCGGACAGGAAAAGCTATCCGAGAAATTCATCGGCTCCGCACCGATTACATCCACAATCATAAGACCATCTGAAAGCTTCATAACATTCTCAATCGAATCTGTTAATCTTCTCTCGATGCCTTCCTTTACAACCAATCTGTCAACGATAATCTCGATATTATGCTTAATATTCTTGTCCAATTTAATGTCTTCGGTCACATCATAAAGACTTCCATCAATTCGCACTCTGACGTAACCCGCCTTCTTTGCACGCTCTAATACCTTTACATGCTCACCTTTACGCCCCCTGACAACCGGCGCCAACAATTGCAGCTTCGTTCCCTGCTCCATCTCCATAATCTGATCAACCATCTGGTCTATGGTCTGTTTCTTAATCTCTCTTCCACATTCCGGGCAATGAGGAATACCGATTCTGGCATATAACAATCGGAAATAATCATAAATCTCTGTAACCGTCCCAACCGTAGAACGAGGGTTGCGATTGGTTGACTTCTGGTCTATGGAAATCGCAGGTGATAACCCTTCTATACTTTCCACATTCGGTTTCTCCATCTGTCCCAAAAACATTCTGGCATAGGAAGACAGTGACTCCATATATCGTCTTTGTCCTTCTGCATAAATTGTATCAAAAGCAAGAGACGACTTTCCAGAACCTGACAAGCCTGTCAGAACCACAAACTTATTCCTTGGAATATTCAGATTAATATTTTTCAGATTATGTTCATTTGCTCCCCGAATCTTGATAACCTCTCCCTTAGGAAGCATTTTTAACTGATTTGCATCCATTTTTTTCATTCTCCTCATTTGATTACCCAATCGTAATCCTCTTTTATTTTAAGCATCTGACACTTATGCCATTCCACCAGTCATCTCATTAAGCATTTTCTTAAGCTCCAACAGTTTATCACGAAGCTCAACCGCCGCCTCGAAGTTCAGGTCTGCTGCTGCCTTCTTCATCTTCTTTTCAACAGAAGCAATCAGCTTCTTGAGCTCCTTCTCATTCATAGACTCAGGATCTTTTTCAAACGCCTGCTCTTCCTTAGCAATCTCCTTGGAAATGCTAATCAAATCTCTGACAGCCTTCTTAATGGTCTGTGGTGTAATGCCATGCTCTTCATTATATTTTTGTTGAATCGCACGCCTTCTTGCCGTTTCATCTAAGGTTATCTGTATCGAATCCGTAATCGTGTCCGCATACATCACAACATGTCCCTGTGCATTTCTTGCCGCACGGCCTACCGTCTGAATAAGAGAAGTCGCAGAACGTAAGAAACCTTCCTTATCTGCATCCAATATCGCTACCAAAGAAATCTCAGGAATATCAAGTCCCTCTCGTAACAGATTAATACCAACCAATACATCAAATACATCCAGTCGCATATCACGGATAATCTGTGCTCGCTCCAGGGTATCAATATCCGAATGCAGATACTTTACACGAATACCTATTTCACTCATATATCGTGTTAAATCCTCTGCCATACGCTTCGTCAAAGTGGTTACTAATACTTTATTATGATTCGCAGTCTCCTGCTTAATCTTAGAAATCAAGTCGTCAATCTGCCCCTCGACCGGATGAATCTCAATCTCCGGATCAAGAAGACCTGTCGGCCTGATAATCTGTTCTGCACGAAACAACTCATGCTCTTCTTCATAAACATTCGGTGTCGCAGATACAAAGAGCATCTGATCTATCTTCTGTTCAAACTCATCAAACTGCAAAGGTCTGTTATCCAATGCAGACGGCAGACGGAATCCATAATCTACTAATGTTGTTTTTCTCGACCTATCTCCTGCATACATACCACGCACCTGCGGAATCGTAATATGCGACTCATCTACAATAATCAAAAAATCATCCGTAAAGAAATCAAGCAGACAATATGGCGGTTCTCCCTCTTTGGTTCCATTCAAGTGTCTGGAATAATTCTCAATACCAGAGCAAAATCCCGTTTCACGAAGCATTTCGATATCGAAATTCGTTCTCTCCGAGATTCGCTGTGCCTCTAATAATTTATCTTCGCTCTTAAAATACTGAACCCTCTCTTTTAACTCTTCCTCAATATTCTCACATGCAGCCTTAATCTTCTCTGGAGCAACAACATAATGAGACGCCGGAAATATCGTTACATGCTCTAAGCTTGCATGTGTTCTCTGCGTAACAGGGTCTATCTCCGTAATCCTGTCTATCTCATCACCAAAAAACTCCACTCGAATCAGAAATTCACCGCCCTGTGCCGGATGAATATCTAAAATATCTCCATGCACGCGAAAACGCCCTCTGTCAAGCTCCATATCATTTCTATCATACTGCATCTCAATTAAGGTACGAATCACATCATCTCTATCCTTTACCATTCCAGGACGTAATGATAACATCATTCCCTGATATTCGTCAGGACTACCCAAACCATAGATGCAAGACACACTGGCTACTACAATCACATCTTTACGCTCTGTTAGAGATGCCGTTGCAGAAAGTCTTAACTTATCAATCTCTTCATTTACTGCCGAATCCTTCGCAATATAAGTATCTGATGAAGGAATATATGCCTCCGGCTGATAGTAATCATAATACGAAACAAAATATTCTACTGCGTTCTCCGGAAAAAACTCTTTCATCTCTCCATAGAGCTGTCCTGCGAGAGTTTTATTATGCGCTATAATCAAAGTCGGCTTATTCAAAGCCTGAATAATATTTGCCATGGTAAAAGTCTTACCGGAACCTGTAACTCCAAGCAGTGTCTGAAACTGATTCCCTTCCTGAAACCCCTTTACAAGCGCTTCTATCGCCTGCGGCTGGTCACCAGTAGGCTGATATTCACTGTGTAGCTTAAACTCCATAGCCGTAATTCACCTCCAAAGTAATAGAAAAAGAAGAATACGTTAAAACTATCTTTACATCGTTTTAAAGTATATCACAAAACCATCTATAAGTACAGTAAAATATGAACGCATGTTCTGCCATCTTTTCTTAATTATTATATATTTTGCACAATATTTTTTGTTAAATTCAGTAAACATAAAATATAATATGGAATTTATCAGAATAATATATTAAAATAACAAAAAGAGTATTTATAAAAGGAGGTCACATAATGAAAAGAAATGTCATCGTTGGTCAGTCAGGCGGCCCTACTGCCGCAATCAATTCCAGTCTTGCAGGTGTTTATCGAACCGCAATTGACCGTGGCGCAAATAAAGTATATGGTATGTTACACGGCATTCAGGGCTTATTAGATGAAAAATACATCGACCTGTCAGACCACATTAGAACAGAATTAGACGTTGAATTATTAAAAAGAACTCCTGCTGCTTTTCTTGGTTCCTGTCGCTATAAGCTCCCGGGAATCCATGAAGATAAGGAAGTTTATGAAAAGATTTTCTCTATTTTAGACAAACTGGACATCGAAGCCTTTATCTATATTGGTGGAAATGATTCTATGGATACCATCAAGAAATTGTCAGATTATGCGATTCTTACCGGACACACAACACGTTTTATCGGTTGTCCAAAGACCATAGACAATGATCTTGCTTTGACAGACCATACTCCAGGCTATGGCAGTGCCGCAAAATACATCGGTACTTCTATGAAAGAGATTATTCGTGACAGTTTCTGTCTTGAATATCCAAAAGGGCTGGTTACCATTGTAGAAATCATGGGACGCAACGCAGGCTGGCTAACAGGTGCAGCCGCACTTTCAAAAGGCGAAGACTGCGAAGGACCTGACCTAATCTATCTGCCAGAGCTCACATTTGATATCGACAGCTTTAAGAGTAGAGTAGAACAACTTCTTAAGAAAAAAACATCTGTCGTAGTCGCTATCTCAGAAGGTATTCGCACCGCTGACGGTAATTACGTATGTGAACTCGGTAAGGATATTAACTTTGTGGATTCCTTCGGCCACAAGCAGCTTTCCGGTACAGCTTCCTTCCTCGCAGGCTTTATTGCCGGAGAACTAGGCTGTAAGACAAGAGCTATCGAATTCAGTACCTTACAGCGAGCAGGCTCACACCTTGCATCACGAGTTGATATTTTAGAGGCTTATCAGGTAGGTGGTGCTGCTGTAAAGGCTGCCGACGAAGGTGATTCCGGCCAGATGGTTGTATTACAGCGTATCTCCGATGATCCATACCAATGCGGAACCGCAGTGAAAGACGTTCACAAGATTGCCAACGACGAAAAATGCGTTCCTAGAGAATGGATTAACGAGGACGGCACATACGTTACCGATGCCTTTATTACCTATGTAGAACCATTGATTCAGGGCGATGTTTCCCCAGTCATGGTAGATGGAATTCCAAGACATTTATATACTCCAAAGGAGCTTTATAGAAAATAGAACTCACATAAATAAAAGAGGTGCTGCAAGCTACAGCCCCTCTTTTATTATGTATTATGCATTATTTTGTTTGTCTTTCCAGATAAAATATATTACTTACAAAATCTTTATCTGCTGGTTTAATTCGGATTCCGCAATTCATCAACACATCTGCTGAATATTGCTTTTCATCTATATGATATTTACTTTCGACATCCAAGCCTTTCAAGCGCAAAAAGAATCCCTTATCATTTGGAATATTCAAACCTCGTACGCACCATACCAATGCACGATTTTTTAGCTTATCCACTACCATCCAAGCATCCGCTCTATCACCTTTTTGCATGGATAACAAACGGATATAATCACCTTCCCGAATCAATTCTTTATACCGGTGATAACATACAATCTGTTTATGAATCTCTTCCTTTTCTTCCTCCGAAAGCTTCGTTACGTCCAGCTCATAACCAAAGGTTCCTGCCATCGCTACATGCCCTCTTGTTTCCAAAGGTGTCACTCTGCCAACCGCATGATTTGGGCAAACACTTACGTGTGCACCTATACAGGACAGCGGATATAGCATAGCCGTTCCTTCCTGAATCGCCAATCGTTCTATCGCATCCGTATCATCAGAACACCATATTTGAGGACTATAGTATAGCATCCCCGGATCAAAGCGTGCCCCTCCGCCAGAACAGTTTTCAAGAAGCAAATCCGGGAATTCTCTAATCAGCCTTTCCTGCAACTGATATACTCCCAGAACATACCTATGAAACAATTCACCTTGCCTGTCTGCTACTAATCCCATGCTCCCAATTGTGGTAAGCTGTCTATTCATATCCCATTTCAGGTATGATATTTCAGCGCTATGAAGAATTTTCGCAATCTGTTCATACACATAGTCCACGATTTCCTGTCTCGATAGATCTAGCACATACTGTGCTCTGCTTTGCGTTATATCTCTTCCCGGAATCTGGATTGCCCAATCCGGATGTTTGCGATATAATTCAGAATCCGGAGATATCATCTCAGGCTCCATCCAGATACCAAACTTTAGACCTAAAGCTTTTAATTCCTGTGATAACTTATGTAAACCACCAGGAATCTTTTCAAGGTTCACATTCCAATCTCCCAAGGAACTGTCATCCTTATTTCGTTTCCCAAACCATCCATCATCTAAAACAAACATCTCTATTCCTAATCGAGCTGCCTGTTTTGCTATGTCCAGCAATTTTTTCTCATCAAACTCAAAATAAGTGGCCTCCCAATTATTAATTAAGATTGGTCTGTCCTTATGCAGATAAGCGCTGCGAATCAGATGTCGACGATACAGTTCATGAAGATTATGAGTCATTTTTCCATACCCTTCTGCCGAATACGTCATTACTACCTCCGGCGTAGCAAAGCAACCTCCTGGTTCTAGTTTCCAGGTAAATCCCTCCGGATGAATTCCCATAGTCATACGTAGCATATGAAATGCGTTTTTTTCAATTTGTGCAAGGAAATTACCTGAATACACAAAATGCATGGCATAGATTTCTCCTACATCCTGTGTTGCCCCTTTTGTTGCCAGAGCTATAAAAGGATGCTCCTGATGACTTGATTCCCCTTTAAAGGAAGCAACATTCTGACGTCCCACCGCAATAGGCATCGCCTGAATATGTCTTTCTCTTGCCCACGTTCCATGTAGACTTACCCACTCAAAGTTTCTATCTTCTACGTCTAAGCAGGCACTTAGTATTTTCTCAATATATAACGGTTGTTTTCCATAATTCTCAGCCGTAACACTTCTGGTTATAATATCCTCTTTCTCAAAAACACTGTACATTAGACATAATTGAAGCTGTAATACTTCATCTTCGCAATAAAGATACAAGGTACTACACTCCTCGTCTGAAGCAAATGTTGCAGGCAAACCAGAAATCTCCGGTTTGCCATTTTTTATAACATGATGTCTATAACCACACTGACTAGCTCTGTGTCCTTCCACATTTCTTACACAAAATGCAGATTCTCGATAATCTCCCATCCCTGTTTCCGGATATTCCATCGGAAACATATCTAAAAAAGAATTCGTTTCTCTTTTATTCACAGAGGGCACATACGGAGATTCATCTTCTTTTAACAAATAACGAATATGAGAATCCTGTATTTTCTTGCCATAATATAAATGGCACAAAAAGGTCTCATCCGTAATCGCAATCGCATATGTCGTATTTTGGGTATTTAGCAAAAATACTTTCTCTGCCTCATCATATACAATAGCCACGTCGCTCCTCCTAATGTTCACTTACAAATTTCACATATTCCACCATCTGTGCACCGTGCAGCTGAGTCAATTCATCAATTACCTGCTGAAGTCCTGCTGCTTCCAATTCTTCAATATAGGTATCCCACTCATCCAAAGATCGATTTCCACTGATGACACTCCATGAATATTCCTTTACAATGTCTCCAATATCTGTTCCTAATTCATTATTTAGCTCATATAAAGTCGGATTTCTTCTTTCTATTGTATGAGAATATGCGATACGGCTGTCATTCTTTGCTCTTTCAAACAACGCTGTTGTCTCAGCGGTATTAGAAATATTATACTCATCTTTTCGAGAAAACAAGTCCTGAAACAGCTTAATGCCAAGGTTCTGTTCTGTATTTTCTGCACCATCACCGGCATGAATAATCTCGTAAGTTCCATCACCGTTATCAATATAATCTCTTCCCTCAACACCAAATCTACGGCGTAAATAATTTTCAGGCTTTGCCATATCATCCCAAATAGCATACGCTCTTTCCGGATCCTTACATACATTAGTAATACCAAAATAGCACCATGCCGATACCGAACAAGGATTGTCCTGAGGTATTCCATTATCACCAGCCACCATATCAATTGCAACCCATTTCGCATCAGGATTGGTTGAATAGAATGACTGCATTGTCGCATTAGATGGATTATTCAAGTCAATAAAATCATAGGTCACACCATATCCTCCATTTGCCATCTGCTCACCACGATCTGTATCTGTTACAATGTTTGGTGTAATAACGCCATCTGCATATAACTTAGCAACTCTTCCCAACCATATTTTACAATCCTCGGTCGCTGCCCCATGTACATAGGTTCCATCATCCTTGCATAATAACTCCATACGTCCAAGACCATCACCACTTCCTTGAATCCATGGCCAAAAGCTACGATAATCATATCCATCTCCACCAAGACCATATGTATCATCTACACCATTTCCATCCGGGTCATCAAACGTAAAGGCATACAAAACTTTCTCCAGCTCATCTAATGTTGTCGGAACCTCTAATCCTAAATTATCCAGCCAATCCTGTCGAATCCACAAAGTCTCACATGCCGGTTCCGCAACATCACCTGGAATTCGGTAAATTGCTCCATTATCACTTGCTGCATAGAATAATACTCCCGGATCAATGTAATTATAATAATCTCTCATTACCGTATACTTTTCCATGTACGGTGACACATCTACCAATAGTCCCGCATCTACCCATTGTGTAAAGTCCGCTTCCATATTCCACCACCAGATAATGTCCGGTCTTTGTGTTTCATCCCCCATAAGTAACGATATCTTTGCAGTTCCATCAGACCATCCAGGAAGAGCGATTACTTCTACATCCAGATTATATCTCTCCTCCATCCACTTTTCCGTTTCACTGTCAGGTGCTGTATACCCCTGCATTGTCACAATGGAAAGCTTTAACGTTTCTTCCTGATTCAGTACATCGATTGGCTCATCTGAATTCTGTTCTACTGTCGTTTCTTCCTTTACTTCATTATCCATTGCTACACTCTCTGCTTTCTTATTACCACATGCAGATAATGCACTCATTAACGTAACACCTACTAACATACTTGAAATCATTTTTTTCTTCATAAAACATACCTCCTGTTTCCTTAACCTTTTACTCCACCAATCATTACACCTTTTACAAAATATTTTTGTACAAAAGGATACACACATAATATAGGAACTGTTGCAACAATAATCGATGCTGCCTTAATCGTTGCCGCTGTTACATTCGATACCGCTGTCACGGTTACTCCGGCTGACTGCATCGCTTGATTCGTATTGGTCAGCATATATCGTAATACCGCCTGCAGCGCCCATTTATCCTTAGAATTGATATATAGAACACTTGAAAAATAATCATTCCAATATCCAACAGCCGTAAACAACGCTATCGTTGCTATGGTTGCTTTTGATAACGGCATTATAATCTTCCAAAAAATTATGACATCGTTTGCACCATCTAGCTTTGCTGATTCTTCCAGACTATCCGGTATAGCTTGGAAATTACTTTTCATAATAATTACGTTATAAGCACTTATTAATCCGGGTAACACCAAAGACCAGCGATTATCAATCATTCTCAAATCTTTCATCAACAGATACCCCGGAATCATTCCACCGCTAAACAGCATAGTAAACAACACCAACAAACTCATCAGCTTTCCAAAAGGAAGCCTTTTTTTCGATAAAGGATATGCTGTTGTTGCTGTAAACAAAGTGCCTAATACAGTCCCGGCTATTGTTACCATTATCGTAGTCAGATACCCTGTCCAAATAGAAGGATCTCTAAATACTTTTTCATAAGTATCCAGATTGAATCCCTTCGGCCATAAAAAGATTCCTCCCTTCGCCGTTGCTTCCACTGAGCTAAATGACATCATGACAACATGCCAGAATGGATACAACATAATCAGACATAACACGGTAAAAAAAGCATAATTAAATACAGTAAATATCTGCTCTCCTTTACTTCGTCTGATTCCTTTCCTTTTCACCTTACTCATTCTTTCACCTCATTAGAACAAACCATTGTTACCTGTTCGTTTTGCTATATGGTTAACCAAAAGCACCAAGATAAGTGCAACCACAGATTTAAACATGCCCGCTGCCGTACTAAAGGAATAATCATTATTTATGATACCCATACGGTACACATAAGTATCTATAATATCAGCAACCTCATATACATGAGATGAATACAGCATAAATATTTGGTCAAACCCAGCATTTAATATATTTCCACAGTTCATAATGAATGCAACTACGATAGTCGGAACAATGGATGGTAACGTAATATGTAACGCCTGTTTCCATCTTCCTGCACCGTCAATCTGAGCCGCCTCATATAATTGCGGGTCAATACCACTCATGGCCGCAAAGTACAGAATCGTTCCCCAGCCCATTCCTTTATATATATCTGTCACAATTAACATAGGAACAAACCATTTCTTACTAGTTAAAACCATAACTGTTTCACCCGTTAGTGCTTCTATAAATTTCGTTATCAGACCATTATCCGGATCCAGCAGATTCATAATAATGCCGGATAAGATAACCCATGAAATAAAATGTGGCAGATACAACAACGTCTGTGATATTTTCTTAAACTTAAGATTTCGCATTTCATTCATCATCAACGCAAGGATTACCGGAATCGGAAATCCTATTATCAGCTTCAGTAAGCTGATGACTATTGTATTTCTTAAAACCGGAAAAAAGGAACGTTTCGAGAACAATTTCACAAACTGCTCCATTCCTACCCATTCACTTGCTGTCGGATTATATTGGTTATAATCCATAAATGCTATTTTCAATCCTGCCATAGGAACATACTTAAATATGGCAAAAAATAGTATTCCCGGAATCAATAATACATACAGCCATCGATTCCTCCACATTTCAGTCGAAAGTCTGTTTCGCTTTTTTGTCCAACTCACGACTACTACTCCTTTCATACTCTTTTTTGCACGCGTGCATTATATTGCTTTGCACGATTATTAAACTATATCTATTAACTTTTGTCAAACAAATCCGTGCATAAACGTTTAGAAATAGCACTTTGCACATTTAATCCATATCATCATGCACGATTATGCACTTATTTTTGTCCATTTTCACAAGAAAAAAAGACATGATAAACAAATGATTTATCACATCTTTTTCATCTCACCGTTATAAACGCCTTGAAGATTTCCGTATGATTACCTTACCTTCTACTACGATTTTTTCATATGGAGCACTCATATTTTGCATTCTCCACAAAAAGACCTGCACCATTCTCTGTCCTAACCATTTGGCATTTACATGCACTGTTGTAAAAAATGGATCCAATCTGTCACTCTCATCATCATCAAATCCTGTAACAGCAATGTCCTCCGGTACTCGCAATCCTTTTTTACGCAATGCCAATGTAAGATATTGCGCTATCTGGTCATTACCACATACCACCGCTTCCGGCATTGTTCCAAATCTTTCCACTAACGCATCAAATGTACTCTGATAATAAAAATCAGTATCTCTCATATCAGGCTCAACCAAATTACTCTCTAACGAAAGCCCTGCCTCTTTCATAGCATCTAGGTAACCTATATATCTGTCATGCATAGACTCATAAGAACTACTATGCTCATTCAGAAAACCAATTCTCGTCATTCCCTGTTCAATCAAATGTCTTGTGAGAAAAGAAACTGACTTAACTCCCTCACTTCTTACTACATCACCCAATACTTCCTTTTGTGAATCCTGATAACCATCCAGAATAAAAATAGGATATCCACTATCTTTTATCTTCTTTACATATTCCCAACGTAGTAATTTTACACAGAAAACTGCATCTATTTTCTCATCCAATCCAAGTGGAAAATATCCATTCTCCTCCTCTTCATCAGAAATAACCGCTACTTGTGTCTGACAATGATTTTTACTTGCTTCCTCTGATATCCCATTTATCACTTTATCCCAATAAACTGCCCCTTCCGGTTTTCGCAATATCATAATACGATATCCTTTATTGGATGGCTCTATTGCCCTTTCTTTCCCAGGTATATCATCAATATACCCTATTTTAGCTGCATAACGCAGCACCATTTCCTGCGTTTGTACTGATACCAACTCACTTCTTTTCAAAGCCAGTGAAACAGTATTCCTGGAAAGCCCCAGTTCCTTTGCCATATTCTGAATCGTTATTTTTGCCATCCTTCAACATCCTCTCCAGCCATTTATCAGGTCTCCCATAAAATTCTATCCAAGAATGCAAAAAAATGCAAGAATCCTTATCCAATTCCTGCATCTTTTTGCGCATATATGTATTCCTTTAGAACAAGCCTAAAATATTCTTATCCTGCTCTTTTTTCTTGTTCAGCATGGCAATCTTTACTTCCTGTAAGGTTTCTTCCTTTCTAAGCTCTGATACCGCCTTGCCCATCTCTAAATCCTCAATACGACTCTGAGCCGCCGTCATATTCTCGTATGCTACCTGATTCGCACGCTCTCTTGCCTCTAAACCATTTGCTGACGCACCCAGCTTACTTCTGTCGCTGCTCACCTTTTCCATTGCCTTATTAATAGCATCCAGATTAATCTCACCTTCTAAAACACTATATCCGTCAAGCCCAAGCTTTTCAAGAGTCGCACTATACATCTTGATGGAACTTCCTTTTCCAGTAGGATTACTTGCAATCTCCATGGTTGCCATACTACCATCTAATAACTTCTGCTCGTTATATATCGTATTTCGCGCAGCTTCTCCAATTCCTTGTAAATGCTGGTCTATTTCTCCCTGTATAGCCTGTAAATCAGACGCACTGTTCAAGCCATTCATCGCCTTAATTGACAATTCATGAATACTTTGCAGCCTGTCCATAATGCTGTTATAGCCTCCATCTGCAATATTGGTTACATGAATACCTTCTCTTGTATTCCTTGTTGCCACCTGCGTACCTCTTGCGCTGACCTCCAGCTTATTCGCAATGGCAAGCCCCGCTGCATCATCAGCTGCTCTGTTAATTCGTTTTCCACTTGCTATCTGTCCATAGCCTGTTATATTCCCAATTCCTGAAATGCCCATAGAACCACTCCTCTCTATCGTTCTTTCATTGTAACTATTCAGTACCTTCATAGTTACATGCAAAAATCCATTCCAAATTTGCTTCGCAAATGGATTTTTGCTTAATCATACCACATTTTTCACGGAATCCGCAGTAAATGCGTATTCCTACTAAACAGTTCCCTTTCATTTATAATAACTCCATTTTGTACCTTCATTATAGAAAAAATATCCTAGAAAGCACAATACTTTCCAGGATATTTCGATACAATAACACACTATTCTTGTAATTTTGTTAATTAAATCTGCAAAACTATAACTTTACAATTTCAAATACTTCTAGTACGTCATCTTTTACCCGAAAATGCACATCATATCCAGCAAAAGACACACCATACTTCCGCTCCGGATCCGAATGATAGGATGGTCTTGGATCCTGCTTTAAAACCTCTAGCAACGCCTGTCTCTTCTCCTGCGGAATCTTCTCCAACAATTCCTGTGGAAAGCTTACTTCAAGGCTATAATCCTTAACCGCACCCGCAAAACCGTCCTGTGCATCCGGATGACAATCTGCATAAGGAAGATATGGCTTAATATCATAGATTGGTGTCTTATCCCGCAGGTCTATCCCCGAAACATGAAGCACAGGTCCCTTGTCCGTGTATTCGATTCCATCCAGCTTTACCGAGGACAGACCGATTGGATTCGGACGAAACGGAGATCTTGTTGCAAAGACACCTACATGCTTATTCCCCCCAAGCCTTGGCGGTTTCACGGTTGCTGACCAATTTTCTCTTTTTACTCCTTCAAATTGCCATAAAAGCCAGATATAAGTAAAGCCCTCAAGGCCTTTTACAGCCTCCGGGCTTCGATATTCGGGCTCAAAGACAATCGTCCCCGTAAGTTCAGGTACCAGACCACTTTGCCTTGGAATTCCGAACTTTTCAGGGAAATCCGTATGAATATACGCAATTATCTTCATTCAATTAACCCCATTTTTTCTGCTAATATTTCTTTTGCTTTCTCTAACTGGTTATCCACACCGGCTACATACTGCTCTGCATCAAATGGTACTTCCACATCTGGCGAAACACCTTTTTCATGAATATTGTTGCCATTTGGCGTGTAATAGGTACTGACTGTCAGCTTCACCGCAGAACCATCCGTCAGGCTGATAACCTTCTGCACAATACCTTTTCCATAGGTGGTCGTACCAACTAAGGTTCCGATTCCATAATCTTTCACCGCTCCCGCAAGAATCTCAGAAGCACTTGCACTATAACCATCCGTCAAAACCACCAATGGCACCTCTATCTGCTGACTTCCATCACAGCTGTATTCCACACGTTCACCATATTTATCCTCTGTATAAACAATCAAGCCCTTTGGAAGAAGCATTCTTGCTATGTCGCATACTGTAGAAAGATTTCCACCTGGATTGCTTCTCAGATCAATAATCAATCCTTTCATACCATCCTGCTTCGCCTGCTTGTATGCGGTTTCAAATTGCGAAGTTGTTACTAAATCAAATTCAACAATCTGAATATATGCCATACCATTATCAAACATCTGATATTCCACTGTCGGACTCTCTATCTTACGGCGTTCAACCTCAATTTCCAATGGTTCAGACTCTGTTTCACGAAGGACAGTAATCATAACCTTAGTTCCCTCTTCGCCTTTAATCTTACTGACTACATAGGTGCTGTCTTTCTCAAACATATCCTCGCCATTCACCATATAGATATAGTCCCCTTGCATCAGACCACTTTCCTCTGCCGGTGTATTTTTCATAACCTTACTTATCTGCACATAACCCACTTCTGTACTTTGACTGATATAAGCTCCAATACCATAATAGATTCCTTCTGTTTGCTGTTGAAGGTCTAAAAGCTCTTCTGGTGTATAATACACAGAATACGGATCCTCTAAAGAGTCCAATATACCTTTGTATACACCCTCTTCCAGCTCCTCCTCTGTCACATCCTTCCAGAAATACTTTTGTATGGTATCCTCTAATACAGACAGCTTCTCAATCGTTTGGGAATTGGTAACCGACTCCTTTGCTCCGGATGGTATAATGCCAACCATCTGAAATGTACGAATCACTTTCGATGCCGTAACCGCTAGTGCCACAATCAACAATGCAACGCCTAAACCTGTTACCAGTCCCTTCCAAAACGATTTGCTGTTTTCTTCCCTCTCATTCATCAACTATACTCACCTTTCCAGCCAAAAGCCCTTTATGAAGACAGATAATCCCACGGACTTACATAATTTCCATTCAATCGGACACTAAAATGTAAATGGTTACCTGTAGACCTTCCGGTTGTTCCAACCGCTGCAATCTTTTGTCCCTTTACTACCTCAGCGCCTTTTGATACATACAGCTTTGATGCATGCATATATATCGTATAGAGATTATCTCCATGGTCAATCATAATATAATTCCCCATGGAAGAGCTATATGCCGCTGCCGTAACCGTTCCATCATATGCAGCAAGAATTGGCGAACCTCCAGGCGCTGCCATATCGACACCATTGTGGAATTGCTTCACCTTAAGAATAGGATGGATACGATATCCATAATCATCAGAAATTCTTGTATAAGAAGGCGCAGGCCATGCAAACATACCACCATCATATTTTCTTCTGGTGGCAGAAGCGAGTGCTGCCTTTTCCGCCGCTACCGCATCCTCGAGTGCCTTAATCTCAGCATTCTGAGCCGCAATTTCAGCTTCATACTCCTTTAAAAGCTTCTCACGATTGTTAATATCATTTTCAAATGCATCAATCTCTTTCTGCTTTTCAGATATCAGCGTTTCCAAAGCCTTTTCCTCTGCCTCAACATCTGCCTTAGCTTCCTCTAATACAACCTGTTCCGCCTCTAGCTGTGCTTTACAAATCTCTACATATTCTCTGGTTGCCTGATATTTTTCAAGCATACGCCTGTCATATGCTGTAAGCTCTTCAATATAATCCGCCTTATTAATCACATCTCCAAAAGACTGTGCTGACATAAACAAATCAAGATACATCGTTTCACCATGCTCATATATAAAACGAATTCTATTTTTCATAGCCTCATACTGGTTTTCTTCTGTCTTTATCGCTTCATTTAACTCTTCTGTTGTCTTTTTTATCTCTGCTTCCTTATCCGTAATCAGAGTATTCAATTCCAAAATCTTTGCCTGAGCCAGTGAAAGCGTTGTATCCAACTCACTGATGTAAGCCGACAAATTGTTCTTCGATTTCTCCAAGCCGGAAATAACCTTTTTCACATCCGTAAGCCCTGACTGAAGCTGTTTTTTCAATTTATTCGCTTCACTAATCGCTTCCTGCTTATCTGCAATACTCTGCTTCAAATCCGTTACTTCGTCTGCACGGCTGACAAAAGGGCTTGCACCCGCTGCCAGTATACATACCACAAGGAGCAATGCAAACCCTTTACATAATTTCTTAAAATACATATACTACTCCTGCCTATACACTCAGATGCCTTCTAACAGTAGTAAAGCTTCCGATAAAACCGATGCCTACACCCATTCCCAAACAAACCGGTGTCAGATTGGCAAAAACCACCTCTGCCTCCAAAAACTGCATCAGCTGTGACATATAAGAAAAACGTTCTGCCACATAAAGCATAGCCTGATTATAAATGATATATACAGCAGCCAGTGGAATCACAGCCCCAATTACTCCGATAATCATTCCTTCAATTACAAAAGGCGCTCTAACAAAAAAGTCCGTTGCTCCGATATATTTCATAACTTGAATCTCTTCCTTACGAACAGAGATTCCTATCGTCACTGTATTGCTAATAAGGAAAATAGAAACTGCAAGCAAAATACCAATAATCCCTACTGTCACATAACTAATTATGGCATTGACGCCTGTCAGAGTCTGTGCTGTAACAGCTGACTGATTTACCTTACGTACACCGTCTATGGACTCCAGATAGGTTACAAGAGCTGGCTGCATGGATACGTCACTCATATATACATCATAATGTGCATAATCCGCAAGTACATTTTCCGTAAAGCCATCTGCATATTCTCCAAAATACTCTTCCTTGAATCCTTCCCATGTTTCTTCTGCAGAGACAAACTGCGCTTCTCTTACCTCAACACGCTTGGTAATCATCTCACCAATTTCCTGCATCCTCTGATCACTGGTTCCCTCATCAAAAAAGACTGAAACCGATACTCCCTGCTGGGCATTCTTAACAATATACTGAAAATTGGTAAGAATCGAGTAAAACAATCCAAATAAAAACAAGCACGCAGATATCGTTGCTACCGACGCTAAGGTAAACCACTTATTTCGAAAAATATTCCGAAATCCCTGCCAAATACAATAAAATAGCGTATTAATCCTCATCGATATATTCACCCTCTTCTTCATCGCTTACGATGATGCCTTTCTTCATAGTAATAACACGCTTACGCATAGCATTCACGATTTCACGATTATGGGTTACAACAAGGACTGTCGTACCATCATTATTAATTTTTTCCAAAAGATCCATAATTTCCCATGAGTTCTTCGGATCCAGATTACCAGTCGGCTCATCTGCCAAAAGAATTGAC
The DNA here is from genome assembly GCA_017440575.1 of Lachnospiraceae bacterium. Classification (GTDB taxonomy): domain Bacteria; phylum Bacillota; class Clostridia; order Lachnospirales; family Lachnospiraceae; genus COE1. Next base: position 30,155 of record JAFSGY010000028.1, on the reverse strand, counting down.
GGCTTATTTACCAAGGCTCTGGCTAATGCTACTCGCTGCTGCTCTCCTCCCGAAAGCTGCTTTGGTCTAGCCTTATATTTCCCCGCCAGACCTACTGTTGACAAGATAGATGGAACATTCTTACGAATCTCTCTATTTGGCATCTGTATGATTCTCTGTGCAAATGCCACATTTTCATATACATTTCTATCCTTCAAAAGACGGAAATCCTGAAAAACAACACCAAGATTTCTTCGAAATTTCGGAACATGACGACGTTTTAAACGTACCACATCTGTACCATTTACATAAACTCTGCCCGATGTCGGCACAAGCTCTCGTAACAACAACTTAATCAAGGTCGATTTGCCGGATCCACTGTCTCCTACAATAAACACAAACTCTCCCTTATTAATATGCAGATTCACGTTATTTAATGCCGGTACTCCTGCGGTATAAGATTTATTAACATTCTCCATCAGGATAATCGGTTCATTCTCACCGAGGCCGGAACGTCTTCTTGCTAATGTACTTCTCAAATAGTTCACCCCTATATTATTAACTCTCTTAACTAAACACTAGAACTGCAAGCTCGATTCCGCTGCGCTTCATCTCGCTTGAGCTAGTCGCTCTATGCATCTGCACAAAAACATGTCTTAACAAGTAAACTTGTACGTCATGTTTCTGCACATCTGCGCAGTTCTCGTCAGTATCAATATTCGAAAGACTCCATATACTTCATGTATCTTACTACCATCAATGCAATCTTGAAGGTAATCGCATCTTCAAATACACGCAGATCCAATCCTGTGCTCTTCTGAAGCTTATCAAGACGATATACCAGCGTATTTCTGTGGATAAACAGCTGTCTTGAGGTCTCTGATACATTTAAAGAATTCTCAAAGAACTTATTTATAGTTGTCAATGTCTCTTCATCAAAGTCATCAGGACTCTTTCCTCCAAAGATTTCCTTGATAAACATTTTACAAAGTGGAATCGGCAGCTGATAAATCAAACGTCCAATACCAAGCTCACTATATGCAATAATATCTCTTTCCGCAAAGAAAATCTTTCCTACATCAAGAGCCATCTTTGCTTCCTTGTAGGAACGGCTTACTTCCTTAATCTCTTTTACATTCGTACCATACGCAATATGTACGTCCTTGATTCCTTCCTTATTCAAGCAGTCTTCAATATTCTTAGCATATTTATCAATATCGCGGTTCGTCTCGCTGTCAGCAACCTCTTTTACAATAATAACGTTGTTCTCATCGACTGCTGTAACAAAATCCTTGCCATTCTGTCCAAAATTCTCGCGAACCTTTTCCAGAATATTCGCATCCTTGCCATTTGGTGATTCCACAATTAAAACGGCACGTTTTACATCTGTCTGAATATGAAGCTTCTTGGAACGGCTATAAATATCAACCAAAAGTAAATTATCCAAAAGAAGATTCTTAATAAAGTTGTCCTTATCAAATCTTTCCTTATATGCTACCATCAGATTCTGCAACTGGAACGCAGCCATCTTGCCAACCATGTACGCATTTTCACCTGCATCATTGGCAATTAAAATATACTCAAGCTGCTGGTCATCATAAATCTTAAAAAACTGACATCCCTGTATCTCCTGGCTGTCTGCAGGGGACTTTACGAACTCCAGAACGGAATTCTCAAAACTGTTTCCGATTGTCTTAGTGGAAGCTACCAGCTTTCCATCAATATCAGCAACAAACAACTCTACTCTTGCTATTGCCTTAATCCCTTCAATCGTATTCTGCATAATCTGATTTGAAATCATATGCTACACTCCTTACTTATACAATATCAACAAAGATTTTCATCTTTTGCAACCGTGATTCTTCGCATTCTGAGTCTATTTTAATACATTTACACAAATAAATCCATAGAAAATCACAACTTATTTATGCATTTTTAAACGTTCTACCATAAAATACCGTTTTTTTAACAATTATGCAAGATGTCTAAAGCCAATCATTCCAAATTTTTCTAATATTATCATCAAACATACCATAATATTATGCTTTCAACTCGCCGATATATTTAATACCATATTGGTAAAGGAGGGATCCCTATGGATATAGCAGGTTTATCAACAAATCTGGCTCAAACACAACTTCTTAACAGTGTGGGAACCGCAGTATTGTCCCAGTCTCTGGAGCAGGCTAAGGATCTCAGTGCTAACATGGTCGAAATGCTTGATGCCGCAGCTATGGAACGTTCCGTAAACCCTGACATCGGAGCAAATATCGATATCATGATTTAGTCACAGCAAAAAGAACCTCGTAGTATTCTTACTACAGAGGTTCTTCTTTTTCTTTTATTTTCTTCTGATACAAGTTTCCTTAATCTCAATTTTTCCATTCTTTAAGAGATTTCCAACTGCTCTTTTGAATTCATTTTTACTCATTTGAGTCTCTCGTTTAATGACCTCAGGATTGGCCTTATCTGTAAATGGCAATACACCGTCAAAGCTGTCAATAATCGCCAAAATCTTCTGAGCATCCTTTTCTATCTGCAAATATGCTTTTTCACGAATACTTAAATCCAGCTTGCCGTCAGCCTTTACACCAGTTACTCTTGCCTTTACAGTATCTCCGACTCTTACTTCTCCAAATACTTCTTTTTTAGGTATCAAGGCAGAATAACGATTGTCCACTGCTACAAATACTCCGTATTCTTCACTTGTCTGATAAACCGTTCCTGTTACGGTATCGTCTTTTTGATAATCACTATCTTTTGACAAATACGGATATACATTCATGGTTGCTGCAAGTCTCTTACTCTTATCAATATAAAGAGCAACCAAAACCTCTTCGCCTTCAAATACCTTCTTAGTCTGTTCTTTATATGGAAGCAGGATATCCTTCTCAAGTCCCCAGTTCAAAAAAGCACCTATCTTAGTTACCTGTGATACAGGAAGCATTCCAACTTCTCCTACCATAAGTGTTGGCATATTCGTTGTTGCAATAATCCTATCCTTAGAATCCTTATATAAAAACACCTCTACCTTATCTCCCGGCTTCGCATTTGCCGGCACCTGTTTTTTAGGTAATAATACTCTGTCATCCATTCCGGCATTCACCTCTTCTCCAAGATAAACCCCAAAATCAACCGCCTTTACAATAAATAATTCCTGCTTTCTTCCTAACTGAAACATATCGTTCTCCTTTATCTTACAACCGCCTTGTCATCTTCCGAAGAAAAAAGCTCTCGTTGAATATACGAGAGCTTTCCTAGCAGCGCTACAAGGATTCGAACCTTGAAATGACGGAGTCAGAGTCCGTTGCCTTACCGTTTGGCGATAGCGCTTTATTTATTTAAGTGACTGTGTAACTCATCAGCACAATGGATAGTATATAGCATGTCTCAAAAAAAAGCAAGTACTTTTTTTATTTTTTTTAAATTTATTTTTGTACTTTTTTCTGTACAATTTTTAGTTTATAAAAGGCAGAGTAAATCAAACGAATTTCTCTGCCTCTTACTTACCACAGTACCTCTACATACCACTATTTTTCATATGCCAAAAACTTAAAGCTTGCAATAATATTAAGCCATCCTGACAAATAACCAATGGTCTCCACTTCATTCTTAGGCTTTCTCTCTAGTATAGAATAAATACTGGTATAGCAAAAGCCGCCACAGAAAATATTAATTGCAATGGATGCAAGAGTGCCAATTCCCGGAATAAATCCTACTAAAAAGCTAAGAATCCACCAGAACTTAAATAAATCGCCTGGAATAGATAAACTAGCCATCTTGACCTCACCCTTCGTCTCAGGAATACAATCTGCCAATGCGTAGGACTTATAAAAAGGAATCCATGCTGCCCAAGCATTCTGATACCCCATCATCTTTAATGCTTTCATATGAGAAAAGCCATACAAAACATATAACGCAATACTAAATATTACTCCTAATCCCGCTAAGAACCAAAACAAAATCATCTTTTTCCCTCCACACATTTTATGTTCGTTTTAATATATATTAGCATAGCATATAGCTTCTTATTTTTCTATATATTTTGACAAAATATCTATTTGGGGAATATTGTGTCACAACTCATTCCATCAAAGCAGTATTACAATTCACCTTTTCTATCATGAACTTCCTCTAATATCTGTACTACCATTGCTTACAGAACGAGGATTAAACAGGCTCTTTCCTTTACTTGTGTAATTCGTTATGCTTTAAATATTGGAGAATAATTTTGACAAAATTCCGTTTTCATAACTTCTCTAAAAATCTTCTCTGTCACCTTTGATTCAAGTCCAAATTCACTCTCTCCCATATCTTCACAATCTATAATATTTTTAAAAAATTCTTTTATTTTCTGTTTTTCATTTATGCAAAAAACATTAGAATATCCATATTTATAAGCGAAGCTGACTATTACCAAAAAAGCATATACCTCTGCCCTTCCCATTCTTTGTTTATGCTTCGTAATTACCTCCTTTACCAGTTCTTTGTCAATTATCTCTAAGTCAATTATTTTCCAGTTAACATTATCGTCAAATTTATAAACCACATGACACGTTTCCGCTTCTATATCTAGAAACATACTATGTTCATCTATCCCTGCACAAAATCCCTTTGCTTCATAAAAAAGCTGCGTTGTACCCTCATTCAAAAGAAAAGCTCGCTTATATCTCTTAATCTCATCACTTGTTTCTCTTTTGCAAGTCACTACAACCTTTCCTATCTCTTTTTTTCTTCGCAATTTTTCCAGTTCCTTTGCAAGAAAAACGCCTTCTTCTTTTACTATATTATAAACATCCGCCATACCTTAAACTCCTTTAACCTCTTTATAACAGTGACAACACCGCTTGATTACTCTGGTTAGCCTGTGTCAGCATTGCTACTCCTGCTTCCTGCAAAATTTTTGTATTCGAATACTCTACCATAGCTTCTGGCATATCTGTATCACGAATAACGCTTTCTGCTGCTTGCGTGTTTTCATGTGTATTTAAATTAATCGCATACGCATGCTCCAATCTGTTTTGATATGAACCAAAAAGACTTCTTATCGTACTTACCTTCGAGATTGCTTCTCCAATAGCATCGATTGCCCTTGTTGCCTGTCCCTGCAATGCCACCGAAAGCCGCCCTAATCCCAACCGTTGTACTGATAATTTTTGTTTTTCTATAAGAATGTTATCCTTTATATTAGAACTGCACTGTATCCTTAAATATTCAGTCTGCTCTCTCTCCACTCTTCTTGTAGGCATAATCTGTATTGGTGTATTATATTCTGTAACCATTGCTTTATTCGGATTTTCTCTTCCCTCTATACGATATTTTGCATAAGCACCAACCAAAGCCATTTCTGTATTATTTGCAACATCTGTAAAAATCTCATTCCTTATAAAATGTTCCAGATATTCATCCATGCTCTGTCCTTGTGTATCCATTCTAATATCCGTTATGTTATATCTGTTTTTTCCTGCATGCGCTACATTGGCTGCATTATACAACTCATATTTTTGTGTCGTATCGTTATAAATATATTTACCATTAGAATTATCTAACTGTGTTTCAAAATATAACCTATCCGACTCATACAACTCACTATAATCATATTCATATTTCACACTGATTCCTTCTGTCATATCACTCTCGTCAAATAAATTTAATTCAAATTCAGCTATACTATTGAACGCATAAGCATATGGAGAAAACGATGCATCTGTTGCTGTAGAAACTCCATTTTCTACATACTGCGGTCTATTATCGTAAAGATACAATACTGCATTATTATCATACGTTGCGTATTGTGTATAATGAAAATCATATCCTGCATCCTTAATAATCCCAAGAAGCGCATCGGTAAATGATACTCCATCATTAATCGCACCACTGTCCTTCATAGATTGAATGTCTATATATAACGTATGATCCTTTCCCTGTTGCTCATAGCTATAACCATATGTATTGCCATCTACACTTGCATTTTTCCATGCAGTATTAGTAACGTCCAGCGTTGTGAATTGAATACTATAATGATTATTACAGGTTTGACAAGTAGAGTTAAATCCCATCCCTATCAAATCTGCTAGCTCGTAAGTATTACCAAGTCCCGAGAAATCTATACTTGCTCCTGCAAAAGTCGTAGTATTCGTAAAAGTCTGTGTCGCATTTAATGAAGCATCCGTAAAATCAAACGTAACAGCATCCTCTAAATATGTATTACCTCCATTACCCGTAATATTATTGCCTGAGATAAGTGCTGCTAAATTGATATTTCCTGGTTCTCTGGCTCCCTCAAAATACCTTGCTTTAATTACCTCAAGATAGCTTCCCATATCACTCTTTATTTGTGATTTTATACTATTAACAATCGCATTTGTTTCAGCTTGAGTATTAGAGTATTTTTTCTGAGTAATATTTCCATCTCCGAAAGCGTCTGCAATACCACTATAATTAACCGAGAATGCACTTCCATCACACATTAAGTCCTCTCTTCCAAATTCGTCACTCCCTGTAGAATAATCCCTTCCCAGCTCATATTCTTCTTCCAGAGTAATATGGATTGTATCTCTTCCTATCAAAGCAGATAAAATATTCGAATTCGTTCTATCTACATCTACTTTTGCATAATTTTCAAGTTCATACCCATTAACCTGTGAAAGATTAACATTATCCAAAGCATCAATTACAGAATCTTTGCTTATTTCATTTATAACCTGAAATGTAAATCCCAACTGCGTACTATCTGTCTGATCATATATATATTTATACGTTATATCCGACCATATCTCTTCACTACCATCTCCCCAATTTGAAATCCCTATTTCTGCCCATGTTTTTTGTGAGCCTGCAAGGATACTATTATTTTGTTCTATCCATACACCATCAAAGGTACCATTCGTCCCATCTCCTGCATGCAGTATATACTCATTATCCAGTACCGGAATTCCATTTAAAAATTTTTCTACTTCTGAATTATCTGCAAAAGCTGCATAAGATTTCGAAAAATCTGCATAAAGAGCCGTATTCTCTACAGGAATTTTATACGTACTTTTCCATCTGGTTCCTGAAATTTTACAACGCACATCCTCATAGGAATCCATATAATCAGGAGTAAAGGAAGTTGTAACACCATGATAATTAAAATAATATGGTTCTGCTAAAAAATTTTCACTGTCAAATTTTTGACCTGATGAATTCTTTACGTCTTCCCAAGGTATAAGCTCACCGTTTACATAAATCCCCTTTTCATCTGCAGATGTTACAAATTCTCTCGAAACCTGCGGTGGTTCACTTCCTTCTTCACAAACCAAAGTAAGATAAGAACCATCATCACCCCTTAAGGTATACTTTCCCTTTCTAAACATACCAGTCGTGCTATCATACATATGCGGACTTATACTTGCCCATGCATATCTTTTCCCTCTATACGCAATACCTCCGTATGTAGCAATCCCTGTAGCATCATCATAAGTCTCATTATATATATACAAATCATTGGGGTATCCTGAAAAATCCAACTTATAAACCTCTTTAAACAGATCCACATTATCTTTGCATTTAAATATATATTCCTCGTTATATTTTGTTGTAACACAGATTCTATCTATCTCCGCCTTCAACTGCTGTACTTCTTCATCTATATATTCTCTGTCTTTTGACGAGTTTGTACCATTGGCAGCCTGAATACTTAATTCGTTCATTCTTTGCAACATATCCTGTATCTCATTAAGTGCTCCATCTGCTACCTGACAGTAATTTACTCCTTCATTAATATTGTCTGCTCCTTGCTCTAATCCCCTGATTTGAAAGCGCATTTTTTCTGAAATGGATAATCCGGCTGCATCATCAGCAGACCTGTTAATTCTAAATCCTGATGACAGCTTCTCCATTAAGGATGCCTGTTTTCCCCTTACAATCCCCTGGCTTCTATTCGCATTCATTGCCTGTAAATTACATTGAATAACCATATCTCTACTCCTTCCTTTTACTATTCATTCCCCTCATTTTTTTCCAAAAACTACACATATTAATAAATAACTTTGATTTCTTTATCCGTTATCTCAATCTATAACCAGCTTAAATATTCTGAATCTTTATTTATTATAAGCAGATTTTATTTACATTATAGTCTATTTATCGAGCATAGTCAATAAATAGACTATATCCTACTCTTATATCAGGAGGTGGATTATGATTGATTACAGCCCATTTTTTGATACCTTAAAGCAAAAAAACGAATCAACCTATACGATGATTCACAAATACAATATCAGCAGCAGCCTCATCAACCGACTGCGAAATAATAAGCCAATTTCGACAACTACTCTGAATGATTTATGCAGGATTTTGAATTGCAATGTGGAAGAGATTTTAATATATATACCAAATGAGGAAGACCAGAAATTGTAAATGTGAGCCCGCGTGCTTCGCACTGACTAACACCACTCCGCAATGCGCCAACCTCGATTCCGCTTCACTCCATCTCGGTCGCGTGCTTCGCACTATAAAATAATAAAAAACCAACTAGCGCAAGTGAACTTGCGCGTAGTTGGTTTTTATCATTTTGCATTGCTCTGCTATATACGAATATTATACCTCGAACATGAGCTCCCCATAGGTTGGCATTGGCCAGATACTGCTGTCTACAATCATTTCGAGCTTGTCGACCGGGGCACGAAGTGCATCCATTGCCACTTTCACAACATCTTTATAGTAGAACGCCTGTTTCTTAGCATCTTTAATAGCTGCTGCGGCGGCTGTTTCTTTTTCCAAAGTAGTAAGGGCATTCTTGGTCTCTGCAAGTAAGGTATCTACCTCGCTTAACAGCTCCATCTGTGCAAGTCCCATAGCACCTGCTTCCTTTACAGCGATTACGGTATTAGCAAGCTCTCCTGTATAAGAGGTTACCGCCGGAATAATATCCTTGCTTGCCATATCAATCATAGTTAATGCTTCAATATTAATGGTCTTTGCATAGGTTTCGTAAATAATCTCCTCTCGAGACTCTAACTCTACTCTTGTAAAGATACCAAATTTCTCAAATAATGCCACTGCCTTATCCGTAGTTAGGGTAGAGGCGGCGTCAATCATGGTATGTAAATTCGGAAGGCCTCTTCTCTCAGCCTCTGCAACCCATTCATCCGAATAACCATCACCATTGAAGATGATTCTCTGATGCTCTGTCATATATTCCTTAATCAAATCATGGATAGCCATATCCAAATCTTCTGCCTGCTCCAGTCTATCAGCCGCCTCACAGAATGCCTCTGCAACGATAGCATTTAAGGTGGTATTCGGGCTTGCTACGGAGTCAGCAGACCCTACCATACGGAACTCAAACTTATTACCTGTAAAGGCAAATGGTGAAGTTCTGTTACGGTCTGTTGCATCCTTTACAAAATCAGGAAGGGTAGAAACACCTGTATTGAGTCTTGCACCCTTTTTAATCTTGGTTGCATCGCCTGTTTCAATTAACTGTGTCACTACGTCTTCTAGCTGTTCACCAAGGAAAATAGAAATAATAGCAGGAGGTGCCTCATTTGCACCAAGTCTAAGATCATTTCCTACATCAGATGCGGACTGACGAAGTAAATCTGCATGCGTATCTACTGCCTTCATGATACATGCAAGAACGAGCAAAAACTGAATATTCTTATTCGGTGTATCGCCTGGATCTAAGAGATTTACACCATTATCTGTTGTAATAGACCAATTATCATGCTTACCAGAGCCATTTACACCTGCATATGGCTTCTCATGAAGCAGACATCTGAAATCATGCTTGTAAGCGACTCTCTTCATTGCTTCCATTACCAGCTGATTATGGTCTACTGCAATATTTGCTGTTTCATAAATAGGAGCTAATTCATGCTGAGCCGGCGCAGCCTCATTATGCTGTGTTTTTGCTGTTACACCAAGCTTCCACAATTCTTCATTTAAGTCCTTCATATAAGCGCCTACACGCTCTTTGATAACACCAAAGTAGTGATCCTCCATCTCCTGTCCCTTAGGTGGAAGAGCACCGAATAACGTACGACCTGCAAACATAAGGTCTTTTCTCTGTAAATACAAATCCTTATCTACAAGGAAATACTCCTGTTCTGCACCAACAGAAGGCGTTACCTTCTTCGCCTCAGTATTGCCAAATAATCTTACGATACGAAGCGCCTGTTCACTAATTGCCTCCATAGAACGAAGAAGTGGAGTCTTTTTATCAAGAGCTTCACCTGTATAAGAACAGAATGCTGTCGGAATACAAAGAATAGTTCCGCATGCAGAATCCTTCAAAAATGCAGGAGAAGTAATATCCCATGCTGTATAGCCTCTTGCTTCAAAGGTTGCACGAAGTCCACCGGATGGAAATGAGGACGCATCTGACTCTCCCTTAATTAGCTCCTTACCTGAGAATTCCATCAGCATCTTACCCTGACCGTCAGGATGAGTAATAAAGGAATCATGCTTCTCTGCTGTAATACCCGTTAACGGTTGGAACCAGTGAGAGTAATGTGTTGCACCATTTTCCACTGCCCAGTCCTTCATTGCCATAGCTACTGCATCTGCTGTTGCCATAGAAAGTTCTCCACCATGCTCCATGATGTTCATAACTTCCTGATACACCTTTTTCGGAAGCCTTTCCTTCATCTTTGCATTCGTGAATACTTTTTCCGCAAAAATATTTTCCACGTTCAGCATTTCGCTCATATATTCATCCTCACTTTCCTTGATATATAAAGTCTTCTTCTCTTTCTTTAATCACATATTTTTAAAAAAAGTGCTCCAAAAAAAGAGTCAATTTTTTGGAACACCTTTGTTCATAATACTTACTTTTTAAGCTTCTTTTGTTGGTTATAAAATAATATACCAATTCCCAAAATGCAATACTTTCTCTAAATTTTCTTGCATTTCTACAAAATTGTATAGAATCCGTTTTCCCAAAAGTATTCTTTTAGTTACTCTGACAATGCATTATAGCACCTCATAATATCATGTGCCTCCGGCTTCACACTAAGCTCAACATAAATAATCTGTTTTGAGTGAGGGCAACTCTCTACTACCTCTCCCTCTTCATTATACATAGCAAGGACTTTCGTCTCCACATTTTGTCCATCACGTTTCATCAGTTCTATAGTATCTCCCACGCAGAACTTATTACGCTGTTCAAACTTAGCAAGCCCACGCTCATCAATTGATTCCACAGTTCCTAAATATACAAACTCATTCACATAAGTATTGCTGTCATAAATCTGGGTATTTTCATCTGGCTTGCCAAAGTAAAAGCCTGTTGTGAATTGACGATAGGTACACTTTGCAATCTCTGCACGATACCAGTCCATATTGGCACGATACTTCTCCTCAGACTCCAGATAATCATCAATCGCCTTGCGATAGGTTCTTGCTACACATGCCACATAGAGAGCCGTTTTCATTCTTCCTTCAATCTTGAGACTGTCAATTCCTGCATCGATAATCTCCGGAATGTACTCAATCATACACAAGTCCTTTGAATTAAAGATATAGGTACCTCTTTCGTTTTCATATACCGGAAGATACTCACCCGGGCGCTTTTCTTCTACAACCGCATACTTCCATCTGCATGGATGAGTACATGCTCCCTGATTCGCATCTCTACCCGTAAAATAATTCGATAACAAGCATCTTCCGGAATAAGAGATACACATCGCACCATGAATAAAGCTCTCAATCTCCATTTCTTCCGGAATATGCTCTCTGATTTCCTTAATCTCTGCAAGAGAAAGCTCTCTGGCTGAAACCACACGTTTTGCCCCCTGCTGCCACCAGAAACGATAAGTCTGGTAATTCGTGTTATTTGCCTGTGTCGAGATATGAATCTCAACCTCCGGCCACACTTCCTTGGCAATCATAAACATTCCCGGGTCTGAGATAATCAGTGCATCCGGACCAATTTCCTTTAATTCCGCAAAATACTCTCTTGCACCATCCAGATCATTATTATGTGCAAGAATATTAGCCGTTACATATACCTTCACACCTCGCTCATGAGCAAAGGCAATGCCTGCCTTCATATCCTCAGGCGAGAAGTTCTTTGCCTTGGCACGAAGTCCGAATGCCTCTCCACCAATATATACCGCATCCGCTCCATATATGACAGCCGTTTTTAATACCTCAAGGCTGCTTGCCGGAACGAGCAGCTCTGGTTTTCTTCTATTCATTTCTTGTATTTCCTCCACTCTTTTTCGTAGATAAGGTAACCCCATCTGCAACCGGTAAGATAACCGTTTCCAACTCCTCATGATGCGTCAAGGCATACAGATATTCACGCATACGATTATGTATCGTTCTATTGCGTCTGGTTACCGCATATTTTGACTCCACGATATCGCCATCCTGCAGGATATTATCTGACACTAGAATACCTCCCGGTGCCATCAACCTTAAGATATCCGGCAAAAAATTAATATACTGTCCCTTTGCCGCATCCATGAAAATCATATCAAATTCGTCATCAAGCTCTGCCAAAATCTCTGTGGCATCCCCTTCTAACAGCGTAATATATTCTTCTTTTCCTGCCTTTTTAAAGTTCTCTCTTGCAAGAGGTATCCTTTTTTCGTATTTTTCAATCGTTGTAATATGACAGCCACTCGGTGCATACTCACTCATTAATAACGCAGAAAAACCAATGGCCGTTCCAACCTCAAGAATCTTCCTTGGCTTTCCCCAGGCAAGCAAAAACTTCAATAAGCTCTGCATCTGTGGCCTGATAATCGGTACATTGGTTTCTCTCGAATATTTTTCCAGCTCTTCCAAATACGCAGGATTGCCTCTGTCAAAGGATCTGATGAAGGTCATCATTCTCTCATCTGCAATCACTCTGTTTCCTCCGCTGCTTCTGCATTACTACACATTGCTTCCAGCATTTCCTCAACGGACATTGCTGTATTCAGCTCATAGGTTCCTGCTGTTATCATATCCTTATAATCCGACAGCATTTCCTGTATATAAAACATCTTGGCGTCTCTGATTAAGCCTTTTTCCTCCAGCATCTTCCCTACATCCATGCTGTCCTGATTCTCAGAAATGATAACATTTACGGTTCTTCCGCTTTCTTCTTCATCTATCGGAATATCCGCAAAGAGGTTAAAACCGAAATCATATGCCGATACTGCCAATTTAAATACAACAATAATAACCGCTGCTGACAGTATAATTTTAAAAAGCATTGCTCCAATTGCGCCCAAAAGCTGTTTTACGTTCATAATGTCTCCTTCGCCTTAAATCTCCATGATGATAGGAAGAATCATCGGTCTGCGCTTTGTCTTCTTCCATACGAACTCACTTAATGTGTCCTTGATGGTTCCCTTAATCTTGCCCCAGTCTGTAATGTTCTTATCAAGACAACTAAAAACTGCCTTTTCAATCACTCTACGTGCTTCCTCCATCAGTTCATCGGACTCTTTCACATAGACAAAACCTCTTGATACAATATCAGGTCCTGCAAGCAATTCTCCCGTCGTACCTTCCAAAGACAAAACCACAATCAGAATTCCGTCCTCTGCCAGATGCTGACGATCTCTTAATACAACATTACCAACATCTCCGACACCAAGACCATCTACCAGAACTGTTCCTACCGGCACTTTACCATTTACGCTGGCACTCTCAGAATCCATAGCAAGCACCTCACCAGAATGAAGAATAAAGATATTGTCCTTCTCAATTCCCAAATCCATAGCTATCTTCGCCTGAGCTTTAAGATGCTTATACTCTCCATGTACCGGAATCGCATACTTTGGCTTTGTTAAGGTATAAATCAGCTTAATCTCTTCCTGACAAGCATGTCCAGATACATGAGTATCCTGGAAAATAACATCTGCACCCTTTTTGAACAGCTCATTGATTACCTTCGTAACCGCTTTCTCATTACCCGGAATCGGACTGGAAGAAAAGATAACGGTATCACCATGCCCGATGCTAATCTTCTTGTGCATACCACTTGCCATACGGCTAAGTGCCGCCATACTCTCGCCCTGACTTCCTGTTGTAATAATAACCGTCTTGTCCTTTGGATAATTCTTCAACTTCTCGATATCAATCAAGGTATTATCCGGAATGCTCAAACGATTCAGATTCGAAGCCGTTTCAATGATATTTACCATGCTTCGTCCCTCGACAACAACTTTTCTTCCGAACTTATATGCCGTATTAATAATCTGCTGTACTCTGTCTACATTAGAGGCAAAGGTCGCAATGATAATTCTCGTTTTCTTGTGCTCTTCAAATAAACTGTCAAACACTCCTCCAAGCTTTCTCTCAGATGGAGTAAAGCCCGGTCTCTCTGCATTGGTACTGTCACACATCAGCGCAAGTACACCCTTTTTACCAAGCTCTGCAAATCTCTGTAAATCAATGGCATCACCATATACCGGTGTATAATCTACCTTAAAATCTCCTGTGTGAACCACAATTCCCGCCGGAGAATAAATAGCAAGTGCTGCCGCATCTACAATGCTGTGATTGGTTTTAATGAATTCAATACGAAAACATCCAAGGTTAATGTTCTGTCCGAACTTTACAACCTTTCTTCTGACATTATGAATCAGATTATGCTCTGTAAGCTTGTTATCAATAATTCCCATCGTAAGCTTTGTAGCATAGATTGGCACATTCAGCTCTTTTAATACATAAGGAAGTGCACCAATATGATCCTCGTGTCCATGTGTAATGACAAAGCCCTTTACCTTATCCGCATTATTCTTCAAATAGGTAATATCCGGTATTACCAAATCAATTCCCAGCATATCGTCCTCTGGGAAGCTCAGACCGCAATCCACAACAATAATACTGTCTTCGTATTCAAAGGCAGTAATGTTGAGTCCGATCTGCTCAAGGCCTCCTAATGGTATCACCTTGAGTTTCGACGTACATTCTTTTTTATTCTGTTTCAAAATAAACCTCCACGAAAATTCTTATTTTTTATCTTAATACCACGACCAAAGGAGGTAACCAGTCTGCATTTTTCAAATCTCAGTCTGTTTACCTTCTCCGTCCATAGTAATCTGTAACAATATTAAATCAAATCAATATCCTCAAGCATATTTTCAAAGACTGCTGCCACTGCATCAAACTCTTTCTCATCCTCAAGCATGCTATACACGCGCTCTTCTGACTCAGAATCAGAAATATCCTTCAAAATGTATGCTTCGCCTTCTTCATCTTCCTCCGCATCCGTTACCAGAATGTAATTCACACCTGCAATTGTAGTCTGCTCCAATACATAGAAATCTACTGCTTCCTCTCCATCTGGCACAAAGGTAATTTTCTCCATTACATATTCTCCTTATTCTTAAGCAGGTCCAAATATCCCTGCAAAATAAAAATCGCCGCTATTCTGTCGACGTGTTCCTTGCGTTCCTCACGTCTTATACCGGCTTCCATCATCGCTTTATCTGCTGCAACTGTTGTTAACCGCTCATCCCATAAATGTACTGTAAGCCCACTGCGACGTTCCAGCATCTCTTTAAAGGCAAGCGTTTTCTCTACACGTTCTCCTAAGGAATCATTCATGTTCTTCGGATATCCAAGTACAATTTCCGTCACTTCATATTCTACAATCAATTCTTCGATTCTTGCCAGAGTCTGACGAAGCTTGTCCTCATGCTTTCTCCGTACAATCTCTATTCCCTGAGCGGTAATGAGCAATGGGTCGCTGATTGCCACACCGACTGTCTTCGACCCAAAATCAAGTCCCATGATTCTCATCTAATACCAAGCCTTTCCAGTCTCCTGTCAACCTTCTCTTATTTATCCCAGCCCGAGCTGATAATATAAGACTTTAACATCTCTTCCACAAGCTCATCACGCTCTACCTTCATAATCAAAGCTCTTGCGTTCTTATGACTGGTAATATAAGTAGGGTCTCCTGACATAATATATCCTACAATCTGATTTACCGGATTATAGCCCTTTTCAGTCAGAGCTGCATAAACAGAAGATAATACATCCTTTACCGTGGTGCTCTCCTGCAACTCCTCCGGCACAAGCTGAATATATTGTGTGCGTGTTAAATCTTCCATGTCCACTGCTCCTTCCTAAAATTCTGTTTCTTTATCCTATTCATCATCAAGTACGCTAGTAAAGTTCTCGTTACTTTACCATCTGTATCTTATATCTTACCCTAATTTGTTTGAAAATTCAATGTATTATTTCCCATGAAAAGCACTTCTTTGTTAAGCGCATGGATTATCTTTCCTTTAACCAGACAATTTTGATAATCCTGTCCATCATTCGGCAATGCAACCTTCACATACTCCTTAGTATGTCCAATCCAGTATTCCTGTCCATCGATTTCTTTTTTCTCTTCAAAAAGCACCTCTACCTCTTTACCAAGATAGTATTCCCTGAATGCCGCTGTATCCTTCTCTTCCATTGCTATCAGAATATTGCTTCGCTGTGTTTTTACCGGTTCCGGTATCTGGTTCTCCATAACAGCCGCACGAGTTCCCTTGCGCTTAGAATACTTAAAAATATGCATCTCATAAAAGCATACATTCTCCAAAAAGGCTCTTGTTGTCTCAAATTCCTCCGCTGTTTCTCCCGGGAATCCCACAATAACATCTGTGGTAATCGCCGGATGCTCAAAGGTCTGTCTCAAAAGCTCTACACCTGCATAGAACTGCTCCGGTGTGTAATGACGGTTCATACGCTTCAAGGTTTCCTCACAGCCGCTTTGCAAAGACAGATGAAAATGCGGACAAATGTGCTCTAATGCGCCAATTCCCTTAGCAAATTCCTCCGTAATAATGCGAGGCTCTAACGAACCTAGACGCAATCTCTTCACACCATCAAGCCTGTCTATTGCCTGCATAAGTGACAGTAAATCATCCTCTGCTGTTCCTGCTTTCTTAAAGTCCACACCATAGGAGCTGATATGGATTCCGGTTAAAACAAATTCCTGATAACCAGCCTGTACAAGCCCCTTGATTTCTTCCAAAATATCTTCTTTTCTACGGCTTCTTACGCGTCCTCTTGCATAAGGAATCATGCAATAAGAACAGAACTGGTTACAGCCATCCTGAATCTTAATATAGGCTCTTGTATGCTCCTCGGTTCCTGTCAGTCGCATTTCCTCGTATTCATTGGTATGATTGATGTCTATTACTGTTTCCTCTTCGATGCCATCCATATAGCTCTCTAAAATGGACACCAAATCTTTTTTCTTATTATTACCAATCATCAGGTCAACCGCATCATCTGCACGTACGCCTTCGGTATCAGACTGTACATAACAACCAACAGCCACTACGATAGCTTCCGGATTGGTCTTTTTTGCCTTATGAAGCATCTGTCTGCTCTTTCTATCAGCCATATTCGTAACGGTACAGGTATTTACAATATAAATATCTGCCTTTTCGTCAAAGGCAACAATCTCATAGCCATGCCTTCTCAAGTCCTGCAACATGGCATCCATCTCATAGGAATTCACTTTACAGCCCAAATTATGAAATGCAACTGTTCTCATTTTCCCTTTCCTTTCCCCGCTTAATTGTGACATTTGTACCACTAAATGACAATATGTACACTTTTTTCCGTTTTTTTCGTTTATTTTTATGACAACTGTTCGTTATCTTCGGTTGACTTTTCCATAGTTTCCCTTTATTATTAATGAAGAAGGTATATTTATAAGGAGGTAGTCAATATGAAGACTGTTCAAATTTCTTTAAACTCAATCGATAAGGTAAAATCTTTCGTTAACGATATTACAAAGTTCGATTATGATTTCGATCTTGTATCCGGAAGATATGTTATCGATGCAAAATCTATTATGGGTATTTTCAGCTTAGACTTATCTAAGCCAATCGACTTAAATATCCATGCAGAGGGTGGCAACACAGACGAGATTATGGAAGTAATTAAGCCATACTTAGTTTAATTGCCAGAGAAAATATAGGTTTGCCCTATATTTTTATTTTAAAAAAGTATTAAAGTACGAGCAGGTTTGAAGCCTGCTCGTTTTTTCATTCTCTTTTTACTTTAATCATTCCAGCTAACATGAATCACTTCATCAGTCTCTAACGCTTTCTGTACCAGTGCGTCAATATTTTCCTCCAGATTCTGCTCATGAATTCTAATCACCTTAAGATTCGGCTTAGTAACCGGATGCTTTGCCACAAAAATGGTACAGCAATCCTCAAATGGAAGTATCGATGTCTCATAAGTATCAATCTTCTTGGAAACATCAACAATATCCTCTTTATCAAAACCGATTAACGGTCTGTATACAGGCATTGTACATACGTCATTGGTCGCCATCAGAGACTGCATAGTCTGTGATGCTACCTGACCAATACTTTCTCCCGTAATTAATCCTAAGGAACCTGATTCCTGTGCAATATGCTGCGCAATACGCATCATATATCTTCTCATAATAATCGTTAATTCATCATGTGGACACTTTTCATAGATGTATAACTGAATATCCGTAAAATTAATGACATGTAAGTCAATCGGTCCACTATAACGTGATACGAGTTTTGCAAGGTCTACAACCTTCTGCTTTGCTCTGTCACTGGTATATGGCGGTGCATGGAAATATACTGCATCCAGCTTTACACCACGCTTAGAAATCATATAGCCTGCAACCGGTGAATCAATACCACCTGATAACAGCAAGGTTCCCTTACCATTGGTACCGATTGGAAGTCCTCCCGGTCCTGGAATCACGGTTGAGTAGATATAAATCATCTCACGAATCTCGATATGAAGCATAACATCCGGCTTACGCACGTCTACCTTCATCTCTGGGAAGGCATTCAGCAATACTGCTCCGATATCTGCATTTACCTCCATGGATTCCTTTGGATAATTCTTTCTGGCTCTTCTGGTATCTACCTTAAAGGTAAAGTTCTTATCCGGGTAAACCTTATCCACATAAGCGATTACATCCTCTGCAAGCTTCTCGAAGCCCTCATCCTCAAGCTTTACTACCGGACAGATACCCCAGATACCAAATACCGTTTTTAAATTCTCTACTGTCTCATCAAAATCATATTCTGTCAGTGCATTGACATAGATTCTGCCCTGTGTCTTAGTTACTTCAAATTCACCTTCACAACGCTCCAAAGCATAACGAATCTGGTCACACAATCTGTCTTCAAAAATATATCTGTTCTTTCCCTTAACGCCGATTTCAGCGTATTTTATCAAAAATGATTTGTACATTGTTTTCCTCCATTATGGTATATGGCCAATTAAAAACATGCGAATTTGTGTTTATCACAAATTCGTCAATGGAAAAAGCTTCCGTATATGGCTTTTTCCATTTAGTGTCGAGTATAACGTCGAAGCATAGGTATCATATCATACATCTGCTGCAAAGTATAGTCGATTTCCTCCTCGGTTGTCAGAACACTAAAGCTGAATCTAAGTGTAGAATCCAGATACTGCTTCTCTACTCCGATTGCCTTAAGTGTCGCTGAGGTAGCCGGTTTGTTGGATGCACAGGCGCTTCCTGCCGATACATACACACCTCTGTCCTCCAAGGCATGCAGCATAACCTCACTTCGGATTCCTGCAATGGAAACACTTACCACATGTGGTGCGCTATCTCTACCAGTCAGTCCGTTTACCTTAACTCCTTCCAGTCCTTCCAAGCCTTTTATAAATCTATCCTTTATTGCATACAGATATTCTGTTTTTTCCTCGAAATCTTTATAGATTTCATCAATCGCAAGAGCCATGCCTGCTACCCCCGGAACATTTTCCGTACCGGAACGCATACCTTTTTGTTGTCCTCCTCCATAAAGAATCGGCTTTACTTTAACCTTCTCATTCATATAAAGGAAGCCTACACCCTTTGGACCATGAATCTTATGGGCACTGACTGATAACAGGTCAACATTCATCTTCTTTGGATAGATGCGAAACTTACCAAAGCCCTGTACCGCATCCACATGAAATACTGTATTCGGATTGATGCGCTTGATTAATGCACCTGCCTCAGCTATAGGCTGTACAGAACCAATCTCGTTATTGGTATGCATAATGGAAACGATGATGGTCTGATTTGTCATAGCCTTTTCCAAGTCAGCAAGGCAGATGATACCATTAGAATCTACAGGCAGATAGGTTACCTCAAAGCCTTGTGTTTCCAGATAAGCACAGGTCTGTAAAATAGCCGGATGTTCGATTTTTGTTGTAATAATATGATTGCCTGAACGAAAATTGGCAAACGCTGTTCCTATCAAAGCAATATTATCCGATTCTGTTCCACCTGATGTAAAAAGAATCTCTTTCTCCTGTACCTTTAGAGTTCTTGCAATGATTTCCTTTGCATGACGAATGTACTGTTCGCTCTCTACACCCTTCCTATGCATACTGGATGGGTTTCCATAGTCCTCACACATAATCTTCGTCATAAGTGCCGCTACGCTCGGCAGGCAGCGGGTTGTCGCCGAATTATCTAAATAAACTTCCATCATATTCACACCTTCAAATGTATCTGATTCCATCTTGCTTTATCTTAATACTAAAATATGCCATTTTTTGCAATTGGTGCAGGTTCCTTCATCCATCAAAATACACCCTTGCACCGTATAACATCATAGCAGAATGACATCCCAACCGCAATGGAAAATCTCGAAAAACAAGGCTGGTTTTCCTTATTTTTTGAAAACCAGCCCCATATCTGTTCTATTTCTTATACATGTTTGTTTACATAATCTCCAAGTTCCGCAATATCACTCGGCATACGACATCCAATGATATATTCTCCTTCATTATCCGAAGAACGAATAATACGTCCTTCAAGCTTTCTCGCCTCAGGTACTGCAAATCCAGGAATCATTATCTTCACCCTGCTTCCTACTGCATCAGCAAACTTAGCACTCTTTACCGCAAAGGCAAAGCCATTTGCACTGATATTCACCATGTTTCCGTCAAAGGTCTCTTTCAATGGCTGAAGCTCAATGTTACAGCTATCTGCAATCGACATTCTAGGGTATTTTCTACGATTCTTAACGGATGGTGAAGCCTCGGTTACAACCTCATAGCAGCCTGCCTCTTTATTCTTAACCATCTGCAGACTTACCTCACTCCATTCATACAATACACTGTCTACTGCGATTTGTAGCTGATATCTCTGTCCCTTGGTATCAAGCTGAACAGGCTTCTCATCTGCCTCTAGATAAATCAACAAACTCTTTTCCATCTGCTCACGAATCTCTCCAAGATATACTTTACCCTTTGTTGAACCATCTTCCTGAACAATCGTCACACGCATGCCAGGCTTCACATCCTGCACTCCCATGAAGCCGCCTTCTCCAAGCTCTTCAATCAGCTTTCCTACGACATCTTCAATCTTATTGACATTATTTGCCGTTTCTGCATACTTGCTAAGCATGGTCTTAGTGGTAGTATCCGCATTGCTGACACACTCTGTCATAATCTGCATAACATCACAAATCTGCTGCATATTCTCCACCATGTTCTGATTAGAGGTTTCCACATCCTTCATGGCAGAATCAATAACATCAATATGATTACCCATCTGAGTTGCGTCCTCAGTAATGGTATTTACACTGTCACTTACCTGACCTACCTTCTTCGTCGTTTCCTGAATCAAATCTAATGTCTTCGTAATGGACTCTGTCATTTCATCCGATGTATCTTCCAGACGCTTTAGCGCATCCATAATACGACTAGATGACTTCTGGGTACCATCACTTAGATTACGAATCTCATCTGCAACAACTGCGAAGCCTTTTCCTGCTTC
This sequence comes from Lachnospiraceae bacterium, assembly GCA_017440575.1. Classification (GTDB taxonomy): domain Bacteria; phylum Bacillota; class Clostridia; order Lachnospirales; family Lachnospiraceae; genus COE1. The sequence continues at coordinate 8,437 of JAFSGY010000028.1, read as the reverse complement.
GCCTGCGCGAGCAGCCTCAATCGATGCATTCAGAGCAAGAAGATTGGTCTGTGAAGAAATCTCATCAATAGTTCCTGTTTCCTCCTTAACCATTCCAAATTCCTTCTTGAACTCTCCTAAGATTCTCTCTACCTCTGCTGACAGTTCCGCCATGATATTGGTTGATTCTACCACTCCGTCCAGCTCTTTTGAGCTTTGCTGTGCATGAGAAACAGATTCCTGTACCAAATGCAGCATCTCCTCTACCAGATTTGCCACATTCTGCACCTGCGTATTGATATCTGTTGTCATATCCATAGAGGACATAGTCTTCTGATATAGCACGTTATTGTTATCCGACAGTTCATTCATACTACTTACAACATTGCCGGCACCTTCCCTGTTCTCATCAGCAAGCTCTCTTACAACTGTAACACCATCTACGACAGCGTTACTTGCTATCTTAACCTTATTCACCGTGTCTACGACACGACTTAAATTATTCTGGATAGACTCAATAAATGCACCATCTGACTGATTCATATGGTCAATAGAAAGAATATAGCAGGAATAACACAAGACAATGCAAAATACCTGTAAAACATAATCCTTAATGTCTGTGTAAGTATTCATTCCCTGCATAAAATGATAAATAATCGTACTTCCTATTGCAAAGGAATTGGCTACTGCACAACGCAACATATATTTTCTGTCTTTGTAGAGAATAACCATACTGGTAATCGGAAAGATATAGGCAAAGGTAAGATGTGACTTACTGGTGGCAATCATATACAGATAAAAGATTCCATATCCTACCGCAACAGCATCCTTAAAATGCTCCCAGTCACTTCCCTTCTTCTTCCATATGGCAACGCTGATGACAAATGGGAGCCAGCACATCGTATAATATACATACGGATAAAATCCAGAATGCTGTCCAGCTATAATCTCAGCTGCCGTCGATATCGATAATAGGATATTTACAATAAACCAGACAATTGCCGCTTTTCGATTGGCATTCTTTTTGAATATCTCTTCCCTATAGTCCATAAATAGTAACATCCTTTCCACATATGAATTGTTATATGGTTTATTCTTATTATTTAATAAGCCATTCTATAAATAACTTTATCACATATTGGAAAGGATTTCCATTATTTTCTGTTTATTTATTAATCCAATTGTATATTTTCTATTTATTCTTCCAACTGATACATAATCCATGCCATTGCCGTCATTCCTGCTGTTTCGGTACGAAGAATACGCTTGCCCAGTGTAATCGGCTTCATGCCCTGTGATATAGCACTCTGAATCTCACTATCATCAAAGCCACCCTCTGGTCCGATAAAAATAGCAACCGTTTCGCCCGGCTTAATGGATTCTATCAGCTTCTTTGTTCCAGCCATACCAGAAGCACCATCCAGACTCTCTTCCATTTCATAAGGCACTAATCTACAATCCATATCAGCTGCATAGGATAGCGCCTCCTTATAAGTCATAACGGAATGAATCTGTGGCACGATTCCACGCTTACTCTGCTTAGCTGCTGCCTCTGCAATTCCCTGCCATCTGGCAAGCTTTGACTTTGCTTTTTTATCATCGAGCTTTACCACACAGCGCTGCATAGCTACCGGAATAATCTCATAAACACCAAGCTCTACCATCTTCTGAATGATGAATTCCATCTTGTCACCCTTTGGCAACCCTTGAAACAAATAAACCTTTGCAGGCAGCTCCACACCATCTTCCTTGATAAAACGAAGCTCACACTGCACCTCATCCTCTGTAATCGCTACGATACCACAACGATAGTCTCTTCCATCTACACCATTACTGACACTAATCTCATCTCCCGGCTTCAAACGAATCACATTTTTAATATGATTCACATCCGAGCCTGTTATGACAATATCCTTCTCTCCTATCTGAGAGGGTTCTACGAAAAAATGGTACATCTCCTGTCCTTTCTATTGTTTCTTTGCTGTTACACTTACCCATTCACCCTGATAAGTAACCTCTAACACTTCAAGTCCTGCTGCCTTTACTGCATCAACAACAGTCTGCTCCTTGTTGTCAATGATACCGGATGTAATATAGATACCACCCTTTTTCATCTGATTCACAATAACTGGTGTCAGAGGAACCAGTACATCTGCAAGGATATTGGCAACAACAATGTCATATTTTTCATAACCAACCTTATCCTGTACTTCCTTATCCGTAATGATATTTCCTATCATCATATCAAAGGCTTCTGGTTTAATGTTGTTCACTTCCATATTCTCACGAACTGCCTCAACTGCACATGGGTCAAGGTCTGTTCCAACCGCATGCTTAATGCCATACATAAGGGAAATGATTGCTAAGATACCACTTCCCGTTCCTACATCAAGAAGCTCCGTTTCCGGTGTAATGTATTTTTTCAGCTGTCTGATACAGAGCTGTGTTGTCTCATGCATACCGGTTCCGAAAGCTGTACCCGGGTCAATGTGAAGAATCATTTTATCCTTGTCCTCTTCCTTTACCTCTTCCCAGGAAGGAATAACAAGAAGGTCATCAATATAGAACTGGTGGAAATATTGCTTCCAGTTATTAATCCAGTCAATGTCCTCTGTCTCAGATACCATAACCGTTCCTTCGCCAATCTCCATAAAGCAGCGAAGGTCATCTAACTCACTCTTAATCTTCTCTACGATAGTATCAACACTTGTCTCTTCTCCCATAAGCTCTAAGGTTCCATCTTCCTTCTCTTCTACGAAGAAACTAAGATATGCAATTCCGTCATCCTCCGGTCCATCCGGTAAAATATCAACAAACATCTGCTCTTTTTCTAATGGGGTAAGAGGAATCTTGTCCTCAATCTGTGCTCCCTCTAAGCCAATATCATATAAAGTGCTGATGATAATATCCTCTGCATCTGTAATTGTTTTTACCATAAATTTTGTCCACTTCATAATTTTATTACCTTTCTTAATTAACTTATATCTTACTCTTTATGCATAACACGTAATCCAGTTTCACTCCGCAATCTTACAGATCCTTAAGCATCCTTGCACCGCTTTAACAATATGTATTTCTCAATATCCTCATCTCTTGAAATATCCAGACTCTCACCATTCTCGCATATCTTCGTAAGCTTGCCATCTCTAATCAAATACGCTTCACCAAAAAGCATTGTCTTGTCTTCATCAACCTCAATATAGCTTCCATCCGGAAGTGCATAGAAGCTTCTGCCCATACTGTCTGCATAACCGATATCCTCTATCATTTTCATACCATCCAGCATCACATCCTTCAAATACTGATAATGCGGTATTACCATGATATCCGTCAGCCCAAGCCCTAGGATAAAGCGACGATAGTTTGTATCTAACGCTTCGCCCTCAAGCTCCGGCATGGCATATACTAAGTCCGCACAGTTCATCGTTCCTGCGCTAATACCAATCACCACTCCGTCATAGTCCACCATTCTGTCTCTTAGCTCAATCTCCTTGAAAAAAGCATTCTGTGTCGGTACATGTCCTCCAGACAATACTATCGTATCAAACTGCGCAAGAAAATCCTCATTCTGCTTGGTATTTCTATGATCCCATACCACCATTTCTGATACCGAAAAACCGTTTCCCGCAAATACCTGCTGAAACATATTGCCAATGCCATCGTTCATCTCATATTCATCTGGCGCAGCACTAATCATAAGGCACTTTGCATGTTCTTTCCAGCCTTTTTTCAATTCCTCCACAAAGAAATTTCTCTCATCCAGTTTCCAGCCAATATGCTTTCCCTCTGCGTCAAAACAGTTTTCTACCTGATTACTTGTCATAAATAATCTCATATTCTGTTTCCCCCTATTTTACAAATTCCTCTCGCATAGGATTAAAAATATCCAGCAAAATACCTTCCTTTAAGCATACACAGCCATGTTCAATGCCATTTCTTTTTAACAGAACATCGCCCGGATTTACAATTTTCTTCTCACCATCTACTTCAAACTCAAACTGCCCGGAAACAATATATGTAATCTGCGTATGTGGATGATGATGAAGTGCCCCGATTGCGCCCTCTTTAAAATGATTCTCCACACACATCATTTCGTCCGCATAAGCCATAATTTTACGTTCTACGCCTTCTCCACAAACCTCTGCTTCGATTTCCTGATTAAAGTTCCAAATATTATTTTTTGTTGTTTTCATGTATGTAACCCCCTTTTTTTATACAGCTTCCTGCTTACTCTTTTTACTTGAATAAGTAACCAATGCAATAATACAAATCAAATCCACGATAACCGCTACGGCAACCGAACTCATTCCTGCTCCAATGCCTGCACTTTCTGCGATTCTACCGATAACAGACGGCATAAGAATAGACCCCATACTTGCCCCTGTTAAGATAAAACTCCAACAAAGCGGATACTTCTGGTTGAGCTTTCCTGAAAAAGATACCGTAGTCGGATAAATTCCTGCCATGCTAAAACCAAAGCCCATAATTCCGAAAACAATCCATGGTGTTGTATGACTGCTAATCAATAACAGGAAAAATGCCACAAGTCCGATTCCCATAACCGGAAGCAACTTTTCCTTTTTTACCTTTGTGGTAAGCCATGCTGCTGTCAAACGTCCTGCAAGAATCATAATCCACTGTACACTTGCCATAAGCTGTGACAAAGAAGGTGATAATAGTCCTGTGTCCTTAAAATAGGTAACCAGCCATCCAATAACGCCTTGCTCTGCACACAAATAGAAAAACATCGTAACAATCACAAGATAGAACATAGGCTCCTTGAAAAAGCCATAACCAGCGTTTCCTTTTTCTTTTTGTGCAACCGGATTCTGAACCGGAATAAACAGATATAAGAGCCAACTAACAATTCCCATAACGATCATTAAACCACATGCATAGATCCAGTTATCTGCATTGCTACTCGTCATTCCCATCAGAATAATCGGGAAAATAAATGCTCCCAGTGAAAACATGGCATGTAAACCATTTACAATTCCGGCTTTTCCCGGTGCCAAATCGTTAATGACTGCATTACAGAAGTTACTGGTTGCTCCCCTTGCAAGACCAGTCATCAAAAAGGCAAGAACAAGACACGCCATATTTCCACTTACCAGAATCATCAGATAGGAAATAGACAGGCAGGCATTAAAAAAGAGAATACTTCTCTTTCTTCCGAACCGAACTGCCAGTGTACCTCCAAAAAAGCTTGAAATCAGATTACCAACCGAATGAATACTGACTAACATTCCACTGAATGCATATTCCAAGCCTTTTGCTTCTCTGATAAATGGTAGCAGTGCTCCTATAGACAATGCCAACATACCATTTATTGTAAAAATCATATACGTCATAATTAACTGTTTGTTTTTTTCTTTTTCCTTAAATAATCGCATCTTTTCCCTTGTAACTATTTATCCTTCCTAGTTACTCTTCCTTTTCTCCTGTATTTTTACAAAATCTTGTATCATTTTCTTACGGTTTCAGCAGTAAATGCTTCGACCTACCTGAACATTTACATAATATTTATTCTATCATAGCTTTATATGACAAAACAATCAAGCCAGCTCTGTCAAAAAAATGCCATCATTCTTACACATAAAACAGGAACCAATTCTAAGCCCCATGTCTTAAAACCAGTTCCTGCCTCTTTTTTATTTAAAGAACTTTCTCTTTTTATCCCTTTTCTCTTCGCCGGAATTCTTATTTTCCATATTCTTCACAGCTTCGAGCGAATTACCGGTCTCCTGATCGAACTTTCTTAACAGCTCTTTTGCTTCGTTGGAAAGCTTATCCGGAACCTGTACGACCAAGGTAACGTAGTGGTCACCACGGACATCTTTATTTCTTAAGGATGGAACACCCTTACCACGTAATCTGACACGAGTATCTGTCTGGGTTCCTGCCTTAACATCATATACAACCTTGCCATCCACGGTATCAATGAGAATCTCACCGCCAAGTGCCGCAATCGCATAAGAAATAGGTACGGTAGAGAAGATATTCATATCCTGTCTTTGGAAGATTGGATGTCTGTCAACAACCACCTCAACCAATAAATCTCCTCTTGGTCCACCGTTCACACCCGGCTCACCCTTATCTCTTAAACGCACACTCTGACCATTGTCGATACCTGCCGGAATCGATACTTGAATCTTCTTTCTGGAAGAAATGTATCCACTTCCATGACAATCAGGGCACTTCTCCTTAATTGTCTTACCAGAACCGCCACAATCAGGACACACCTGAGAATTACGGAAGGTTCCAAATGGTGTGGAATGCTGTGTTACGACCTGACCACGTCCACCGCATCGGCTACATGTTTCAGGGGAAGTTCCCGGCTTTGCACCACTTCCGTTACAGCACTTACAGGTATCCTTTAAGTTCAAGTCGAGCTCCTTCTCCACGCCGAATACTGCCTCTTCAAAGGTAATACGCACGCTGGTACGAAGGTTTGCACCCTTCATTGGCCCATTGCTGTTTCTGGAGCTTCTGCCGCCACCAAAGAAATCACCAAAGATATCACCAAAAATATCGGAGAAATCTGCACCACTGAAATCGAAGCCACCAAATCCACCGCCGGCTCCGCCTCCTTCGAAGGCTGAATGACCAAACTGGTCGTACTGGCGTCTCTTATCCGGGTCACTTAAAATCGCATAAGCCTCGGAAGCCTCTTTGAACTTCTTCTCTGCTTCTGCATCTCCCGGATTCATATCCGGATGGTACTTCTTGGCAAGCTGTCTATATGCTTTTTTTATACTGGCATCATCGGCGCCCCTCTCGACACCTAACACCTCATAATAATCTCTCTTCTGCTCTGCCATTTGCTTTCACCTTTCTAATCGCAAAATACCTAAAGACACTTTCTCAATGCCTTCAGGTATCTTCATTTATGCTGAGAAATGCTCTTGCATTTCTCCTGTGTGAAACTTAGAAATTCTTGGCGTTGCACACTTTTGTGCAACGTCTTTAGAATTTCTTTTCACACTTTATACCTCGCGGTAATCTCCATCTACTACATCATCAGCTGCACCGGCATCCTGTGTCTGTGCTCCGCCCATGTTGCCCATGTCAGGACCTGCACCTGCTGCACCCTGCATGCTCTCATACATCTTTGTGAAGAGGTTCTGTGCCTTTGTCATTAAAGCTTCCTGCTTGCTCTTTAATTCAGCAACCTGATCCTCTGTCATTTCAGCATCCTTTGTGCTCTCAAGGAATGCCTTAAGGTCATTTACGTCTGCCTCTAAGGAAGCCTTCTCACCTGCATCAATCTTGTCGCCTACTTCATTTAAAGCCTTTTCTGTCTGGAATACGAAGGAATCTGCATCGTTTCTAGCGTCGATTGCTTCTTTTCTCTTCTTATCCTGTGCTTCGTACTCAGCAGCTTCCTTAACTGCCTTCTCGATATCAGCGTCAGACATGTTAGAACCAGCTGTAATTGTGATGTGCTGCTCCTTACCTGTTCCTAAATCCTTAGCAGATACGTTTACGATACCGTTTGCATCGATATCAAAAGTAACTTCGATCTGTGGAACACCACGTCTTGCTGGTGGGATACCATCTAATCTGAACTGTCCAAGAGACTTGTTATCTCTAGCAAACTGTCTCTCACCCTGTACAACGTTAATATCAACGGCTGTCTGGTTGTCAGCTGCGGTAGAGAAAATCTGGCTCTTCTTAGTTGGGATTGTTGTATTTCTCTCGATTAATCTTGTAGCAACACCACCCATTGTTTCGATAGAAAGAGATAATGGTGTTACGTCAAGAAGAAGGATTTCGCCTGCACCTGCATCACCAGCGAGCTTTCCACCCTGGATAGAAGCACCGATAGCAACACACTCGTCTGGGTTCAGAGACTTGCTTGGCTCTTTTCCAGTTAAGTGCTTTACCTTATCCTGAACAGCAGGGTTTCTAGTAGAACAACCTACTAATAATACCTGACCGATTTCGCTTGCATTGAGTCCTGCATCTCTTAATGCGTTCTGAACAGGGATAGCTGTTCTCTCAACAAGATCATGTGTTAATTCATCAAACTTAGCTCTTGTAAGGTTCATATCAAAGTGCTTAGGACCTTCTGCTGTAGCTGTGATGAATGGTAAGTTAATGTTTGTAGTAGTAGCACTTGAGAGCTCCTTCTTAGCCTTCTCAGCTGCTTCCTTTAATCTCTGCATAGCCATCTTATCGCCTGATATGTCAATGCCTTCCTGCTTCTTAAACTCAGCAATCATCCAGTCGATAAGCTTGTTGTCAAAGTCATCAACACCAAGGTGTGTATCACCGTTTGTAGCAAGTACTTCGATAACACCATCACCGATTTCGATGATAGAAACGTCGAATGTACCACCACCTAAGTCGTATACAAGAATCTTCTGTTCTTTTTCATTATCAAGACCATAAGCAAGAGCTGCTGCTGTAGGCTAGTTGATGATACGCTTAACATCAAGACCTGCAATCTTACCAG
>JAFSGY010000027.1 GCA_017440575.1 Lachnospiraceae bacterium | reverse complement strand
TTAGCAGGGCGAGTTTGCGCAGGACAAGACTAATCAAAGATGCCGAACGCTCCATTTAGAAAATACCAAATAAGCGTCCCGATATGAGCAGCATAGTGGCTGGCTTGGGCGGCACACACTCTCACCTAAACTTGAATTTAACTTCTTTCCACAAAAAAATGTGCTTATCCTCATGTACATTCTTGAAAATGTAAAAAGGTGTGATATAATTATATCCGTATGCAGAGGTCAAAAGGACTTCTAACGAGAGGAGAACCCTGAAATGGATCATTTAATCATACCTAAAGACTATCAGTCTTCCCTTGATCTGCATGATACACAGTATGCAATCAAGACAGTAAAAGACTTTTTCCAGAATCTGCTCGCACAGCGTCTGAATCTGACTCGTGTATCTGCGCCACTTTTCGTAGATCCAAAGTCTGGTTTAAATGACAACTTAAACGGTGTGGAGCGTCCTGTTACTTTTGATATTAAGGAACAGAATGGCAAGGAAGCAGAAGTCGTACATTCTCTTGCAAAATGGAAAAGATATGCATTAAAGAAATACAACTTTGCTTATGATGAAGGTATCTATACCGATATGAACGCCATTCGTCGTGATGAGGTTGCTGACAATATTCACTCCATCTTCGTTGACCAGTGGGACTGGGAGAAGGTTATCAGTAAAGATGAACGTACAATAGAAACACTAAAGGACACCGTAAGAGACGTTTACAAGTGTCTTAGAAAAACAGAAAAGTACCTGGCTATCCAGTATGATTACATAGAAGAAATTTTGCCACACGATATTTTCTTCGTGACAACACAAGAACTGGCAGAGATTTTCCCTGACTATTCTCCAAAGGAAAGAGAATATTATATTGCTAAGGCTAAAGGTGCTGTCTGCATCATGCAGATTGGTGATAAGCTAGAAAACGGCAAACCACATGATGGTCGTGCACCGGATTACGATGACTGGGCATTAAATGCTGACATTATCGTATATTATCCAGTTCTTGACATTGCCTTAGAGCTTTCCTCTATGGGAATCCGTGTTGACAAGGATGCACTTCTCTCACAGCTTGAAAAAGCAGGCTGTCCTGAGCGTGCAGAGCTTCCTTATCAGAAAGCCATTATTAACGAAGAATTACCATATACCATCGGCGGTGGTATCGGACAGTCCCGTATCTGTATGTTCTTTTTAAGAAAAGCACACATCGGTGAGGTGCAGTCCTCTATTTGGCCTGATGAAATGGTTCAGGAATGTGAAGAAAAAGGTATTCAGTTATTATAAAAAGCAAGACTCACAGTTTTCATGCTGTGAGTCTTTTCTTATTATTTTAATCCACTATTCTATACTCTTCAACGCTTCAACCGGATCAATATGGTCAAGCGTCCTATCTGTAAGAAAATCAACAAACAACGCAAATCCAATCGACAATGCGATGGTAATCAGATAGCTGACTGAATGCAGTTCTACCGCAAAATAAATACCCGGCATATTCAATGCATTGGTCAAACAACCTCCTAAAAACCTTCCAATCGGCAATCCTAATACAATCCCGATTCCTGTCAAAATCAAGGTTTCCTTATTGACATAGAGATGCACTTCCTTATCATAAAAGCCAAGTACCTTTATCGTTGCAAGCTCTCTTTCTCTCTCTGAGATATTAGTCGTTGCAAGGGTAAACAGTACGACCAATGCCAATCCTGCTGCCATAATGATAATGATATATACCACTACATTAATCAGATAAAAGGCTACTTCGAATTGCTCTCTACGTTCCTGCACACTGTCTACTGCAAGGATTCCTTCCCGTTCCTCCAGTTCATTTGCGATGGCAATTCCATCTTCACTGGCTTCCGTCAAATTAATAAGCACTCCATTTGGTTTGTATTCTCCAAACAGTTTTTCATATACTGCCTGCGTCATGTAAACATTATTTCCCAGATAATTGGTAACCAAACCAGAAACCTTTACCTCTTTCTGTACCAGCTTTACATTTTGCAGATATACCCTATCTCCTACAGAAAATACCAGTCTGTTTGCTGCATTCTGCGTTACTAAAATGCCTTCTTCTGCCAACTCTACCGGTTCTCCAAGAGCATTTTCCAGACTAATATAGTCCTTTATATCTTTTCCATCAGGAAGCACAAAAAGCTGCACTGACTCCTCTTTCCCTTCTTCATTGATAATCTTCATGGAATCTATCAACAAATTGCGATATTCCTCAATATCTGCAAAATCGTCCATATAGGATAATAGCTTGTTATTTTCATCTTCTGCGGCAACCGTCATAATATCATAAGCATAGATACGATGATACTGCCCCTTTAGTAACTCTGACACGGAGTCTTTTACCACGAAACCACAAAGCAGCAATGCCGTACAGCCCATAATACCGCCAACTGTCATAAACAAACGCTTTTTATAACGAAATAAATTTCTTGCTGTTACCTTATTTAAAAAGGATAATCTTGACCAAATCGGCGTTATTCTCTCTAAAAATACACGAGAGCCAGCCTTTGGTGCCTTAGGCCGCATTAATGTGGCAGGCATATGACGAAGCTCTACTTCACAGGCAAGCCATGTTGCTACGAGAATGCCACCTGTAAAGATACCGACTCCACCAATTCCATATACCACGTCAAAAGCATATACATACTCCGGCAACTGATATAGCACGGCAAAAATTACAAAAATAATCTTCGGTAAAACAATGAATCCACAAAGGTCACCAATGATTCCTCCCATGATACTTGCGCCCGCTGCATAGAGCAGATACTTCCTGCGAATCTCTCCATCCGAGAAACCAAGTGCCTTATAAGTACCAATCAGTCCTCTCTCTTCCTCTACCATTCTCGTAATGGTAGTCAGACCGATTAAAATGGCAACAATAAAGAAAATAATCGGAAATGCCCTTCCTACGGATTCAATGCATGCTGCATCACTCTCAATATTTACATAGCTACTGAGCGAATTCCTATCCTGAATGTACCACTGTGCCATGTCGATATTACGAATCTCTTCTTCCGCGTCAGCAATTTCCTGATATGCATCCTTTCGTTCCTTCTCAAGCTTCTCTATATTCTCCTGTAGTTCTTCTTGTCCATCCTGTAGCTCCGCTTCACCTTCCTGTAACTTGGCTTCTGCTTCTAACAGTTCTTTCTCACCTTCTAAAAGTTCTGTCTCAGCTGTTTCCAATTCCACCTTTCCTGCCATCAGCTTCTGTCTGTTTTTATCAAGCTCCACTTGTGCTGCATCTATCTTCAACTTTCCAGCCTCTATTTGCTGCTGCATCGCAGTAGTATCCATTCCCGGTATCTTCGCTAATTGTGCAAGCTGCTGTTCTGACTGCGCAAGCTGTTCTCGTTCCTGATTTAATTGGAGCTGTCCTTTTTCCAGTTCCTGCAAACCACCTTCAATCTCCGTTCTCTTTTTCTCGATTTCAGCTTTACCATCTATGATTTGGTTCCTTGCCTCTTCCAACTCTACCTTACCATCTTCCAACTCTGCTCTCGCATCCTCAATTTCTGCCTTTGCATCTGCAATTTCCTTATCCGCCTTGGCGAATTCCTCATCTGCCTCAGCTTTTGCATCTGCCAGCTCTGCGTAAGCCTCTCCGGTAATCTCATCATAGCGTGCTTGCTGACGTACTTCCTTTAGCTCTGTGTTAATGATATCAACAATTGTTTGTATTTTTTCCTCATATCCCTTTTCATAGCACTGTAGCTCATTGCTTCCTTTTACGGTCAGATAAATAGCCGTATAGATATCACTCTTTACTGCCTCCGGTAAGATGAAAAAAGTATAATCCGTATTGGAATTAGAACGAAACGCCATCACGTCATCCTGACTGTTCACATTCATTGGATCAATCACAATACCTGTAATCGTATACTCTGTTATCTGGAAATTCGGTTCACTTACTTCGTCCGAATCTTCTTCCAAATCTTCCTCATCCAACACAACTGTGTCACCAAGCTTTTTTCCCGTATCAAGTAAAAAATTCTCCGTAACCGCAATCTCATTTGCTTTTACCGGAAGCTGTCCTTCCTGTAAATATGGCATACTGATTCCCTGCTCGCTAATCAGCTTCACCTCTGCACTTTTATTCTGCTCATCTATCCAGACCTTTACAATCTCACTATAAGTTCCTTCTACCGCTTCTATCTCCTGCAGCGCCCCTAATGCTTCCACGTCCTCATCGGTTAATCCTAGCGTAGACACGACACAAATGTCATAAAGATTCTGTTTATCAAAAAAAGCATCTGCCGTAATGCGTAAATCCTGACATGCAGCTCTAAGCCCCGTCAACATCGTAACACCTAGAATCGTAATCAGCATCATGGCAAAAAAACGCTTCTTATTATGCTGAATCGCTCGCCATATATCCTTGTAATAGGCTTTCATCTCAATACATCATTCCCTTCAAATACCTACAAAAATCTTCCGCATATGGATTTTCATACTATTTACCACTCGATTTCAGAAATCGGTGTCGGATTCGGATTCTGTGTCATCTGAATGACCTTTCCACTCTTAAAGCGGATTAATCGGTCAGCCATCGGAGCCAGTGCAGAGTTATGTGTAATCAGAAGCACCGTGATCCCTTCTTTTCTGCAAGTGTCCTGTAATAGCTGTAAAATCTGTTTTCCTGTATTGTAATCCAGCGCTCCCGTTGGCTCATCACAAAGTAACAGCTTCGGATTCTTCGCAAGTGCTCTCGCAATGGAAACTCTCTGCTGCTCCCCACCAGAAAGCTGAGCCGGAAAATTGTTTTTCCTCTCTCCAAGTCCTACTTTCTCTAAGGTTTCTCCGGCATCCAGAGAGTCCTTGCAAACCTGTGCTGCAAGCTCTACATTCTCTAATGCTGTAAGATTCGGCACCAGATTATAAAATTGAAATACAAAGCCTATGTCAGTTCTTCGATAACCGACTAACTGCCGCTTATTATATTTGGTAATATCATTCCCATCTACTATGATTTGTCCTGAAGTCGGCACATCCATGCCTCCAAGAATATTCAATGCAGTTGTCTTCCCTGCTCCCGATGAGCCCAGAATGACAGCAAGCTCTCCCTTCTCTACGTGAAAGCTTGCTTCATTCAATGCCTTTATACTTGTTTCTCCACTTTTATATTCCTTCGTAATCTGGTTAAACTCTATATATGCCATATCTTTTTACACTGCCTTTCTTAAAAAGCTACCTTGCGCAATGCACAATTTATTACCTGAAACTCTTCCTTATATAGTTCCCCGAATTGTTGTCACATTATTTAAATTATATCGCAATGTAAAGTGTAATATCAATGATAACTAGTTTTTTTACAGTTTTTTTACAACAGTGCCAATTTTTTCTATAAAGGTCTTATCATGCTCTACTAGCAGCATCGTTGGTGTAAACTCTAATATCAGATTTTCAATCTGCATACGTGAAAAAACATCAATATAATTCAACGGCTCATCCCAGATATACAAATGTGCCTGTGTACAAAGACTTCCTGCAATCAGTACTTTTTTCTTCTGTCCCTGACTATATTCCTCTATACGTTTCTCAAACTGTCCTCTTGAAAAGTCAAGCTTACGAAGCAACACTAAAAATAAGGTATAATCCAAATTTTGTTCCTTGGCATACTCCTCCAAAGTTCCTTGCAGATGAGAGGTGTCCTGTGAGATATAGGAAACCTTTAAACCACTTGCTGTTTCCAGTGTTCCAGTATAAGCTATATTACATGATATGTCCGTTTTCTCTCCAAGATTCTGTAGTAATACTTTAATAATACTAGACTTACCACAACCATTTGCCCCCTGCAATACGACACGGTCACCATTTCGTATTTCCAGACTTACTGGTGGTAATGTTTTGGTGTCATACTGTATCTGAAGATTTTCCATTTTTACCAAGGTATTCTTATAATGCTGTAATGGAAAAAGCTTCAAGTTCTCCGCTTCCTCAATATTCTTCAACAAAGCAGACTTTTCTTCGATTGCCCTGTCCTGTCTTCGCTCCAGATTCTTACGACGTTGCTGCATTCGTCTTGACTTTTCAGCCACATAAGCACGAGTATCTATGCATTTCTCATACTTCTCGGACTTTTTACCAATTTTGGTTGATTCTACATTATCTGCCCACTGACTCGCCTGTCTGGAAGCCTCCTGCAAACGCCCTATCTCTTTCTTTAATTTGGCATTTTCTGCACGTTCAAAATCATCCTGACGCTGCTTATTCTCCCACCATGTCGTAAAATTACCCTGATAAACTTCGATATTTGTCTTATTAATCACTAAAACATGGTCGATACACTGATCCAAAAAATCTCTGTCATGTGATACAAGGATAAAGCCCTTTTTCTGTTTCAAATAATCCCTTACAAGCTCTCTTGTCGGTGCATCCAGGTGATTTGTCGGCTCGTCAATCAGCAGAAAATGCTCATCCATGGAAAAAAGTACCGCCAACATAACCTTGGTCTGTTCTCCGTTACTTAGCGTTTCAAATGGTCGATACAGAACCTCTGCATCCACTTTCAACAATGTCAGCTCTCTGCAAATCTTCCAGAATTCGTATTCCGGATAGATGCTATCCACAATGTCAATCGTTGTATCTGCCCGATTATCCACTTGAAATGGAAAATAATCAAACACCTCGGATGTCGATATACTTCCCCGATATTCCTCCTGCCCCATAAGCAATCTTAAAAAGGTCGTCTTACCACGCCCATTTCTTGCAATAAAGCCTAGCTTCCAGTCCGTATCAATCTGAAACGACACATCCTCAAAAATATTATCTGCACTACCTTCATAATAAAATGTTAACTGATTTACACTAATCTGAGACATACATTTATTCCTCCTTGTTTCTCCCATATCAGCGTTATCATTGCCACACAGAAATCAAGCGTCAAGCGAATACAGCATAGTTTCTAATTTCCTTATACGCTTCGTTTACACACCATATAAAAAGGATGCAGAAAAATCCTGCATCCTGAATAAACCTTTTCATTAATATGCGATAATACCTCATCCACTTTCAGCTTCCATCGCATTTTATTATGTATTACTATACCTTTTATTTATTCTCTATAGATGTTAGAATGATTCCTTGCCCGGCATGACAACGCAACAAAACAAGTAACTGTTCTCTATCCTACAGCTACCTACGTCACCATGTTATTCACTTAATTCCAATTAGCAAGTAATATGTATCATTCTACACCTCCGCTTTTCTAAAAACTGTATACAGTATAATGCTGTCCCACATAAATTGTCAATCATTTTATTTTTTATTCCTCTGTTTCTATCTTATTGCTCAATATCTGTTTTAGCCTGTTTCAGCCATTGCAGGAAGAACAGCAAAATGAAACTATTACAACCAGTAACCGTACTTAGTATTCATTCCGTCATTATAGATTCCATGAGTGTATTTATTACTATGGTTCTTGAGAAGATTGCGGATGTACATGTTAGTGGTGCTTTTGGAATCGGAGCTGCACTGTGCCTTGGGGCATTGTTACTGTATTCGATGAGTCAATCACAAAAAAGCTCCTAATCTATTACATAAAAAATGGCTATGAGTGTCTTGTACGCTCATAACCATTCTTAATATAATCAATGCCTTCGTATCAGCAAAACATTCTTTTCTATCCAATCATGAAATATTCGTGAATTTTGGCTTGTTTTAAACCAGATTTAATTCTCACAGCTTTCTTGCTTTCAACACAAAACTATGATGAATATACTGTGCCTTATGCTCGGAATAGTATTTTTCGTTATAAATAGTATCTTCATACTTCTGCGAATCTTCTACCAAACATTCTATCTTGAAACCATGCTTGGCAAGACTGTTAATATATGTTGCCAGCTTCCAATTCGTCCTGACCACTGTTTCTTCCCGCATCTTCTGCTGTACCATAAGTTCATCCACATACGAATTTTGCAAGATGTATTGACCATTCTTATTTTCAATACACGGCAAAATCGGATTATCCCAAGAAAAGATAAAAGTCCCATTCGTTCTAAGATATTTTGCTACCAAAGAAATCGTTTTATCCAAATCCTGTGTCCAACCGATTCCATATACGGAATACACCAAATCAAAATAGTGTTCAGGCACTCCCGGATTTACTTCCATAGGCGAAGGAAAAAGCTTTGCATCCATGCCCTCTTTTAATAAGCGTTGACGTGCCTTTTCCAATTGTCGTTCCGAAAGATCTATTCCCCACAATTCTTTTGCATTCCTTTGACCGCAATACAGCAAAGATTGTCCATCTCCACATGCAATCTCCAAAACATTTTTACCTGTTAATTCATCTAGCAAATGAAGCTTACCTTCCGTTGGTATAAACACCCCCCATAAGGGCAAATGCGTTCCTCCCCAATCCTTAGAAGATATCTTATCCCAGCCTTTTTTATTTAATTCCAAGGAGTCACTGATACTATCTAAAAAGGTACTTTCATCCTGAATAATCCCTTTGAACAAAGTGTCAATCGTTACCTGAAAATACTCTGCAATTTTAGGTAACAGAGTAATATCTGGCAATGCTTTTTGATTCTCCCATTTGCTCACTGCCTGCGCGGAAACACCTAATGCATTTGCAAAATTCTCCTGGCTTATACTCCTGCTGATTCTCAAATTTTTAATTGTCTCACATATTTTATGATTCATTGGCTATTCCTCTTTCGTATTTTTGAAAGCTTTCTAGCTATATTGTATTTGAGATATCCGTAGAAAGCAATGGAAGCATATTTTACCTTTCTCAACCAATGGTTGTTAATACCTGCTAATTTTTATAGCGCTACTTTAAAATCCTCCGTCTTCAAATCACAATAATATCTGCCACTTTCCGCAGTGAATTTCAGAATACAATAATCAGGATCTATGACTCCCTTTTTATAAAAAACAGAATCTCCTCTTTTCCACATCATATCCTTTGTTTTCTGGTCTGTTAAAATCTCCATCTTGCCCACCAACATAACACCTATGTACTTTATCAGTCCTTTATGATAAAAATAAATACTTGCATTCGGATTATTCTGAAATTGTTTCACTCTGAGTGACGATGTATTTGTAGAAAAATAGAACTCTCTTACTCCGTTTATTCTTCTTGGCTTCAGCATAGCTTTCATATTGGGATAGCCTTTCTCATCCACAGAACATATAAAGCTTATCTTCTGTTTTTTAATAAATTTTTCAATTTTATTCAAATCCATCATTTCTATTTCTCACTTCATTTTTGTTTTTAAATCCATTCGCAATTAGGTCAAAAAATTCAATATCAGCTCATTAATCTCTTTCCCCTGCTCCATGACAAAGTGTGGACGGTGTCCGCCACCTTTTACCTCGTGTGTCACAGCATGCAGACACTTTTCCTGTAGATCAGCACAGCAGCCAAATGGATCATGCTCTCCATTGATAAAAAGCGCCTGACATGTAATTGCTTTCCATTCTTCGTCTGTCATATTCGGATGATTACGCCAGTCTGCTACCGTATGTCTTAAATATTCTTGCCAATTTCCCTTGTGTGCATCAAAATGGCGTGCTTTCATATCTTCTATGAAATCGGTATCATTTCTTGCAATCACATTTTCTGGCTGAAAATCCTCTGAGCCATCCGACACAGGGGCAACACCACCGCCAATACTTACGAAGCTGCGTACTCTTTTAGGATACTTACTAGCCATATACATTCCTACATAAGCTCCCATGCTGTAACCGATTAAATGTGTACTCTCTATTCCAAGCTTATCTAAAAATACAATCATATCTTCTGCAATCCGACGTGAATCCCATGTCAGATCCTCACATATAGTTCTTCCATGCCCACGAAAATCCGGAAAAATACAGCGATATTTCCCTTGAAAGGGTTGAATCTGTGCTCCAAATGCTAAGATTCCTCTGCTAAAATGGCTATGTAAAAATAAAATAGGTTCGCCCCGTCCTAATTCCTCGTAGTAAAGTTGTAAGTCATTCACTTCCATGTATGGCATAACTTTTCCTCCTATCCGAATTATCCTTCCAATTCTTCTATCATAAAGTCGATGTTCTCCAAACCATGATAATAATTACCTTTTTCTGCGGTAAATCTGTACACACAATAATCCGGGTCATCGACTCCCTGTGAGTAATACATAACATCACTATCCTTCCAGATAAGTGCCTTTGTGTCATGGTCTGTACAGACTTCTATATGTCCTGTCAGCATAACTCCTTTATATTCCGCCTCATTGCAGTAATAGATACTGCATTTGTTATTTTGCAAAAATTGTTGAGTTCTTCTACTGGAGTAATTAGTAGACATATAGTGAATCTTCATTCCATCCTGCATACGTGCAAACATAGCCTTTACATTCGGATATCCATTTTCATCAATGGAAGTCACATAAACATTTGATGCATTATTAATTACTTCCATAATTTCATTTTTCTTAGCTGTTTCCATAGCTTTGCCCTCTCTCCTATTTATTTATGTATTTTTTCAATACCTTTATTTTTACGTTACCAAAATATATGTTTCTATTTACTTTCTTGTTTCGTCAGATTCTTCAATATTTTATCCAGATGCTTCTCAAATCCCTCAATCTCCTCATCAGAAAACCCTTCGTAAAAAATCCGACTCATCTCATCCGATACCTCGTTATAGCTGTCATTCAGAGCTTTTGCCTTAGCTGTGAGAACAATACGCAGTTGTCGTCTGTCATGACTGTCCGGCACACGTTTTAAAAACTCTCTTTCTTCCATTCTGTCTAACATACTTGTCAAGGTTGTTTTGGCAAGTCCAGTTTTTTTCGACAATTCAATAATAGGAAGATTATCCTCCTGCCAAAGTACATATAGAATTCTTCCTTGCGCTCCATTGAATTCCTCGATTCCGGCCTTTTGAAGTAACGAATCAAAAACTCTTCCCTGTATTTGTTTAATCTGGGAAATTAAAAAACCACCTCTTGTCTCTCTCAAAAAAACACCTCCTATATAGAATAATACTATATAGTACTATCATTGTCAATTAATACATTATTATACTAAAAAAGCTCCTGCTATTATGTAGCAAGAGCCTGTACCCCATTCATATAATAAGCAAGAGATTATCCGGCAGGCGTCGCCTCTCCTGCATCTCTTTTAACCCTTAAGGTGTGTGGTAGCAACGAATTTTACCACCTCAGATAATCTCTCTCTTATTCTATCTTCATAATACATTTTTTATGCTTTTCTGTAAAGAATTTTTTTATTTCTTAAATAGTTATTTAAACGCTTTTCGCTTATCTCCCAACTTGTTATAATAGAGTTTTTGTAACCGATAGAATCTTTTGCCGTACATATTCGCAACAAAAGTAAATTATGCTCTTTTTCAGTTTCCATCTTTTTTATGACCATAGCTGAATGCTTATGTTTTGTATCCTCAATAATATAATCTGGACTATTCAAAATCATTTCAATATACCCTAATATATTATCATATACTTCCGGATGTCTTTCTTTTACATGTTGTAACTGCTCATTTGTAATGATTACTTCATCCGTAATAAACACTTCTCCCATGCAACTATAAATGCTTTTATCTAGCTTCCCTACTATATGCACGTCATTATTTTCTCCTATACATAAGTACTTTTATATATAAGTGCCTTCTTATACTTGTATTTATATTTTTATATTTTATCTAAACATTCATTTACTGTCAATATACTCAAATCAAACTTTTAGTAAACAATCAAGGATGTGGTTTCCCACATCCTCTACCTTTTATCCCTTAATCCACCTTCAAAATCAACTCCAGTATTCTCTTTGCGCAGATTTCCATATCCTTACGGGTAAGTATACCTTTATCCAGCGCTTCCAGTAATCGTTCCGGAAATCCGGTTGCCATCTTAACATCATTGCCAGCCTTGACTTCCTTGTAGTGCTCACCGTTGGTCCACCAGTCAGTTGTCACGATACCGTCAAAGCCCCACTCACCACGAAGAATATCCTCTAACAGCTCTCTGTTTTCAGAAGCTCTATGACCGTTAATGATATTATAGGAGGACATGATAGACCATGGCTTTGCTTCCTTCACGATAATTTCAAATGCCTTTAAGTAAATCTCTCTGATAGCACGCTCGGAAGCTCTCGAATCACTGTTCTTACGGTTGGTTTCCTTATTGTTCAGTGCAAAATGCTTTACCGAAGCACCGATATGATTGCTCTGCATGCCACGAACCATGGCTGCTGCAAGCTTTCCGGTCAGATATGGGT
>JAFSGY010000026.1 GCA_017440575.1 Lachnospiraceae bacterium | reverse complement strand
GGGATGAATACAGACTATATTGCTCCAACTCTTCCTTTGGGGTGCAACAGTCCTGTATTTATCTTGCGGTTGCAGATAATGCAGAGGGACCATTTATTCCAAGAGGTGTAGTAGTAAAAACAGATGACAGCTGTGGAATGAACGCCATTGATGCCAATATTATAGATGACATAGAAACTAAAAAACAGTATATGGTGTATGGCTCTTTCTGGGGTGGTATTCATATTATAGAACTGGATAGAGAAACAGGACTTGCCGCAGAGGATGGACATGGTAAGTGTATTGCCAGACGACCTCTTTGGGGAGATGGTGCAATTGAAGGACCTTATATCATTTATAATCCGGACACAGCATATTATTATCTGTTCTGCTCTTATGGTTCCTTGAGCAGTGATTATAATATTCGTGTGGCAAGGAGCAAGTCTGTACTTGGTCCATATCTTGACCATAACGGACGTGAAATGACTGATTTGAATGACGATGATAACAGTGTTGGTTATATGATAGCTTGTGGCTATGCTTTTCATGAAGGAACACAGTTCATGGCTCCGGGACATAATTCCGTTCTGCATGACTTCGATGGTTCCTGGTATCTTGTTCATCATGTCAGGGAGAAGAATTTTAAGGAAGTAGGCCCATCAACCATGCATGTCAGAAAAATGTATTGGTCTGAGGATGGCTGGCCACTTGCATCACCAGAAATCTATTCTGGTGAAAAGCTTGTGCCATTAACTGTTGAAGATATTGTTGGAAAATATGAGAGAATCCGACTGACACCGACGATACCACAGGGAATTCAGGTGTCAACTCTAATGGAGCTTAAGAGTGATTTTACAGCTACTTTGGGTGTGCTTACTCGAGCTACATGGGAGTTGGTAGATGAAAATACAATTGTAGTTCGTTATGCCAATATAGAAGAGGTGTATCAGGTTGCTCCGGCATGGGATTATGAGCTGTGGAAGCCAACACTGATTTTGACAGGAAAAGACAAGAAAGGAATCTGCCTTTGGGGCAAGAAATATGAATGATGAAGAGGAAGGGTAGCAACTTACCCTTCCTTTTTTGCAACTTAGCGGACTCATTTTGCAGCTTACCAAAAGGTATATTGTACCGGAAAAAGAAAGCATGTATAGTAGCACCAAGAGAGGAGATGCAGATATGAGTGAAGTAATCAGAGTAGAGCATTTGAAGAAATATTTTAAGGATGTAAAGGCAGTAGATGACATTAGCTTTTCCGTAGAGCGTGGAGAGTTATTTGGATTTTTAGGAGTAAATGGAGCAGGAAAATCAACTACAATTAATATGTTGTGTACATTATTTCCACCAACATCAGGAAAGGTTGAAATATGCGGCTATGAGCTTGGTAAGCAAAATGAAGAGATTAAGAAGCATATCGGTGTTGTATACCAGAATAATTGTCTTGATAAGTTGCTTACAGTAAAAGAAAATCTTCTGCTACGTGGAAGTCTTTATGAAACAGATAAGAAGAAATTATTGAATAATATCAAAAGAGTATGCGAGATTCTGGAGCTGGATGGTGTAATCAAACGTCCTTACGGCAAGCTTTCAGGAGGGCAGAAAAGACGTTGTGAGATTGCAACAGCACTATTACATACACCGGATATTTTATTTTTGGATGAGCCAACAACAGGACTTGACCCGGCAACCAGAAAAAGCGTATGGAGTACATTGAAGAAGCTGCAAAAGGAAATGGAAATGACGGTATTTTTAACCACACACTATATGGAGGAGGCTGCAAGGGCAAATCATATTGCGATTATGGATAGGGGACATTTGGTGCAGTATGGAACACCATTTACCTTAAAGGAACAATTTGCCATGGATAAGCTCTTAATTGTTCCAAAGGAAGGAGAGAAGGTGCAGATACAGCAGCTTTTGGATAAAAAAGGGTTTACATTTAAGCAGAAGGAAGAAAGATTATCCATTCCGATTCCAAATACCATGTCAGCAATGCCATTGCTGGAAGAGATAAGCTCTCTAATAGAAGGCTTTGAAGTGATACAGGGAACGATGGACGACGTATTTTTACAGATAACAGGAGAAGAGAAATGAGTAAATATATAAGCTTAACGAGAAGAAATTGTATGGTGTTTTTAAGGGATAAGACAGCAGTCTTTTTTTCACTTTTATCGATGTTAATTGTGCTGATGTTAATGGGTGTTTTTCTGGGAAATATGAATGTGGAAAGTATTACCGGATTGTTGGCGCAGTATGGTGGTGAGCGAGATGTGGCATTGGATAAGGAAAATGCGACACAGTTAGTACAGTATTGGACGCTAGCAGGTCTTATGGTGGTCAATGCGCTCACGGTAACCTTGTCGGTGATTGGAATTATGGTAACGGATGCAAATGAGAATAAGCTGGAGAGCTTTTACGGTGCACCGGTTCATCGAAACATCATTGCCCTTTCTTATATTAGTGCAGCTGTGATAATTGGAATGCTTTTTTGTATGCTTACACTTGGAATTGCATTAGGATATATTAGTGCAACAGGAGGCGAAATGCTGTCGGCAGAGACATTGGCGCAGATTTTTGGTTATACATTGATGAATGTCTGCATTTTTGCTATTATCATGTATATGCTTGCTTTGTTTGTAAAGAGCAGTAGCGCATGGGGAGGCATTGCAACCGTGGTTGGTACTTTGGTTGGCTTTGTGGGAGCAATTTACCTTCCAATGGGGAGTCTGCCAACAGGAGTAGCAGAGGTTTTAAAATATATACCTATCCTGCATGGAACCTCTCTTATGCGTAAGGTATGCTGTGAAGAGGCAATACAGACCACCTTTGCAGATATACCACAGGAAGTGATAGACGGTTATCAAGAGTATATGGGAATCTCTGTGATTATGGATGGAACAGAGGTGCAGAATGTATCCCAGATTCTTTTCTTATGTATGTGTGGAGTGGCAGCATTTCTGGTGATTGCTATTCTTACCAAAAGAAAAAGTATCAGTGACAGATAGAAAGGTTTGATTATTTACATGAAAATTACCATATTGGATGTGGCAGCGGGAGAAGAGGAAGAAATCATTATCAAATGTAACCAGATGGACGACAGACTGATGCAGCTTGTGAATCAGTTTAAACGAGGCAGTGATAAGCTGAACGTATATCAGGACGGGAATATTCATCTGATTGAGCCGCAGGATATTTATTATTTTGAGACAGTTGATCAAAAGGTATTTGCTTACTGTGAAAATGAAGTGTATGAAATCAGGAGCAGAATTTATGAGCTTGAGGAAGCACTAGCAGCAAAAGACTTCTTTCGTGCATCCAAGTCCACACTGTTGAATCTGAACGTGATAAAAAGTCTTTCTCCTGCCTTTGGTGGAAGATTTGAAGCAGTACTCGGAAATGGAGAGCATGTGATTATCTCACGACAGTATGTCGGAACGTTAAAAGAGAAGCTTGGATTATAAAGGATGAGAGGCAGGGTAAAGAAGATGAAAGAGTTTAGACAACGTTTACGTGCAGTAATGGAGCTTTTTTTTAAGATAACAACAGGAATTATTTGTGCGAGTGCTGTTTATATTTCGATATTTGGTGGAACGGATATGGAGTTTGTGGTAGCACCGTTTCTTGGACAGATATTGATTACGGCGGCTTTGTGTTCGGTTGGAAGTTTGTTTTGGGATTATGAAAAAGAGATGTCCAAGAAAAGTATGTTGCTGAACATGATTGGACATTATGTATATGAAAATATAGTAGTGTTAGGCTGTGGCATTACGTTTCAGTGGTTTTACTTGTCAGATTGGAAGATGCTGCTTGGTATGGTGATTGCCGTTGCCGTTGTATTTTTTGGAATCATGGCTTTTAGCTTTGGAATGGATTATAAGACCGCCCAGAAGATGAATGAGAAGCTGAATAAGCGGTAATAAAAGTGTATCAAAACTTGACGAACGTTAGGTTTCATGTTAGTCTGTAAAGGTAAAACCGATGAATGAGAGTAGTAGTCATTTGAAGAAATCACAGAGAGTCGTGCATAGGCTGAGAGCATGATATTAGGAAGAGTGATGAATGGACTCATGAGGGCAATCCGAAAGCAGAAGAGGTTAGTAGGCATTGACGGAACCTTACCGTTACAGAAGGAAACATATGATGGTATGTTATACATGGTGGCAATAAGATTATTTTAGGTTCTTATCCTGTATAGGATAGGAACCTTTTTTTATGGGAGGATTAAAAATGGGAAAGATTATTTTAACTGGTGACAGACCGACAGGAAGACTGCACGTAGGACATTATGCAGGTTCTTTGAAAAGAAGAGTAGAATTACAGAATTCAGGACAGTTCGAGAAGATATTTATTATGATTGCAGATGCGCAGGCATTAACAGACAATGCTGATAACCCTGAAAAGGTAAGACAGAATGTAATCGAGGTAGCATTAGATTATTTGGCATGTGGACTTGATCCTGCTAAGTCTACGTTATTTATTCAGTCACAGATTGCAGAGCTTTGTGAGCTTTCATTCTATTATATGAACTTAGTTACTGTGTCAAGATTACAGCGTAATCCGACTGTTAAGACTGAGATACAGATGAGAAACTTTGAAACAAGTATTCCGGTAGGCTTCTTCACTTATCCAATTAGTCAGGCTGCCGATATTACTGCATTTAAGGCAACAACCGTTCCAGTTGGTGAAGATCAGCTTCCAATGATTGAGCAGACAAAGGAAATCGTGCATAAGTTCAATTCTGTATATGCTCCTATTTTAGTAGAGCCGGAGGTATTATTGCCGGATAACAGTGCTTGTAAGAGACTTCCTGGTATTGATGGAAAGGCTAAAATGAGTAAGTCACTTGGTAACTGTATTTATCTTGCAGATAGTGCAGATGAAGTAAGAACCAAGATTATGAGTATGTATACTGATCCACTTCACTTACAGGTAAGTGATCCGGGACATCTGGAAGGCAATACCGTTTTTACTTATCTGGATGCATTCAGCAAACCAGAACATTTTGAGAGATATCTGCCTGATTATGCAAATCTTGACGAGCTTAAGGCTCACTATACAAGAGGTGGTTTAGGTGATGTTAAGGTTAAGAAGTTCCTCAATAACGTAATGCAGGAGGAATTAGAGCCAATCAGAAACAGAAGAGCAGAGTATGAAAAGGATATTCCTGAAATCTACAATATCTTAAAGAAGGGAAGCGAAGAAGCAAGAGCGGTTGCGGCACAGACACTTTCCGAGGTTAAGAGTGCGATGAGAATCAATTACTTTGATGATGCTGAGTTAATTAAGGCTCAGAGTGAGAAGTACGAGAAATAAAGATATTAAGGAAAGCCCATTAGCGCTGTTAAAATGCTAATGGGCTTTTCTTGTGTATTAATATGAATTAACGTTCATTTGGACTCTTCTCATAGTTCTTCAGCTTTTCGTATTCTTCCATGGTAATCGGAAGGATAGTTCCATGCTTGAAGCCATATGGGAATGAGAAGTCTGCATCACTTCTGATAAATTTTCCGGAAGCTAAGCTGTCTGCAAGGAAAGGAACGTAGCCCTGTCCGGTAGCGTCTGTTCCATAGAAGTCAAGCATCAGACACCATCTGCCATCAGGCATTTTGAAAGCGGTAGGAGCCTCGTAAACACCTTGCTCTAAGACTGACATACATTCGTCAAAGGCTTCGATTCTGGTGAATGGACCTGTGATGTTATCGCTCTGTACCAAAATAAGAGTAGCTGGATCCTTTTCACTCTTTAAGAAACAGTAGTATTTTCCGTCCTCTTCATACATGGCAGAATCAATAACAGCTGTTCCATCCGGCTTGCGGTAAAGCTCCTCGGCCTTGGTAAAGGTCTTAAAATCCTTGGTTCTTGTATAGAAGATTGCTTTCGGTCCATAGTCATTTTTCTTATGAGAGGATGACCAATGAATGACGTAATCGTCATTTTTTTTATCATAAATAATGTCAGGTGCCCATAGACAGCCGAAATTCTCATCGCCAAGATGTAACATCTTCTGGTCAGACCAGTGGATTAAATCGTCGGATTCCCACATAACTAAGTCTTTACTTCCATTATTGGAAATCTCAGCCCACGATTTCTTATACTGATAGTTCCATCCATAAGCAAGGCTTAAATCGGTTGCTAAAATTATGAATTTTCCTTCCTGCGTTCTGGTAATCGTAAAGTCACGAACGCCCTTGTCGCCTTCATAGCTCCAGAGAATTGGCATTCCGTGATTTACTTCTTCCCAATGGAATCCATCTGTACTGATACCGAAGTAAACCTGTTCACCGTCTGGTGTTCTTTTTTCCTTAAAATGCACGAATAAATATGCCTGCATATCTTTCATAACCTCCTATGTATTTGAAATACCTCTTGCTATGTTCAATATATCATTGTCTAATAGCAGGTTTCAATAGGAAGTTTAATTATTCTTAAAACAGTTAAAAGAATAATAAAATAATTACTATGGTCTCTGACCAAGTCCACCCTCAAGTGTCAGAGTTTCACCTGTCATAAACTTGAAATCAGGGGAAGCAAGCTGTACACAGACACGTCCGATTTCCAACTCGGCATCACCGAAGTGTCCTGCTGGTGGTGTATGAACATTCTTTTCAAAAGCGTCTGGATAAGCCTTCTGGAACTGTTCAAGCTGTGCGGTCCAGGCAAGCGGACAGATAATATTGACATTAATACCATCCTTTGCCCATTCGGTAGCAGCTACACGGGTAAGTCCACGAATACCTTCCTTAGCAGCAGCATAAGCGCACTGACCGAAGTTACCGAAGAGTCCGGCACCGGACGCAAAGTTGACTACGCTTCCTTTGGTTTCCGCAAGATATGGATAGCATGCTTTCATATAATAAAAAGCGGCATAAAGTCCGGAATACATTGCCAGATTGAACTGGTCGGTTGTATGTTCAGCTAGTGGTACGCCAGATGCAGAAGCCTGCGCATTATTAATTAATACATCAATTCTTCCAAAGGTTTCAATTGTTTTCTGAACAACATTGTTTACAACAGTTTCATTATCAGCACCAGCATTAACATCTGCCTGAATGGTCAATACCTGAATACCATATAAACGCTCCAACTCCTCTTTGGCAGCATTTAATTTTTCAACGTTACGACCTGTAATAACTAGATTGGCTCCTTCTTTTGCATATGCAGTTGCAATTCCATAGCCAATAGAACCACATCTTCCATCACTCAGTACGGCGCGTCCTGCACCTGTAATAATCGCTGTTTTTCCTGTTAAAAAACCCATAGATAACACTCCCTTTTTCAATAATAATGAACCCAATTATAGACGAAGAAAAGTATTTTGACAATAGCATGTTTCAAATATTTATTGTTAACTTTTTCTCAATATTGTTAGTTAATTATTTAACGCTTTAAAGTGGAAGAAGATAATGGGAATATTGCATAATTTTATTGTATATGGAGAGAATGAGAAAAAGACTAAACTTGAATTTAGTTAATTAAGATGTGGAGGAAAATTATGGGAGAGAATCAGGCAATTGGTAAGCAGAGTATTGCATATAGTAGTCCTGTTTTGATAAAGGGAAGCGGTTCGATTGTAGGACAGAATGAAGGAAGCGGTCCGTTAGGACAGTATTTTGATAAAGTAGGAACGGATAAGAATGATATGTTTGGCGCGGATTCGTGGGAAAAGGCAGAGAGTGCCCTGCAACAACAGGCAGTTGCGATTACATTGGAAAAGACAGGGCTTACAGCAAAGGATGTGCGCTATCTGTTTGCAGGAGATTTGCTAGGGCAGTCCATTGCAAGTTCTTTTGGTGTGTTGGATTATCAGATTCCGTTCTTTGGGTTATTTGGAGCCTGCTCAACCTGTGGAGAGTCACTTTGCCTTGGTAGTATGGCGGTTGCGGCTGGGTATGCAGACACCGTGCTGTGTCTGACATCCAGTCATTTTGCAAGTGCGCAGAAGGAGTTCCGTTTTCCATTGGAATACGGAGGGCAGCGACCGTTATATGCGTCCTGGACAGTGACAGGAAGTGCAGGTTTCATTTTGCAGCCTTCCAGTCTTAGCAATAAGGCGAAGGCTGCAAAGGATAATTATAAACGTAAGATAGGAATTACTGGAATTACACCAGGAAAAATAGTGGATTATGGTATTAAGGATTCCTTTAATATGGGTTGTGCCATGGCACCAGCGGCAGCAGATGTGATTCAGACAAATCTCTCTGATTTTGGGCGTACACCAAAGGATTATGATGCGATTATTACAGGAGATTTGGGAAAGATAGGAAAGGAAGCCCTTTTTGCTTTACTAGATGAGCAGAACATTGATATTGCTGATCGTTATTATGACTGTGGCTTGCTTATGTATGATACCCAGAAGCAGGACGTGCATGCAGGCGGAAGCGGCTGTGGTTGTGCAGCAACAGTGTTGTCAGCATATCTTTTGAAGAAAATCGAAAGCGGCGAGTGGAACAGAATATTATTCCTGCCGACAGGAGCGTTGCTGAATAAGACAAGCTTTAATGAAGGACAGAATGTACCTGGAATTGCACATGGAGTAGTGATTGAGGGAATAACCGAATAAAAAACTTTACAAAAAAAATGGAATACGATATTCTAAAATAGATGTTATGTAAACAAACGAGCAAGAAAGAAAAAGGCGGGGTATACGAATGAAGAATCTAAATAATCATACGTTATATTATTGTGTGGGAGTATTACTTTTAACATTATCAAATTGGATGCATGGTACACAGAAAATGAATGATACGGTGTTTACTGTGTGTATGGTAATTGTAATTGCGATAGAGCTTACAGGACTGGTAATCTATTCAAAGAATAAGAAGAAGGATGTACAAGAATAAAAACTATAATATAGTAATTTGTTGAAGCACAGAGGCAGGGATAATACCCTGCCTTTTGTTGTGAAAAAATATACATTTATCGAAAAACAATAAAAACATCTTGAAAAACAATATGTAAGGTGTTATGCTATACTTAGAGAGCTAGATAGGAAATACTAAGGAGGGCATATGAAGAAGGAGACAGTTGTATTAATCACGAAATATTTACTGGATTTTATGTTTTTTTCAGGGATGGTAGTGACAGTATCACTTCCATGGACAGTCAAGTGGCTTGGAGAATTATTCCAATATGATAATTTCAGAGATAATTACAGAGAGGTAGTGATAATCTACTTTATTCTTGGGATTCTGGCAATTTTAATCATTGGTGAATTGCGTAAGATGTTCCGTACCGTACTTGCTGATGACTGTTTTGTGAAAGAGAATGTGGTGAGTCTGCAACGTATGGGGACTTATAGTTTTATCATTGCTGCAATTTGCTTTATCAGAACCATGCTGTATCTGACAGTAGCAATGCCAGTGCTGATTCTGGTCTTTATCATTGCAGGACTATTCAGTAAGGTACTGGCGTTCGTATTTGATAAGGCAGTGGAGTATAAGGTTGAGAATGACTTCACAATTTAGAAAGGAACTACTATGTCAATTGTGATAAATCTAGATGTGATGATGGCAAAGCGGAAAATGGGGCTGACTGAGCTTGCGGGCAAGGTAGACATTACGCTTGCAAATCTGTCCATCCTAAAAAATAACAAAGCAAAGGCGGTACGTTTATCTACTTTGGATGCGATATGCAAAGCTCTGGACTGTCAGCCAGGAGACATTCTGGAGTATGTAGAGGATGAAGAAGACGAAGCGGACGCCGAAGAATCATAACGTAATCTTTAGCCCTGCTAGTTCAGCAGGAGAAATCAAATAAGAAAAGAGGTTAAATATGGATAATCAGTTAAATAGTCTGCCGTTACAGCAGGCTTGTGAAAGTGCGCCAAAAATTCAGGAACAGCAGGTGAGTGAGGAGCAAAAGGAGGGAGCAGCACGTTTTAAAATGCTGTCAGCAGGTTGTTTTTTCTATGCATTGTTGTATACATTTTGTCTGTATCAGAATAAGTCGGGGATCACCTACCCTTTTCTTATAGGCGGAACCCTCTACTTTTTGTGTTATTATTTCAAAAGGTTTGGGGCTACTGCCGCAAAAGACAAGAGGCTTTTAACAGGAGCTTTGATACTGACAGGAATTCTTAATTGTATGACTGATTCCGGTGTATTGATTTTCTTTAATCGTTTGCTCATAGTATTTCTTTTGGGAGTGCTGATTCTGCAAAGCTATCATGCTAGTATTTGTTGGAAGCTTGGTACATGGGGAAAGGCGCTAATGCATTTGCTTTTTGGTAGTATTTCGCAGATTTACAGACCTTTTGAGGATGGATATTGGAATTATAAGCTGGCAGAACGGCGTAAGGAAATAACACCAGAGCAGAAAGAGCGTAAGAGAAAGCTGACATATGGAGTGCTTGGTGTAGGACTTAGCATTCCGGTTTTATTTGTTTTGATGATTCTGCTAGGAAGTGCTGATGCATTATTTTATGAGATGATTTGTAATGTGTGGGATACCCTGTTTTCATGGAGTCTGCCGGAATTTTTGACAAGTGGTGATTTGGGTGGAATACTGTGGATGCTTGCCTGTAGCTTTGTCGGTATGTATGGTTTGTTGACTTATAGTGGAAAGCGTAGTTACATAGAAAATGCAGTAAAAACAACAGCAATAGAATGGGATTCTTTTATTGCAATAGCCTTTTTAAGTCTGATTACAGTGGTATATTGTCTGTTTTGTGGAATTCAGATTTTTGGACTATTTCTTGGATGGATGGAGCTTCCAGAAGGCTATACCTATGCCAGTTATGCAAGACAGGGATTTTTCCAGCTACTATTTGTATGCATATTCAATATCTGCTTAGTACTTTTTGTTACGTCATTTTTTCAAAAAAACAAATGGCTTCAGGCATTATTGACCCTTATATCGGCATGTACATATATCATGGTGGCATCCAGTGCCTATCGTATGCTTCTTTACATTAATACATATCAGTTAACCTTCCTTAGAGTATTTGTATTGTGGGCATTGTTTATGATTGCCGTACTTCTGGTTGGTGTAATGCGGTATATCTGGTGTCAGGAATTTGGCTTATTTCGCTTTATGCTTGTGACGGTAGTAATTGGTTATCTTGCCTTTGCCACAGTGCATCCTGATTATTGGATAGCAAAATATAATATTAGTCAGTTTGAGCAAGGTGAAGAAACAGACTTGTGGTACTTGACAAGAAATCTTTCAACCGATGCGGCACCAGCTGTTTGGGAACTTCTGACAGAGGAATACCCGCAGGAGAAAAAAGCGCAAGTGGCAGGTGCTTTGATAAAATATGAAGAAAGAATTGAAGAAGAAACGTCAGATATGAATATCCGAAGCTGGAATCTGAGTCGTGGATTAGCAGAAAGGTTGTGGATAATGGATTAAGAACGCATATTTGTGTGAAAAAAATAAAATATTTAAAAAAATAGAAAATAGGTATAATGTTATGACAACTTTTACCGATATACATTACATAGGGAATAGTTAACATAGAATACAGTCATAAAATAACAACATAAGTATATGTCGTAACTATGAAGACACTAAATAGTTACTATTTGCTTATAAAGGCGTGCAGGCAAGAGGGGGTCTGCACGGTATATAAGGGAAAGGAGTAATGTATGGAGGTTAAAAGTGCTGGTGTGACATTGCAGCTTAATTCAGCAGCAATCGCAGTGGATAACATGGGATCTGATGGGAATCAGAGAGAGCAGGCAAAAAAGGTGGAAACTGTTGAAGCGGAAAAGAAGCTGGAACAGGCAGAAGAATCTGTGAAGGTATCCATTTCAGCAGCAGGGATGAGAAAAAGTCTTCGTCAGGAACAACTGGCAGCTCAGCAGGAAAGTGAATTAGCAACTGAGTCTGAAATCGAGGAAATGATGAAGAAGATGGAAGGATTGTCCAGCCAGGTTATCAATGGAAATTTCTCTATACAGGACAGACTCAATTTCCAGGGAGAGATTAAGAAGCTGACCAATGAACTCAACCGTGTGAATGGTGACGGAATATCCTTTACAAAGTATGATAATGCCCAGCTTTCCCAGAAAATCAATGATCTTACTAGAACAATCAGCGAAGCGGCTGTTTATCACAGATCAGCAACAGCGTTGTTCATGGTGAAGAATCAGCAAAAGGCAGGCATAGCGAGAACAAGACTCGACATTGCCATCTGATATCTAATTAAAATCCGATATAACATTATATCAGAGCCTGCTGTAAAACGGGGAAAAGTGATACTGATAAAAACCCATTGTATTGACGATGGGTTTTTTTGCGTTTAGCTTGACTTTTTTCGGTTCTTGAAGCATGATTGTATATAATGAAAAGGGAGTAATTATGAAGGTACTGAATAGTTACGAAGAGGGATGTTAGATGCGTCAAATGGAATTTAAAATGGAACGCCCGGGATTAATCACGGAAGGTGATGTGGTTACGATTACCGAAGGTGTTTTGCCAAGTAATTATTACTACACCATTGATCCGGCGCTTGCTATGTCAGGAAATATTCCGTTTCGTGAACGGCTTCATGCCAGAAGCGGTAAGGTATTGTCAGTCATTGAAAATGAGCGTGGATTTTATGTAACAGTTGAGTTCGAAGAATGATAAAGGAGAAAATGATTATGTTAAAGAAGATTAGTACAGAAAAAGCACCAGCTGCAATCGGACCATATTCACAGGCAGTAGTTGCAGGAGATTTTTTATTTGCGTCAGGTCAGATTCCAATTAATCCGGCAACTGGCAATGTAGAGGCAGTTGGAATTACAGAACAGGCTGAGCAGTCTATGAAGAATGTTGGCGAGATATTAAAGGAAGCAGGAGTATCTTATGATAATGTAGTGAAGACTACCTGTTTTCTTGCTGAAATTGCAGATTTTGCAGCATTTAATGAAGTGTATGCAAAGTATTTTACTGAAAAGCCAGCAAGAAGCTGTGTTGCAGTAAAGGATCTTCCAAAGGGTGTTCTTTGTGAAGTAGAAGTAATTGCGTACTTAAAATAAACAGGTATTGGTATGAAAAATATAGTTTTAATTGGTATGCCTGGAGCGGGAAAAAGTACGGTTGGTGTTGTGCTTGCCAAGAGAATGGGCATGTCTTTTATGGATTCTGACTTAGTGATTCAGGAGCAGGAAGGGAAAACACTTCACAAAATCATTGAGGAAAAAGGAACGGAAGGTTTTCTGGAAGTCGAGGACAGAGTAAATGCGGGCATTAATCCGAAGAATACAATCATTGCAACAGGTGGTAGTGTTGTATATGGAAAAAATGCCATGGAGCATCTAAGCCAGATTGGAACGGTATGTTATCTGAAGCTTTCCTACGAAAGCATTGATGACCGTTTGGGAGATTTGGCACAGCGCGGTGTAGCCTTGAAGGATGGGCAGACTCTGATGGATTTATATCAGGAAAGAACCCCTTTATATGAAAAATATGCGAATCTCACGATAGATTGTGAAAATAAAAATATTCGTGAGATTGTTAGCGAGATTGCTCGTATATTTCAGGCATAAATCCACATACTACCGTTAAGGATATATTATATCAGAAAGGGATGTATGAGATGGATTATGTGAATGCCTTTTGGGTTGGAGGGCTGATTTGTGCGTTAGCTCAGATTCTTCTTGACCGTACAAAAATGCTGCCGGGGCGTGTTATGGTACTGCTGGTATGTTTAGGCGCAGTTATTAGTTTTTTTGGCTGGTATGAGCCATTTGCAGAATATGCAGGAGCAGGAGCGACGGTTCCACTTCTTGGATATGGAAACATATTGATGGAGGGAATCAAGGAAGCTGTAGATAAAGATGGATTTATAGGACTGTTTAAAGGTGGATTTACTAATGGAGCAGTAGGATGTTCTGCAGCACTGATTTTTGGCTATCTAGCCAGTCTGATTTTTAAATCAAAGGTAAAAAAAGCATAAAGAAGACCATTATCGGTTATGTTATAAATAGCTGATAATGGTCTTTTTATATCTTAAGCAAATAGCGGTAAAAGTTTAAACTTCCTCGAAGTCAAGCTGTAAGCGGTTAAAGAGCTGGCGGATGTATTTATCCCAGACGGCATCTGTGGTTTTATCCATAAGGAAAGTGGTAAAGGAAGTTCCGGTTACACAGGTTACATGTCCGTTGTCATAGCGGATATTCAATACTAGTGAACGAATCAGGTCTGCGCTGACTTCACAGTCTGGGTGGGAAGCAATGCTTGCAACCAGAGAAGGGGAAGCGTGCAGAATCACACGAAAGGATACAGGTGTCTTTTTTCCCTTGATTAACTGGAAACAAATAGGTCGAATATCCTTCCAAAGTGAGAACTCAGGAAGCCCCTGCTCCATATTGTCGATTTCTTCCGATGTAAAAAAGCTTTTTACAATATGTCCATCAATATGAAAGGTATTAAAGGTAGTAATGGATGCCTCATCTACCTGAAAGGAATCAAACTGCTCAGAAACAAGCAGGGTATTCATAACATTTTTGGTGTTTTTTATCTGTAAAGCAATCATAAAAAGCTCCTTTTCGAATCTTGATATGTATTAGTATATAACGAAATACGGGGTTATGTAAATTATTTTTCATAGAGTTGGAAGTTTTTAAATAAAACCTCTTTTCAAATATATAGATATATGTTAACATATTACGTAGTAATAAAAACTACATAAAATGGTAAAAAATAATGCAAGAGGTATAGAAATGAGCTATAAAATTGTAGTAGATAGTTGTTGTGAATTACCGATAGATTTAAAAAAAGATGCTAGATTTGAGAGTGTTCCATTGACTTTAATTGTTGGTGAAGTATATGAAAAAGAAGATGATGAGAATTTTGATCAGAAGGAGTTTTTAGAGATTGTAGCAAAGAGCCCTGTATGTGCAAAGTCAGCATGTCCTTCACCGGAGCGCTATATGCAGGCATATCAGACAGATGCGGATAATGTCTATGTTATAACCTTATCATCTCATTTAAGTGGCAGCTATAACAGTGCTATGCTTGGTAAGAATCTTTACCATGAGGCATATGGAGAGAAAAATATTTATGTAGTAGATTCCAAGTCTGCTTCCTGTGGCGAGACACAGATTGCGTTAAAGCTGATGGAGTTAGAAGAAGCAGGACTTTCCTTTGAGGAGATTATAGGAAAAATAGAAGAATTTGTTAAGAATTTGAATACGTATTTCGTGCTTGATAATTTGGATACTTTGAGAAAAAATGGTAGAATGTCAAGGGTAAAGGCCTTAGTTGCATCAACATTAAGTATTAAGCCGGTTATGGGAGCCGATGACGGAACTATTGTGCAACGAGGACAGTCAGTTGGCATTAAGAAAGCACTTGCAAAAATGGCAGAGCTGGTCATGAAGGAAGCTGTAGAGCCAGAGAAGAAGAGAATTATGATTTCACACTGTAATGCACCGGAAAGGGCACAGCTTGTAAAGGAACAGTTGGAAGGAAAAATGCTGGTAAAAGAGATTCTGGTTATTGATATGGCGGGCTTGAGTAGTTTGTATGCCAATGATGGTGGTATTATCGTAACATTATAAAGCTTATATCTTGTCTGTTTAAAATAGAAAAACGTAGGTTTCGTGGGAAACCTACGTTTTTTTATGAAATCTCATCTATTTCAAGCTTTAAATTTTTAAACTCTGCGTAACGAAATGGAGATATCTTAAAGCGTTGGTAGTCCTGCATTAATATAGAGATTGGACTAACCATGATGACATATCGCATATTGACAATATGTTTCTTATTGATTCTGATAAACTCCTTGTAGGGCTGAGTCAGAACCTGAAAGTCACTAATATCAATTGTGATATTTTTCTGTGTGCCATCCGTTAAAACGAGTGTATAGCCTGAATGTATCGGCATGCAGTAATAAATATCATCTTTTGGAATGTATTGAATCCCATCTTCACAGGGAACTGCAATTGTTTCTACATTCCCGAGCACATGAGCATCACCAAGCTTTAATAGCTCTGGGAGTGGTTCGGAAATATAAGGCTTTTGCATATGTATGACTGTTTCCGGTAGATTGGGTAACAATGTATAATCAATCTTAGAAGAATAGAGTACCAACGGCGCCTTAAGCCCCATCTGAACCAGCTTCTGGATAATCTCCTCAGCAACCGTAGGGGTAGCTGTCATATCCATAAAAATCATATCATACATTAAGGGATTACGAAGGAAATGTTCCTTGTCGCCATAAGAATCCACATACAGAATATTTGGTGTACCTGCACGTTTGTCTGATTCTCTGGAAAGTAAACGTTCCAGATGCTTTCTGTCTGCAACATTATCGTCACAAATTGCGATATGCATATGATTTTCTCCAATCTTTCTAAATCTTGCAGTCCCGAATTGTGAACTACATGATGGTAAACTGCAACGGTGAATAGATAAGAACTATGACTGCGGCAATCTGTAAGAGCAAAATAGCCGGCATACCATAAACAAAATACCAATGTCTAGTTTTGTGATGAAATACCCTCATGCCTATGATGGAACCGATACTGCCGCCAATCAGGGCAATGATAAAAAGCGTGGATTCTGGAATACGCCAAAGCTTTTTCACAGCACGTCTTTTATCAATACCCATTAAGGCAAGGCCAATCAGGTTCAACACGGCAAGATAGCCTGCGATGATACCGATTACAATCATTTGTTTTTATCCTTTATGCATATAGTATGATTATTTGTTGTTTTCAACTTCCTGAAGCTTCATAGCACGAACCTTGCATGATAAACCAAAGAGGTTGATGAAGCCTTCTGCATCGTGGTGGTCATAGAGGTCACCAGTTGTGAAGGAAGCAATGCTTTCATTATATAAAGAATATGGGCTTGTTTCGCCAGCCTTGATGATGTTACCCTTGTAAAGCTTGAACTTAACTTCACCAGTTACATATTCCTGAGTCTTTTCGATGAATGCCTGAATGGCTTCACGCTTCGGTGTAAACCACTTTCCTTCGTATACAACGTCAGCAAACTTGTTGCCCATTTCCTTCTTTAAGGTGTATGTATCACGGTCAAGGATAAGCTCCTCTAACTGCTGATGAGCTTCCATAAGGATTGTTCCACCCGGAGTCTCATATACACCACGATACTTCATCCCAACAACACGGTTTTCAACGATATCAACAATACCGATACCATGCTTTCCGCCCAGTCTGTTTAATTCGCGGATAATATCAGAAACCTTCATCTGCTTGCCATTAACGGAAGTAGGAACACCTTTTTCGAAGGTCATGGTTACATATTCGCCTTCTTCAGGAGCCTTTTCAGGAGTTGTTCCTAATACTAAAAGATGGTCATAATTTGGTTCGTTTGCAGGATCTTCAAGCTCAAGACCTTCATGGCTGATGTGCCAGATGTTACGGTCACGGCTGTAAGAAGAGTCGGCAGAGAACGGAAGGTCGATTCCATGAGCCTTACAGTATTCGATTTCAGATTCACGGGAATCCATTGTCCACTTGTCGTTTCTCCATGCAGCGATAATTTTAATGTCTGGAGCAAGAGCCTTAATACCTAATTCGAAACGAATCTGGTCATTACCCTTACCGGTAGCACCATGACAAATCGCAGTAGCACCTTCTTTTCTAGCGATTTCAACAAGTCTCTTAGCGATAAGAGGTCTTGCCATAGAAGTACCTAATAAATATTTATTTTCATAGATAGCATTTGCCTGTACACATGGAACAATATATTCATCACAGAACTCATCGATAACATTTTCGATATAAAGCTTTTCTGCACCACAGAATTTTGCTCTTTCTTCAAGACCGTCAAGCTCCTCGTCCTGTCCACAGTCGATACAAACACAGATTACTTCGTAATCAAAGTTTTCCTTTAACCATGGGATAATTGCGGTAGTATCAAGACCACCGGAATACGCTAAAATGACTTTTTCTTTCATAATAAGTCCTCCTTATATAATATGTATCATAGTTCTTTAACCTAAAGCGGTTTATGTTCATGCAACTAATATACAACATTACGACATATAAATCAAGTGAAAAATTATTCATTATCTATTGACAAAAACGTTTAAAAGTGCAAAAATAAATAAACTTAAATGTATAATATACAAAAATGGATGCATAAAAATACACAAAATATTCATAGCTGTTTATTGAAAATTATATATAATTTGAAATAGACATACATATTTATTCGAAATGTTACAAGATAAAGTAATATACAGAAAAGAGTTGTATTTCGACGAAGGTTATACTATGATGTAAATTAGTGCTTATTTTCATTTTGGTAATTTATAGTAGTAAAGATAGAAGGATTGGTGTTAAAATGGTAAGGGTAATGACAATCGAGGATTATGATCAGGTGCATGCTTTATGGATGAGAATCAAGGGCTTTGCAATCAGAAGCATTGATGATTCCAGAGAAGGTGTAGCAAGATTCATTCGAAGAAACCCTACAACAAGCGTTGTTGCGGTAGAGGATGGGAAGATTGTTGGTGCGATTCTGTGCGGTCATGATGGTAGAAGAGGATGTCTTTATCATGTATGCGTAGATCCGGAATACAGAAGACGTGGCATTGGGAAGTCTATGGTAGTCTTTTGTATGGAAGCATTAAAAAAGGAAGAGATTAATAAGGTATGTCTGATAGCCTTTACGGTAAATGACATTGGTAATGCTTTTTGGCACAGAGTAGGCTGGATTGAACGAGAAGATTTGAATTATTATGATTTTGTTTTAAATAGTGAGAACATAACAAAGTTTAATGTGTAAGCGTACACATATAATAAGAAAGGAAGGTAGCAGTATGAAGATTATTGATGGTGGTGTGACCGCAGCAAAGGGATTTCAGGCAGCTTGTTGTGAAGCAAATATTAAATATAAGAATAGAACAGATATGGCAATGGTATATTCCAGCCAGCCATGTGAGTGTGCAGGTACCTTTACTACGAATGTAGTTAAAGCTGCATGTGTACAGTGGGATCAGAAGATTGTATATTCCGGTGAGCCTATGCAGGCAGTTGTGATTAATTCAGGAATTGCCAATGCATGTACCGGTAAGGAAGGCTTTGATGCCTGTGAAGCGACTGCAAAAGCGGTAGAGAAGGAATTAGGTGTTCCATTTGAAAACGTTGCAGTGGCATCCACTGGTGTGATTGGGATGCAGCTTCCGGTAGAGAAGCTGGTAAATGGTGTGGCAGCTATGAGCAAGACATTAGATGATTCTCAGGAGGCAGGAACAGCGGCTGCAAAGGCAATCATGACAACAGATACCATTCATAAGGAAGTAGCGGTTACCTTTGAAATTGCAGGAAAAACAGTAACACTTGGTGGTATGAGCAAGGGGTCCGGAATGATTCACCCTAATATGTGTACTATGTTAGGCTTTTTGACAAATGACCTTGCTATTGAGAAGAACTTGTTACAAGATGCTTTAAGCGAAGTGGTAAAGGATACCTTCAATATGATTACTGTTGATGGAGATACTTCCACAAATGATACTCTTTTGATTATGGCAAATGGATTAGCAGAGAATGCTAAAATTACAGAAAAAGGAGCAGATTATGATACTTTCGTAGCTGCGTTAGCCTATGTATGTGAATTCCTGGCAAAGAAAATGGCTGGTGACGGAGAGGGCGCAAGTAAGCTCTTTGAAGCAAAGGTTGTGAACGCAAAGAGTAAAGAAGATGCAAGAACACTTTCCAGAGCCATTGTAGCAAGTAATTTGTCAAAGGCTGCCATTTATGGCTGCGATGCTAATTTTGGACGTTTCCTGTGTGCAATGGGATATTCAGGAGCACAGTTTGACCAGAATGATGTAGAGCTGTTCTTTGAGAGTAAGGAAGGTCGCTTACAGGTATTTGATAAGGGAACACCGCTTGCGTTTGATGAAGAACTGGCTGTAAAGATTCTCAAGGCAGAAGAGGTTACGATTTTTGTAGATATGCATGAGGGTAGTGAGGAAGCGACAGCATGGGGCTGTGATCTGACCTACGATTATGTTAAGATTAATGCGGATTATAGATCTTAAGGATTTTGGAGGGTAATAGAATGAATCAGGATATGGATAAGTTTTTAGCAAAGGCAGAGGTTTTGATTGAGGCATTGCCATATATTCAGAAGTTTAATAGAAGAAT
This sequence comes from Lachnospiraceae bacterium, assembly GCA_017440575.1. Lineage (GTDB taxonomy): Bacteria > Bacillota > Clostridia > Lachnospirales > Lachnospiraceae > COE1. Next base: position 23,261 of record JAFSGY010000026.1, on the reverse strand, counting down.
TATCGTTGTAAAGTATGGCGGAAGTGCCATGAGCAACGAAGAATTACAGAAGAATGTAATCAAGGATGTTACCTTATTAAAGCTTGTTGGATTTAAGCCGATTATCGTACATGGTGGTGGAAAGGAAATCAGCCGCTGGGTTGGTAAGGTAGGCAAGGAAGCTAAGTTCGTAAATGGTCTTCGTGTAACCGATGAAGAGACGATGGAAATTGCGGAAATGGTATTAAATAAGGTAAATAAGAGTCTTGTTACTATGGTTCAGGAGCTTGGTGTAAAGGCTGTTGGTATCAGTGGTAAGGATGGCGGTCTGTTGAAGGTAGAAAAGAAGTATTCAGACGGGCAGGATATTGGTTTTGTAGGTGATATCAAGGAAGTGAATGCCAAGATTTTATATGATATGTTAGAAAATGATTTCCTTCCAATCGTAGCACCAATCGGCCTTGATGATAATTTCCAGACCTATAATATCAATGCAGATGATGCCGCATGTGCGATTGCAAAAGCGGTAGGAGCAGAAAAGCTTGCATTCTTAACCGATATTGAGGGCTTGTATAAGGATATCAATGATAAGTCTAGCTTTATCTCCAGATTATCTGCAACACAGGCAGACCAGTTGATTACAGATGGCTTCATTGGTGGCGGTATGCTTCCGAAGCTTACTAACTGTACATCAGCAATTAAGAACGGTGTAAACAGAGTACATATTTTAGACGGACGTATTCCACATTGTCTGTTACTTGAGATTTTTACCAATAATGGCATAGGTACTGCTATTGTTTCTGATGAAGAGATGGAGCATGAAGCATAAGATATAGGAGAAGAGCTATGAATATGAAAGAATATATTGATGAGGCAGAACGTGACCTGCTTCATACCTATAATCGTTACCAGATTGTATGGGATAAAGGCGATGGCGTGCATCTTTACGATATTGAGGGAAAGAAGTATCTTGACTTCGTATCCGGTATTGGTGTGTTTGCATTAGGCTATAATAATAAGGAATACAATGATGCATTAAAGGCTCAGATTGATAAGATCACACATACTTCAAATTATTACTATAATATTCCGGCAATTGATGCGGCAAGAAAATTAAAGGCTGTTTCTGGAATGGACAGAATCTTCTATACCAATAGTGGTGCAGAAGCGGTAGAGGGTGCGATTAAGGCAGCCAAGAAGTATGCCTTTTTACGCGATGGTAATACAGATCATGAGATTATTGCTTTGAATCATTCCTTCCATGGAAGAACTCTTGGTGCACTTTCTGTAACAGGTAATGCGCATTACAGAGAGGCATTTGAACCATTGCTTCCTGGCATTAAGTATGCAGAAATGAATGATTTTGACAGCATCAAGGCTTTAGTTACCGATAAGACCTGTGCGATTATCATGGAAACTGTTCAGGGCGAAGGTGGAATCTATCCTGCAACACAGGAATTCTTACAGCAGGTAAGAGCACTCTGTGATGAAAAGGACATTTTGCTTATCTTAGATGAGATTCAGTGTGGTATGGGTAGAACCGGTACTATGTTCGCATGGCAACGTTATGGCATCAAGCCTGATATTATGACAAGTGCAAAAGCAATTGGTTGTGGTGTACCTGTTGGTGCATTTATGTTGACAGAAAGGGTAGCACAGAATTCTCTTACTAGTGGAGATCATGGAACAACTTATGGTGGTAATCCACTTGCATGTGCAGGAATTTCCAAGGTTCTTGATTTGTTTGAAGAATTGAACATTCTGGATAATGTGAATGAGGTTGGTGGATATCTTTCTGAAAAACTTGACGAAATGGTGGAAAAATATGATTTTGTTAAGGCACACAGAGGCGTAGGCATGTTACACGGTCTTGAATGTAATGGAGCAGTAGGTGAAGTGATTAATAAGGCTTTGGAAAAAGGTTTACTCTTAATCAATGCAGGAACGAACGTGATCCGTTTTATTCCACCACTTATCATTTCCAAGGAAAACGTGGATGAAATGCTGGTAATTCTAGAAGAGTGTCTGAAATAAAGAAAGAATAAAGGGATTAGCATGAATGTAAAAAAAAGACTCATATCAGTGTTGGCAATTGCACTGGTGTTGATAGCCTTATGTTTGTTTGGCAGTGCTTATGTCAGAGAGGATGGAACAGAGCTTCCATTTACTGTGGTTCAGAAGGAAACGGTACATTTGTGGTATACGGATGCAGCCTTAACAGATTATTTAAACAGTAAGGCAGTAAGCTTCTATGAGGCAACGGATATCCGAGTAGAGCCCATGCTAGTATCCGGCTTGGAGTATCTGGAAGCGATTAATCGGGCAAGTGTACAGGAGCAGGAGGATGCGCCGGATGTATTTATCCTTACCAATGATTCCTTGGAAAAGGCATATCTTGCAGGTCTTGTGACAGAGTTAGAGAACATCTCCGATCTGGCAAATAGTACACATTACAGTCAGGCGGCGCAAAATGCCGTTTCCTATCATGGGAAATATCTTGGCTATCCATTGTATTTTGAGACAAGTGCGTTGTTATATAACAAAACATATTTGGAGCAGATTGTGGCAGAAGAAGAACTTAGCAGCGCTGACGCACTGATTCCAAGCTCTATTGCAGATATTCTTAATTTCGCCGACCAGTATTCAACGCCGGAAAATGTAGAATATTTCTTCCGCTGGGATGTTTCTGATATTTTTTATAATTATTTCTTTATCGGAAATTATATTTCTGTTGGTGGAGCAGCTGGCGATAATTGCGAAGAGATTGATATTTATAATGAAGATGCGATTGCAAGTCTTTCGGTTTATCAGGAACTGAATCAGTTCTTCTCTATTGATACCAAGGAAACCAATTATGATACCATCATGCAGGAGTTTCTTGATGGGAAAACGATTTATACGATTGCTACCAGTGACTGCATGAAAAAGCTGGAAGAAGCCAGGGAAAACGGGGAGTTTGTCTATGAATATGGAATTGCAAACATACCGGATATTAATGCAGAGCTTATGACAAAGGGTATGTCTGTAACGAATGCTTTGGTTGTGAATGGATATTCGAAGCATAAGGAAGCAGCAGGACGTTTTATCGAGTATCTTGCCAAGGAAGATGGTAACGAGCTGTATGAGAAGACAGGTAAGCTTCCAGCAAGAATTCAGGAGCAGTATGCAAACAATAATATGGTAGCATTTTCGCAAAATTATGTAAAATCAGCACCAATACCTAAAATGGTAGAGACAAGTAATTTCTGGGTAGAGCTGGAAATCTGCTTTGCAAAGGTATGGAGTGGAGAGGATGCGAATGCGGAACTAAAAGCACTTTCTGAGCAGATAAAGACGCAGCTTGCAGGTGAGCCTGTTACAGAGGAGGTTTTACAAACTCCTGTGGTAGAGTTGTTGCCTGAGGGTGAAGCAGAAAGCGAAGAATAATTGCATAAAATTAAGATAAATATAACGATTCAAAATAGGTCGAAGCATTTTCTGCTGAGACCGTAAGAACATGATTCAGAAGTGAAAAATCCATTTGCGAAGCAAATTGAGGATGGATTTTTCATCGTAATTATGAAGGAACTGAATAATTACAGAAAAATAATCCAATCATATAGGTAAACGATATAGAAAGAGGTTTACGTATTATGATTGGATTTTTAATTGCTTTGTTATCGGGAACTTTGATGAGCGTACAAGGTGTGTTTAATACGAAGGTCACAGATAGCTCGAGTATGTGGGTGGCAAATGCATTTGTACAGTTTACAGCTTTTTTAGTATGTATTGGAGCTTGGCTTATATCAGACAGAACCTCCTTTAAAACCTTACTAACTGTAGAGCCGAAGTATTGTCTGCTTGGTGGTGTGATGGGAGCATTTATTACATTGACTGTAATCAAGAGTATGGATGCTTTAGGACCAGCGAAGGCAGTTATGCTGATTGTGATTGCACAGTTGATTGTGGCATATCTGATAGAGATTTTTGGTCTGTTTGGTGTGGATAGGCAGCCATTTAGCTGGAGAAAGGTAATAGGGGCATTGATTGCGATAGGGGGATTTGTGTTATTTAAGTGGGAAACCTAAAAAAGCCTTATGCGGAAGCTTTTTTAGGTGACAAATTTGTGCAAAGCGCAAATTCGCAAGATTTAAAATATTCTGCTTGTTTTCAAGGACGATTTAGCATAGAATAGGATATGCATAGAGGGGCTTTTTATGATGACGAATACACGATAAAGGTGGAGGAATCATGATAAAGGAACTATGTAAAGATAGGAAAAAGTTGATAAAGAAAGAATTAGAGAAAGTACTTGTAGGAGTGCTTTCTTGTTGTATGCTTTTAAATGGTTGTGGAAGTGCTTCGCAGGATGAAATATCTTGGGATTTAGAGGAAGAGGTTGTGAAGTCAACGGAGCCTTTGGAGGAAGAAGGTACAGAAGCAGAGGGGGCAACTATGTCACAGGCAGAGATGATTTATGTGTATGTTTGTGGAGCAGTAGCAAATCCGGGAGTGTATCAGATTCCAGAGGGAAGCAGGCTTTTTGAAGTCATTGATTCTGCAGGTGGTATGTTGGAGAATGCTGATGTAACGAGTCATAATCTGGCAAAAGTGGTGCAGGATGGAGAGCAGATTCAGATTCTGACCAAGGAAGAGGCAGAGGAGTTAAGAAAAAGCGGCGTATCGGTAGTGACAAACAGTATGGGACAGAAGCAGGGACTGGTGAATATTAATACGGCATCCGTGCAGGAGCTTACGACCTTGACGGGAATTGGAGAGAGCAGAGCACTAGCAATTATTGCATACAGAGAAGAAAATGGATTGTTTCAGAGTATTGATGGAATCAAAAAGGTTACCGGCATTAAGGAGGGACTTTTTGAGAAAATCAAGAATCAGATTACGGTATAAGGTATAAATAGAAGAGGGAGAGCAGACGTGTTATGGGAAAAAGAGTGTTAGTGGTAGACGATGAAAAGCTGATTGTTAAGGGGATTCGTTTTAGCTTAGAGCAGGACGATATGGAAGTGGAATGTGCATATGACGGTGAAGAAGCTCTAGAAAAGGTAAAGGAAGGTCAGTTTGACTTGATTTTATTGGATATTATGCTACCAAAGCTGACAGGGCTTGAGGTATGTCAGCAGATTAGAGAGTTTTCGGATGTTCCCATTGTAATGTTAACCGCTAAGGGCGATGATATGGATAAGATTCTTGGACTAGAATATGGTGCAGATGATTATATTACAAAGCCTTTTAATATTTTAGAGGTTAAGGCTAGAATAAAGGCAATCATGCGAAGAACTTCAGGAAAAGCTGAGAGTAAGAAGAAGGAGCGTTTTATTGAGGCAGGAGAGCTGAAGCTTGACTGTGATGGAAGACGTCTGTATATCAATGACAAAGAGGTAAATCTGACAGCAAAGGAATTCGATGTATTGGAGCTTCTAGTCATGAATCCGAATAAGGTATATAGCAGAGATAATCTTTTGAAGCTTGTCTGGGGGGCTGATTACCCTGGTGATGTCAGAACGGTGGATGTGCATATCAGAAGATTGCGTGAGAAGGTGGAAGCGAATCCAAGCGAGCCAAAGTATGTACATACAAAGTGGGGCGTTGGATATTATTATAAGGATTAGGAGCTGGGAATGTGTCAGAGCTTAAAGAGAAGATAAGAAAGATTAAGATTTTCAGAAGTCTTCGGTTCAGATTGTTTGTGATTATTATGGTAGTAGGAATGATTCCGGGGATACTGATTCATTTTGGTATTATGGAGCAATATATGAATAATGCCATATCCGTGAGAACCAGTGAGGTTCAGACACAGGTCAGAATTATTGCAGACCACCTCCTTACCTATAACTATATGCATGATAGTAGTAATGATGTTGTGAATGCAGAGTTGGCACAGTTATCAAATCTGTATGACGGTCGTGTATTGGTTATTGACAGTAATCTTAAGATTGTAAAGGACACTTATGGAATCAGCGAAGGCAAGACGATTATATCAGAACCAATTGTGCGATGCTTTAAAGGAAATGGTGTATCTAGTAATGTAACACAGAATAATTATATAGAGATTTTTGTTCCTATCGAAGAAAAACTAGTTGTAGAGATGGCGAAAAATGTCGGCAACATGCAGAATCAACCGCCTCGTATCGTAGGTGTTATGCTTACTAGCGTTTCTATGGATAGTATTATTACAAGCTATGAATATCTAGAGAGTAGAGCCTATGTTATTGAAATCTTGTCCGTAGTTATTCTGTTTGGAATTGCTTATTTTTTAAGTCAACGATTGCTAAAACCATTTGAGAAGATTACAGAATCCATCAATGAGGTGAAAAATGGTTTTACGGATGAAGAGATTCATGTAACAGAATATATTGAAACGGAGCATATTGGAGATGCTTTCAATCAAATGCTTGGACGAATGAAGGTTCTGGACGATTCCAGACAGGAATTCGTATCGAATGTGTCACATGAGCTGAAAACGCCACTGGCTTCCATGAAGGTTTTGGCGGATTCTCTTTTAGCTCAGGAAGAGGTTCCAAATGAGCTTTACCGTGAATTTATGACAGATATTGCAGCAGAGATTGACCGTGAGAATAAGATTATTACAGATTTGCTTTCCTTGGTTAAAATGACAAGAACATCGGCAGATATGAATGTAGAGCCGATGGATATTAATGCGATATTAGAGCTTATGCTTAAGCGTCTTGGACCGATTGCGGCAAGAGCAAATGTACAGCTTATTTTTGAGAGTCGCAGAAAGGTGAATGCAGAGATTGATGAAGTGAAGCTGACGCTTGCTTTTTCGAATCTTGTGGAAAACGGTATTAAATATAACGTAGACGGTGGATGGGTAAAGGTCGTGCTGGATGCAGACCATAAGTATTTTACTGTTGAGATATCAGATTCAGGAATAGGTATTCCACAGGAATCCATAGAGCATATTTATGAGAGATTCTATCGTGTAGATAAATCTCATTCCAGAGAGATTGGTGGAACAGGACTTGGACTTGCGATTACAAGGAATGCTATTTTGATGCACAGAGGCTCTATTAATGTTAAGAGTGAGGAAGGAAAAGGAACTATTTTTACCGTTAAAATTCCTATTTCTTACATTGCATCGTAGTATGGAAAGTGTGGAGTTATGTTAAGTGTAAGAAAGAGAAGATATGGTTTACTATTGTTGCTGATAGGCTTGCTTGTCCTTGGAGCGGCAGCTTGTGGAGAGAAGGAACAGGAGGGGATTCCAGTCGAAATCTCTTATTTAAATAAGAGTGAGACAAAGATTGTTCCGGAAGTGCATTACCTGCAAGGAACGACCACTAAGGAAATGATTGTTGAGGTATTGACGCTTTTGGGGGCTGTGCCGCAGAATAAGGAATTAGAGGCAACATTACCCGGAAGCATTAATATTGTAAATTATGCGTATGAAGGAACACAGGTTACGGTTGCGCTTGGCGAGAAATATAAGGAGCTTCCAAAGACAACGGAGGTACTTACAAGAGCGGCAATTGTAAGAAGTCTGACAGCGATTCCGGATGTAAATTATGTCATGATAACGGTAAATGGAGAGCCGTTACTTGATACGATGGGAAATGCTGTGGGAATTATGACAGCAGATATGTTTATTGATTATGCTGGACAGAAAAATACGGATTCTTATGCGCAGGCAAAAATCAGACTGTATTTTGCAAATGAGACAGGAGATGGTTTGATTGCGATTAACCGAAGTCTTGCCTTTAATATGGATATATCTAATATTTCTATGGAGCGTCTTGTGGTGGAACAATTGTTAGCAGGACCTGCGAGCGAAGAGTCTTATCCGACAATCAATTCATCTACGAAGCTGCTAAGTATTACCGTGAAGGATGGTGTCTGCTATCTGAACTTTAGTAAGGATATTTTGACACCGATTAATAATGTTACCAGTGATGTTACGATTTATTCAATTGTAAACTCTTTGGTAGAATTAAGCAATGTTAATAAGGTAGAAATTGCCATAGAAGGAAATAAGGAATTAAAATTCCGAGACAAATATGAGCTTACAACCTTGTTTGAGCGTAATTTGGAATTAGTTCAGTAGAAATAGTAGTTGAGAATAGCTATGTATGAAGATATCATACAATACAAAAGAAAGTAATGATTTTGAGAAAATCGTTAGGAAAGGATTAGTAAATGAGAAGACCACTATGCCTTGTATGCGTGGCATTTGTGGTATCTGTTTTTATCAGTTTACAGATGAATCCGCTGTCGGAATCCATGAAAGTGGAGGCCGGCAGCAGGGTTATCTATACCGGAGAGGTATATCATAAGGAGTACAGATATAAGAGTCTGTTGCTCTATCTAAGGAATGTCAATCAGGTCAGTTCGACCAAGATTTCAATCAGTGACGTTAAAATTGAAGATGCTGTAGCAGAAGAGTGTTTAGCAGGAAATGGTAAGTTAGAAACTGTTTTGGCAGGAAGTGCTAGAGGAGAAACTGCTTCAAAGGGAAAAGCGAATGTGAAAAATGTGGTAACTGAAAATAGTCATCAAGAGATGGGGATTTTATGTTATGTGGAAGATGGTAAGGAGCCACGACTTGGAAGCTATGTTCTTGTAAGTGGTGAACTTTCCTATTTTAATCAGCCGCAGAATCCGGGTGGTTTTGATCAGGAGATGTACTATCGGATACAGAATATAGGCTTTTCTATGGAAAAGGTAGAGATTCTGGCAGAGGGTACCACTTATTCTCGGTATGGGGAAGGGTTGTATCAGCTAAGAAGACAAATGGAGCAGGTATTTGACCGAACGATGTCTGAGAAGGATGCCTCTATTATGAAGGCAATGATTCTTGGAAATAAAGCAGAGCTTGATAAGGAGAGTAAGCGGCTTTATCAGAAAAGTGGGATTTCGCATATTCTGGCGATTTCGGGACTTCATATTTCCCTGATAGGAATGGGGCTTTATAAGCTTTTAAGGCGTATTCGTGTTCCGAGTGTTTTGGCAGCTGTGGCAGCAGTTGTAGTTATGATTATGTATGGTGATATGGTTGGCTCTAGTGCTTCTGCATTTCGTGCTATTTTCATGTTTGCGCTGAAGATGGGAGCAGAGGTATTGCATAGAACTTATGATATGTTGACAGCACTTGCTATGGCAGCAGTTGGGATTTTAATAGAACAGCCATTGTACATCTATCATACCGGATTTTTGTTGTCCTTTGGAGCCATTGTTGGGATTGGATGTATGCTTGATGTATTAAAAACAGATACCAAACAAATGTTAGTAAATAAGAAAATACAAAAGAGGAGTGAATATTTTAGAAATTTATATTGGAACAGAATAAGGGAATCATTGCTTGGAAGTGGAAGTATTTTTTTGATACATTTTCCGATTATGCTTTCGGTTTATTATGAATTTCCGATTTATTCGTTTTTATTAAATATGCTTATTATTCCTGCTATGAGTCTGGTAATGGGCTTAGGGCTTGGTTGTATGCTGATAGGCAGTATAAGTGTTAGTATTGCACGAGTGTTGCCGGGAAGGGCGGGAGTTGAGATAGGTAGTGTAATAGCTGAAAGCGCAAGTAGTATGCTGACAGAGAAGAATGTTTTAGTAATGATTTGTGAAGGGATTGCGCAGATATTGGCATTGAGTTGTCAGATATGTTTGCGAATATTTGAGAGATTGTGTGAATGGTCTATGGATTTACCGGGAGCAAGCTGGATTGTGGGAAAGCCTTCAGTTTGGAGAATTGTTATATTTTATGTAGTTGTGTTGCTCCTGTTTTTGGTTCATAAATATTGCAGGTATGTTATGAAGGGAAAGCTATGTTTGACGTTTCCAATTAAGATGATGCTGGTTTTGGTAGCGGTAACTTTGCTTACGCAGAAAACATATAGTGGATTAACGATTACGATGCTGGATGTAGGGCAGGGAGACTGTATATGGTTGGAAACGAAAACAGGACACCATTATTTAATTGACGGAGGTAGTACATCGAAGAACAAGCTGGGAGAGTATACGCTTGTGCCATTTTTGAAGCAGACAGGAACAGCGTTAGTGGATGCGGTATTCTTGACGCATCTTGACAAAGATCATACATCTGGAGTCTTGGAATTGCTGGAAGAGGACAGTGGAATTGAGATACAAAAGATTGTGATTGCAAAGGCTGCGATACGGGATGAAGCGTATGAAGAGTTAGCAACGCTGTGTAGGGAGAAGGGGATTATGTTGTTGCATGCTGAAGAGGGGAATGCGATGACAGATGGCGAATTAAGCTTAGAAATCCTTCATCCAGCGGCAGATTATGTGACGGATTCACGAAATGCGTATTCATTGGTTATGAAGTTGGAGTACGGAGAGTTTCATGCTCTTTTTACCGGTGATGTAGAAGCAGATGGGGAGAATTTTGTTATGCAGACATTACCAAAGGACTGGGAGTGCCATTTATATAAGGTGGCTCATCATGGGTCAAGAAATTCGAACAGTTTGGAATTATTGGAACAGATACAGCCTCGATTGTCGATTATTTCCTGCGAGGAAGATAATAGCTATGGGCATCCGCATGAGGAAACGTTAGAGAGACTAGCGGATGTAGGAAGCAAGGTTATGGTAACGAAGGACTGTGGTGCGATTATTGTAGAAGTCGGAAAAAATATAGAGGTGCGAGGCTGGATAATGCCGGAAGCGGGGGAAATACTGCGAGAATAGAGCTTCGGGAAGTGGAAGGTATCGAAGTCCGACCGGGAGAGTAAGAACGTGAAAGGGGTCGGGAAGTGGAAGGTATCGAAGTCCGACCGGGAGAGTAAGAACGTGAAAGCGGTCGGGAAGTGGAAGATATCGAAGTCCGACCGGGAGAGTAAGAACGTGAAAGCGGTCGGGAAGTGGAAGGTATCGAAGTCCAACCGGGAGAGTAAGAACGTGAAAGCGGTCGGGAAGTGGAAGGTGTTGAAGTCCGACCGGGAGAGTAAGAACATGAAAGCGGTCGGGAAGTGGAAGGTGTTGAAGTCCGACTGGAAGCGTAGAAAGTGAGAGCGGTCGGATAATGCTTAGGTTGAAGGGAAAAAGGGGAGCGATGATAGAGAACAATGAATATACGAAAGAAGTAACAAATAATGAAAAGGAGAAAAATATCAATGAAAACAATGGAGAATATGGTTAAAGAGGAAAGAAAACAGCTGGAAAATATGTTAGAGGAAGCTAAAATGCGATTACAAACGGCGCCAGAAGGATATTTGCGTATTTCTGGAAAGAGTAGAGGTGTTGAGTATTATTACAAGAATGTTGACCGTAAAAATAGAAGTAATGATAATGGCAGATATATAAAAAAGAGAGAAATAGAATTTGCACAGAGAATTGCTCAACGGGATTACGACGCTGTTCTGGTAAAGCATGCGGAAAAAAGAATCAAAGCAATTGAAACATTTTTAAAGAACTGTGATGAAACAAACATAAAAACAATATATGAAAAAATGAATCCTTATCGTAGAGAATTAATAACGCCCCCTATTATATCGGATGAAGAATACATAAAGCAATGGCAGTCAGTAAGATATGAAGGCAAGTCGTTTGTTGATAATGCACAGGAGATTATAACAGAAAGAGGGGAAAGAGTACGTTCAAAATCAGAGAAGATTATTGCAGATAAGCTTTATACATTAGGGATTCCGTATCGTTATGAATATCCGATTACATTAGAAGGGAATATCAAGATATATCCGGATTTTACGATTCTTAAAATGCCGCAAAGAGAGGAAGTGTATCTTGAGCACTTTGGCTTGATGGACAACAGTGAGTATATGGATAGTGTGATTTACAAGCTTAATACCTATGAGAGAAATGGAATTTATCTAGGTGTGAATTTATTTATGACGCATGAAACAAGCAAAGTACCATTAAATACAAGGGCATTAGATGGGATGATAAAGCAGTTGTTTTGTGTGGAAGAATAATAGTATAATGTCGGTAGACATAATCATGAGTGAATAAACTAACGTAATTGCTGAGTAATGGTGCTATAATTTTAATAGATTGGTGTAAGGAGGAAATGCAAAAATGCGCAATAGAAGTGTAGCCATTGTCGTAAGAAATGGAGCTGTTTTAGTCGAGAAAACTTACTATGAAGGGCGTTATTTTTATGCGTTACCGGGTGGCGGAATCGAAGAGGGAGAATCACCAGAGGAAACTGCACTTAGAGAATTGAAAGAGGAATGCGGTCTGGATGGGAAAATCATAAAACCATTAAATATAGTACATAAAAAAGATGGAAGTAGGGAATATGTCTATGAAATTGCAGTAAGTGAAGAGCAGATTGCAATTACAGGGAAAGATCCGGAGTTAACAGAAGAAGAACAGGTAATCCTAGAGGTATGTTGGCTGCGGCTTTATGAGATGAGTGAAAAAGACAGGGCTTTTTTGTGGGCATATGGATTAATGGAAGTGGAAGAGTTTTGGGATGAAGTACAGAGCTGGGGAGATGAAATCAGCTATCCTAAGAAATAGGTTTGAAAAAGAGAGAAGGAATAAATAATGATACGAACAGTTATATAAGAAGCAGCCGTCAGGCAGGATAGCGTCTTTTGAACAAATGAAGAAGCCGATGGATGTGTTGGAGCATTTGAAGGGGGAAAACTAGATGAAGCTTATAAAATTGGAAGAAAAATACAAACCATTATTATATGACATGATGGACGAATGGTATGCATATGGTGAAAAGATTGTACCATATGCCATCAGAAAAACAGATTATCATGATTTTGAGAAGTATCTTGAAAGTTTGGAAGTCAAAGCAGAAACGGAACAATCAGTGCCTGATTCTACCTATTTTTGCTTGGATGAGGAAAGAAATATTTTTGTTGGAGCGGTTAATATAAGACATTATTTGAATGAGTCATTGCTAAAAAATGGAGGGCATATCGGTGACGGAATCAGGCCTTCTGAACGAAGAAAAGGCTATGCAACCAAGATGATAGGCTTGGCATTAGAGGAATGTAAAATGTTAGGAATAGATAAGGTATTAATGGTTTGTGATAAGAATAATATCGGTTCGGCAAAAAGTATCATGAACAATGGCGGTATTCTGGAAAATGAGATAGTTGTGGATGGAGTAGTAGAACAGAGATATTGGATTACAGTGAAGAGGTAGAATATGAGATTACAAGGTGAAAAAATATATTTAGCAGTGCTTGAAAGAAAGGATTGTAAGAAGCTGTGGAATGACTTTGAATATGATTTAGAGAATCCGACAGAAGAATTCAATATTGGACATTCGGATGAAAAAGCCGATGGATGGTTTGATGAAATACAACAATTGCAGGGAAAGCAAAATGTGCGGTTAGGCATTTTTTTAAAGGATGGTACGGTCATAGGAGATGTTGCGTTGCAGAATATTGATCAAAAAAATCGAAGCTGTTCGGTAGGGATAGGAATTGCGAAAATCGAAAATCGTGCGAATGGTTATGGACGTGAAGCTGTTCAGCTTATGATAGATTATGGATTCCGGTATCTTGGAATGGAAAGAATTACAGCGAATACACTAGAGATGAATATAGGTGCTCAAAAGGTCATAGAGCGCTGTGGTCTTACGTTAGAGGGGCGTGAGAGGAAAGCTATTTATCTGAATGGAAATAAGTATGACAGATTATGCTATGCCATTTTAAAGGAAGAATATTTTAACGAAAGGGAAAGGTAGGTATTCAAAATGAAAGTATTATTGGTAAACGGCAGCCCAAGAACAAACGGAAACACTGCGATTTCATTAGAGGAAATGGCAAAAGTATTCAAAGAAGAAAACATAGAAACAGAAGTGATTCATGTTGGAAATAAAGACATTCGAGGCTGTATTGCCTGTGCGGCTTGTAGAGAAAAAGGAAGATGTGTCTTTGATGATATGGTTAATGAGTGTGCCCAAAAATTTGAAGAATGCGATGGTATTGTAGTAGCAAGCCCTGTTTATTATGCTTCGCCAAATGCTACACTGATAGCATTTTTAGACAGATTATTTTACAGTACAAGCTTTGATAAGACGATGAAGGTTGGAGCTAGTGTTGCAGTAGCAAGACGAGGTGGTACTTCCACAACATTCGACGTACTGAATAAATATTTTACCATTAGCGGTATGCCGGTTGCTTCCAGTCAGTATTGGAACAGCGTGCATGGTGGTGCGCCGGGAGAGGCAAGGCAGGATGCAGAAGGATTACAGACTATGCGTACTCTGGCAAGAAATATGAGCTTTTTGATGAAGAGTATTGCATTGGGGAAAGAGCAATATGGATTGCCGGAAAAGGAAGCTCATCAGTGGACAAATTTCATTCGATAAATAGGAAAGGGATAACTGCATAATGTTATTTATGCGATGGAACAACTCAAAATAAAAACGGAAGAATTGCATTACAAGGCTATTTATTTTATAATCTAAAAGTGATACTAAGAAAGGTCAGGTTTTAGCATTGAAGCGGATTATTCAGGACATCAAGAGTGGACAATTTAGCAATGTGTATCTTCTCTATGGGGAAGAGGCATACTTGAGGAAGCAGTATCGTGATAAGCTCAAAAGTGCATTGGTATCAGCGGATGATTCGATGAATTTTACCGCATTTGCCGGTAAGGATATTAATGTAAATGAAGTGATTGACCTTGTAGGAACTTTGCCTTTTTTTGCAGAGCGAAGAGTCATTATCATAGAAAACAGTGGTTGGCTTAAGTCCTCAAATGACCGAGTGGCAGAACTGGTCAAGGAGTTGCCGGACACGACATTTCTGATTTTTGTTGAGGAAGAGGTTGATAAGCGTAATAAGCTCTTTAAGGCAATCGGCGCAAAAGGGTACGCAGCTTCCTTTGATGTACAGGATGAAGCGACACTCAAAAAGTGGATTATGGGCTTACTCAAAAAGGAGAATAAGCTGATTACTGCCGATGCGCTGAATCTGTTGCTTGACAGAACCGGAACCGATATGGAACAGATAGCTAAGGAAGTAGAGAAGCTAATCTGTTATAAATATTATGAAGAAGGTATTACGCAGAAAGATGTGGAAGAGCTTTGTACCGTAAGAATCCAGAATAAGATATTTGATATGGTGGAGGCGGTTGCGGATAAAAAGCAGAAGCAGGCTCTTGATTTATACTATGATTTGCTTGCTTTAAAGGAAGCTCCGATGAAGATTTTAGCGCTCATTGCAAGACAGTTTAATCTGCTATTGCAGGTGCGTGAAATGAAAATGAAAGGTTATGATGAGGCAACGATTGCGCAGAAGACAGGCTTAAATCCCTATTTCTTAAAGAAAAAATACCTGCCGCAGTCGTCGCGCTTTAAGCTGGAGCAATTACAAAAGGCAGTGCAGGCGTGTGTGCAGGCGGATGAGGATGTCAAAACAGGACGGGTGACGGATTTGTTAAGCGTTGAGCTGATCATTGTCAGCCTAAGTATGTAGAATATGTAAAATAGAATGCTTTGTTTTATGAGTGTAGCATTCTAAAATAAATAGGACGAGGTATGGAGATATTAACAGAAGGAGAGAATGATATATGATACCAAAAGATCCGGTAATGCTGTTAAGTTTTATCAATTTGAAACTGCGTGACTTTTATCCAAGTCTGGAGGCTTTTTGTGAGGATACCGATGAGGATATGCAGGCGATTGTGGATAAGCTTGCAGGAATTGATTATCATTATGATAAAGAGAAGAATCAGTTTGTATAAAGAAAAGAGTGAAATCCTTGAAAACAGTAAACCAACCGTTTTCAGGGATTTTTTATTTATAAATCCAAAACACCCGAAAAAGGGTAAAAAATAGTTGATTACCCGAAAAAGGGTAAAAACTGATTGACAAATACCCGTTATTGGAATATAATCAAATCATAAAAGGAAGGTGTTGCTTTATGTACCGAGATATTCTGCGTGAGAAAAAGGAAAAAATGAACTGGACAACGGAAGAGTTGTCGAATCGTTCCGGTGTACCAATTGGAACGATAAATAAAATATTGAGCGGAGAGACTGCATCGCCACGCTATGACACGATGCAGGCATTGGATGAAGCATTTCGTGAGGAAGAAGCATTTATGCTGAGGGAATCGGCTATTTATGAAGCGAGTGATGAAACGCGAGAGTATACGTTAGATGATTATTATCGTTTACCGGATGATGTCAGAGCAGAACTGATTGATGGAAAGTTCTTTTTTATGAATAGTCCAACTTCAACTCATCAGGGTATGTTAGTAAAATTTGTATATCAGTCTATGAATTTTATTATGCAACATCAAGGAGAGGGTAAAACATTTGTAGCTCCTTTGGATGTTCAGCTTGACTGCGATGAAAAGACTATGGTACAACCGGATTTTATGATTATCTGTGATAAGGAAAAGATTTGGAAGGACAGAATCTATGGAGCACCTGATTTTGTGGTAGAAGTATTATCGCCTTCCACCAAGAAAAGAGATACGGATATCAAACTTATAAAATATAGGGATGCCGGGGTAAGAGAGTATTGGATTGTTGATACAGACAAGGAAAGAGTCATTTGTTACTTTTTTGAGGAAGATGGATTGATGCCGAATGTCTATACATTTGATAGTGAAGTCCCGGTAAGGATTTATAGTGGCGAGCTGAAGATAAGATTGGGTGAATCGTAGGAATGTAGACAGCTTATTTCTTCATATAATGTAGGGAGAGCATGTGTGCAAACGATAGCGTTGTTGTATATTAAGATATAACAGAGCAGAGAGGGAATTGTTTGCAAGCAATGGAAAGGCTGTGATATAGATATGAAGAAACGAAAAAAGGTAAATTCCAGATTTATCATATTAGGAGAAGTAGCATTATGTTTGCTTCTCTTTTTCATTTATTTTATCAGACAGGCAGGGGTAGCAAGAGAAAGTATGACAATGCCACGGGAAGGGAAGAAGATAGCTCTGACCTTTGACGACGGACCGCATCCGAAATTCACAGAACAGATTTTAGATGGATTAAAGGAAAGAGACGTACAGGCTACCTTTTTTGTGACAGGGGAGCATGCTGAGCTTCACCCCGATATTATTGAGCGCATGAATAAGGAAGGACACGTAATTGGAAATCATACTTATAGTCATATACAATTAACCAACGGAAACCGCGATAGTTTTAAGGATGAGCTGCTTAAGACGAATCAGATTTTGAATGAAATTACAGGAGAAGAAATTTTGTATGTTCGTCCGCCTTATGGAACATGGGATAAAAGCTTTGAAACGGAATTAAACATGATTCCTGTTTTATGGAATGTCGATCCATTGGACTGGTGCGCGAGTGATGCCTCAGGCGTTGTGAACAAAGTATTAAAGGAAGCTGATGAAAATGCCATCATTCTTATGCATGATTATTATGAGACGAGTGTGACGGCGGCGTTACAGATTGTAGATGAATTACAGGCAAGAGGATATACATTTGTAACGGTGGAGGAAATATTGTTTGATTAAAGATTGTTATATAACGTATTTTCAAATAAAATAGAAGTAGAGGTGTTTTATATTCTCTTAAGATAAGTGAGTAGAGGGAAAGATAAAGGGGGACTTAGATGTACCACATTGCAATTGTGGAAGATGAAGTAGAATTCAGAACACAGCTTCAAGAATATTTAAAGCAATACCAAAAAGAAAATAATGTACAGTTTAAGATAACCACATTTGAAGACGGCGCAGAGATTTTAGAGGATTATCAGCAGCTTTATGATATCATTTTACTTGATATTGAAATGCCAAAGGTCAACGGTATGGAGGCAGCGGAAGAGATTCGCAGGCAGGATGCGGATGTTGTTTTGATGTTTATTACGAATATGGCATCATATGCAATACGCGGTTATGAGGTTGGCGCTTTGGATTTTGTTATGAAGCCGATTAATTATTATACCTTTTCCATGCGCTTGAGCAGAGCATTAAAAAGAGCAAAACAGAAGGAACAGCAGCAGATATTATTAACTTTATCAGATGGGGTAAAAAAGTTTGGAATTCATCAGATACATTATATTGAGGTTCAGAACAGAATGCTTCATTATCATACGGATGAAGGCGAATATGTTGTGCGTGGAACGATGCAGAGTGTGGAGCAAATGCTTGCACCGTATCCTTTTATCAAATGTAATCATTGGTATATCGTAAATCTTATGCATGTATCTGAAGTAAAAAAGAATGTTGCGGTAGTAGGAAATGATGAGTTGGAAATCAGCAGGCGTAACCGAACCGCCTTTTTAAAGGCTTTGACGGAATATGTAGGAGGTGCGCCATGATTATAAAGGAACCGGTATTTTGGATTTGTGAAATAGCTTTTTTGCTTGCGGCTGTGGTCTATGCATATACCATGGAAAAGCGTGAGGATTTTGGAAAACGTGTTTTGATAAGCCTTGTAGGATTTTTTGTCATCACAACACTTGTAAATATGTTGCCGATTACAATGCTGCGAGGTGTTTTGATTTTTGCAAGAATCATAGGTTTTTTACTGATTGCTTTCTTTTTGTGGTGGTGCTGGAACGTATCATGGTCGGTAGCAGTCTATACCTCGGTATGGGCATTTATGTCATGGCAGCTCTTATATGAGATATGGCTTGGGAGTTCAGACAGCATAGGAACGATGGGGGAACAGAATCGTGTAGTAACAATTGTTTTATGCAGTGTAGTGTTTGTGGCAGGATATCTTCTGGTGGGAGTTACGATTGCAAAGTGGATGCCTGTTGGTGGACCAAAGCGTATTGGTCCAAGACAGCTAGTATCTTCTCTGATGATTATGATGGCATTTGAGATGATTGCTTTAAGCCCGGGAAATGCAGAGCTTACACCGAATAGCTGGAGAACATTATATTTGTCACAGCTGCTTCTGGCATTGATTTTATATCTGCAAAGTGAGCTGTTTAAGAAAAGTGCCATGCGTCAGGAACTGGCGGTTATGAATCTCTTATGGAAAAAGGAGCAGGAGCAGTATCAGTTATCGAAAGAAAATATCGCTTTGATTAATCAGAAATGTCATGACTTGAAGCACCAGATACGTGCGATTCGTAATGCAAGCAAGGAAGAGATGGATAAGTATTTAGAGGAAATGGAAGATACCATCCGTATTTATGAATCCATCGTAAAGACGGGAAATGATGTATTAGACACCATTCTGACAGAGAAGAGTCTTTACTGTAAGGACAGAGGCATTACGGTTTCATGCGTGGCAGATGGAAGTCAGATGGATTTCATCAATACCGTTGACTTGTATGCGATTCTTGGCAATGCGCTGGATAATGCGATTGAGGCAGTGGAGAAGTTCAAGCATAAGGAGAAGCGCCAGATTGATGTGATGATTTACCGGCAGCAGAGCTTTCTGGTTATGAATATCGTGAATCCCATGAAGGATGAGCTGATATTTGATGAGGAGCTTCCGGTCAGTACAAAAGGTGACAAGCGCTATCATGGCTTTGGACTTCGCAGCATGAAATATTTAGTAAAGAAATATGATGGATATTTGACGGTCAGTAAGGAGGATGGCTGCTTTTCCTTGAAGATTCTAATACCGATACCGTCCACTTAGGTCACATTTGCGACCACTTAAGTAAATAGTATTGAAAAAAGGATGAGAACTTTGTAGATTTTTAGTATAAATTTATAAAGTTCTTTTTCATGCGCATGAATGCAAGAGGAAAGGCATTCAGCGCAACAAGCAGGTTTAAAACCTGCTTGATTTAAAATAAAAGGAGGAATGCGGGACGGTATGAGAAGAGTAGTAAAACTGATGGAAGACTGGATGTTTACGAATCAGGCAGGAAAAAGACGTCCGGTAGATTTACCTCATACATGGAATGCCGCCGACGGTCAGGACGGGGGAAATGATTATTACCGTGGTACATGCATTTATGAAAAGAAATTTTCGGTGCCGGAGTTTCAGGATGAGGAATGTGTTTATTTACAGTTTCATGGAGTAAATGCAAGTGCAAGGGTAATCCTGAATGAGGAAGAAGTATGTACACATGATAATGGTTATTCGACTTTTCGGGCAGATGTTACTAAGATACTACGAACAGAGAATGTACTTAGGGTAGAGGTTGATAACAGTATCAACGAACGTGTCTATCCACAAAAGGCGGATTTTACCTTTTATGGAGGTATTTATCGGGATGTGGAGCTGTTGATTGTAGCAAGAGACCATTTTGACCTTGACTATTACGGAGGACCCGGGATACAGGTAAAGACGGATGTTCAGGATAAAAAGGGTATTCTTCATATAAAGACCTATACTAATGTGAAAAGCCTTGCCGAGAAGAAGATGCAGGTTATGGTAAAGCTTCTGGATGCAGAAGGTAATCTTGTAAAGGCAGCCGAGGGGTGTGATATAACTTTGGAAGTCGAGAATGCACATCTCTGGAACGGAATTAAGGATCCTTATCTGTATACTTTACAAGCGGCGCTTTTCTGCGAAGGAGATGTTATTGATACGATTGGTTGTAAGTGTGGAATTCGAACTTTCCATATAGACCCGGATAAGGGATTTTTCCTGAACGGTGAGTCTTATCCGCTTCGTGGTGTATCAAGGCATCAGGACTGGAAGGGAATCGGAAATGCCATTTCTTATGAGCAGATGGAGCAGGATATGGAGCTTATCCGCGAGGTTGGAGCAAATACCATCCGACTGGCTCATTATCAGCATAATCAGTATTTCTATGATTTATGTGATCAATACGGCATGATAGTATGGGCTGAAATTCCTTATATCTCTGCTCATATGCCGGGAGGAAGAGAGAATACCTTTTTCCAAATGAAGGAGCTGATTGTTCAGAATTTCAACCATCCATGTATTGTAACATGGGGGATTTCCAATGAGATTACGATTTCCGGTAAGCATAAAAATGACATGCTGGACAATCACCATGCATTGCAGAAGCTTTGCAAGGAGCTGGATTCTACAAGACCGACTACACTTGCCTGCTACGCGATGTGCAGTCCTTTCCATCCGGTTACGAAGATTTCGGATATCGTTGCATGGAATCTGTATTTAGGCTGGTATGTACCGGGACTGTTCCTAAATGACTTATTTATGAAGTTCTATCATTGGAAATATCCGAAGCGTTGTCTTGGGTATTCCGAATATGGTGCAGAGGGAATGCCGAATCTTCACAGTGCAAAGCCAAGAAGAGGTGACCACACCGAGGAATATCAGGCAAAGTATCACGAATATATGCTGGAGTGCTTTGAAAGACATCCGTTCCTGTGGTCAACTTATGTTTGGAACATGTTTGACTTTGCGGCAGATGCCAGAAATCAGGGTGGCGAACCGGGAATGAACCACAAAGGACTGGTTACCTTTGACAGAAGAATCAAAAAGGACAGCTTTTATATCTATAAAGCATGGTGGAGTGATGAACCGTTTGTACATCTTTGCGGTAAGCGATATGAGTATCGTGCAGAGAATGTTACGGATGTAACGGTGTATTCTAATCAGAATGAAGTATCACTTTATAACAATGGAAAGCTTGTGGAAACAAAGACAGGAACACACGCATTTCATTTTAAGGTTACGCTGGAGGCAGAGAATCACCTTGAGGTTAAGGCAGGAACACTTAGAGATTTGGCAGTAATCTATAAAACGGACAAGCCTAGACCGGAATATAAGGTCAAAAAGGGCAAGAGTCAGAATTGGGTTTAGAATGTGAAAAAACCATATGCGGAAGTTTTTTCACATAGTAAATATTGTGCAAGACACAATATTTGAAGCTAAGGAGGAATATGGAAATGGAAGATTTAAAGAAAGAGAAAAAAGCGCGTAAAAAGGCTTATAACAAGGCAAGAAGAAAAGCAATGAGACCTTGGAAGGGGCTTAGTGTATTCAGCGCACCGATTGCAATTATTACTATTGCAGCGACTGTTGTGTTATCTATGTTTGATAATACCATTGCAGCGTTTGCAGGTGGAACTTTCTGGGAACTGAAGAATGAGGATCCAAATGCCATTTATTATGAGAGTGATTTTAGTACACCAGAAGCAATGACAGAGTATGGATTAGAGCTTTGTCAGTTAGTTGAGGCAGAGGGTGCAGCACTTTTGATGAATGAAAATCAGGCATTACCTTTAGCAAAGGGGGCAAGTGTAAGCTGTTTTTCTAACTCTTCTACCAATTTAGTATACGGTGGAACAGGTTCAGGTAATATTGATGCTTCTACAGCAGACAACTTGAAGACTGCTTTGGAAAAGTCAGGCTTTCGTGTAAACGAAACACTTTGGAATTTCTATGCAACAGGTGAAGCGGCTTCTTATGCACGTCCTGTTGGCGGTGTGGTTTCCTTAGAACCGGCTTCTGTATCAGAGGTTCCGTGGAATGTTTATACCGATGAGGTAAAGAATTCGGTAGCTTCGTATGGTGATGCAGCAGTTGTTGTGCTTTCACGTGTTGGTGGTGAAGGTGCAGACCTTGAATTCAAGACAACAAATTATCTTGCCTTGGATGAAAACGAAAAAGAGATGCTGTCAAATCTGAAACAGATGAAGGCAGATGGAACGGTTCAGAAGATTATCGTACTGATTAACTCTGCAAATCCGTTACAGGTAGATTTCTTAAAGAATAATGAATATGCAATTGATGCATGTCTCTGGATTGGTGATGTAGGTATTTCCGGTGTGAATGCAGTAGCAGAGATTCTGGCAGGTAATGTAACACCTTCCGGAAGTCTGGTTGATACATACTGTTATGATAATTTCTCTTCTCCGGCGATGGCAAACTTTGTGCCAACCACTTATGCAGGCTATACAGAGGGAATTATTCCTGCAAATGCAAGTACCTATATGATCTATCAGGAAGGTATCTATGTAGGTTATAAGTATTACGAGACACGTTATGAAGATTACGTTATGGGAACAGGTAATGCAGGAAATTATGTATACAGTGATGACGTTGCATTCCCATTTGGATATGGTTTAAGCTATACCAATTTTGAATATAGCGATGTAAACACTGTTTATAATGAGTCTACAGACCAGTTTGAAGTAACCGTAACCGTAACCAATACTGGAGATACTTATTCCGGTAAGGAAACTGTACAGATATATTCCCAGTCACCATATACTGCATATGACATGGAACATGGTGTGGAAAAGGCTTCCGTTGCACTTTGTGGTTTTGCTAAGACAGATATTCTTGCGCCGGGTGCTTCTGAGACCATTACCGTATATGTAGATAAGAGAGATTTAGCTTCGTATGATACTTATGGTGCAGGAACCTACATTTTGGACGATGGTGATTATTATCTAACCGTAGCAACAGATGCACATAATGCAGTAAATAATGTTCTTGCTGCAAAGGGCTACACGGTAGCAAATACAGATGGACGTATG
>JAFSGY010000025.1 GCA_017440575.1 Lachnospiraceae bacterium | reverse complement strand
CAAGAGGTGTTGATAGTACCGTACTAGATTTAGAAGATTTTATTGTCAGCAACCTGTTATTACCAATAGGTTCTTTAATCGTTGTGTTATTCTGTGTTACCAAATGGGGCTGGGGCTATGATAAGTATTTAGAAGAGGTACATACCGGTGAAGGCATGAAAATGCCAAGATGGCTTAAGGGCTATGTAACATATGTGATTCCATGCATGATTTTGATTATACTGGTTATGGGATTAAAATAAAAAGATAAGGTTGGGGGAGCGTATTCTTCCAACCTTAAATAATATAATGATAAATTTTGGGGGTTACACAAATGAAAAAAATCAAAATTTTTGAAAAAGAATCCTACAAGAAGCTGGGCGATTTATATGGTTTGTTTTTTGAGGATATTAATCATGCAGCAGATGGCGGTCTGTATGCAGAGCTTGTACAGAATCGTTCCTTTGAATTCTGTGAGATTGACAGAAAGGAATATCATGCACTGACTGCGTGGGAGAAGTCGGATAATACAGAGTGGGAGGTTTGTACACAGAATCCGTTAAACGGAGAGAATACACATTACCTCCATGTAAAAGCAGAAAAGGATGCGTATATCCGTAACCTTGGCTTTAACACCGGAATCTATGTGGAAGCGGAAAAGACATATCTTTTTAGTGTTTATGCAAGAGCTGAAAAAAAGGCACAGCTTACCGTTTCGGTAGCAGATGATGCAGGAACGGTTTATGCGAAGGGTACTTTGGAGATTCAGGGAAATGACTGGGCGAGGTATGCGTGTAAGGTAAAGGCAATAGGCACAACGACAGCCGGAAGGCTTGTACTGACCTTTGGTGATGAGTGCGTTTGCGATTTGGATATGGTTTCTCTATTCCCGACAGATACTTTTATGGGAAGAGAAAACGGTCTTCGAAAGGACATTGCGGAGGCTCTTGGTGAAATGAAACCGAAGTTCATGCGTTTTCCGGGTGGTTGTCTGACACATGATGGCAGTCTCAATGATCATGACCGTAATTCTATGTATCGTTGGAAGCGTACCTTAGGTAAGATTGAAGAACGACCAACATGGAGAAATAACTGGGGTTATAACCAGACCCTTGGCTTAGGCTATTATGAGTATTTCTGTTTCTGCGAGGACATTGGTGCAAAGCCGTTACCGGTACTTCCGGGAGGTTTTAACCCTCATAAGGGTGAAGGTGTTCCGATGGAAGAGCTTGGTGCATGGGTACAGGAGGCTCTTGACTTAATTGAATTTGCAAATGGTGATGCATCTACTCCGATGGGAAGCATTCGAAAAGAAATGGGACATGAGAAGCCTTTTAACATGGAATATCTGGGAATTGGAAACGAGGAAATCGGAGAGGGCTTCTTTGAGAGATATCCTCATTTCCACAATGCAATTCGTGAGAAATATCCGGATATTAAGATTATTAATACAGCAGGTCCTTTTGCAGTAGGAGAAGGTTACGAAGCAGGATGGACGTCTGCAAAGCAGTATGGTTCTGATTTGGTAGACGAGCATTATTATTCATCACCGGAGTGGTTCCTTGCGAATATGCATCATTATGAGGATTATGATGAAAATGGTCCGAAGGTATTCCTTGGAGAATATGCGTCATGGGGAAATACCTACTACAATGCGATTGTAGAGGCGGCTTATATGACACATTTAGAGCGTTCTAAGGCAGTTGCTCTTGCCTGTTATGCACCAATGCTTTGTAACGTGGATTATATTAATTGGGCACCGGATATGTTGTGGTTTAATAATCATGAAATAGTAAAAACGCCAAACTATTATGTACAGAAAATGTTTATGGAGCATCAGGGAAGTGATGCAGTTCGCTTTGAGCTTGAGAACTTAGATGAGATTATTTCACTAACAGATAACAAGAATATTGCAGGAAAGCTTTCGATTAT